>JAMOQH010000149.1 GCA_027064085.1 bacterium | reverse complement strand
AGAAAGTTTAAGAATTGACAAATATATAAAATAATAATAGAATATTATGTACTTTAGGAGGAAATATGAGATTAATTATCCTAGTTTCATTATCAATATTTACAATAATCTCTTGTGACAGTGGACCTGTTGAACCCAATATTAGAATTGACTCTCAAGAGGATGCCTTTAAGCAAGAACAAAGATTAAAAAAAAGATTTGAAAGAATACATGAAAGAAGAAGAAACAAAACCAAAGAATCCGTTAAAGTTCAAGAAAAAAGAAGGAAATTCTTAATGGATACTGATGACCTCGATAATACAGATGATGCCAAAGTGGATTATTATCTAGGAATGGCCAAAGATGCCCAAAAGGCATTAAAAATGAATGTAGCTATTAGATATGCCAAAAAAGTATTAAGTATAGACCCTAAAAATATAGAAGCTAAAAAAATTCTTAGATATTACAGAAAGATGCTTTCCATAGACAACAGATATACTCCATCAGCAAGCATGGAAAGAAGAAATAAAAAAATGGCAGAAGAAGCTAAAGCAAATATTGAAACCCAAAAAGGTAAGAATTTATATAAAAATTTTAAGAATGATGTAAATAAAAAAGCACCTAAAGGCTTTAGATTTGAAGATGCCTTTAAAAAAAATACGAGAAAATAGTAATTCTGTAATTATAAAATCATACTTATTCTTTCTATAAATTCAATGAAATTAAAATCTTTTTTAGCTGATGTAAATATTGCTCTTGGATAAAGCCTTTTTAAAAAATTTAATTCATCTTCTGAAATTAAATCGATTTTGTTAAAAACATAAATAATCTCACTATTAATTAATTTTAAATCCTCTAATATTTTGTTAACTGATTTCATTTTATTTAAATAATCATCATCTGAAGGATCAACTACATGTAAGATCAAATTACTAAACTTAATTTCTTCAATCGTTGCTTTAAATGCTTGAAATAATTCTTTTGGTAATTCTTTAATAAAACCGACAGTATCGCTAATAATTAATTTTTTATTATTATAAACTAGGGATTTACTAGTGGTATCTAATGTAGCAAACAATTTATCTTCAACAATTGCATTAGATTTTGTTATTCTATTTAAAAGGGTAGACTTACCAACATTTGTATATCCTAATAAAGAAATAATCATACTATCACTTGATATTCTTTTTTTTCTTTGTAAATTTCTTTTAGTTTCAATTTTTTTTAATTTATCGCTCAATAATTTAATCCTTTTTTCTATTCTTCTTTTATCAACTTCTAATTTACTTTCACCTGGCCCTCTACCACCAATTCCTCCTGTTAATCTAGATAAAGCATTAGCTCTTTCTGCAAGGCGGGTTGATAAATATTTTAATTGTGCTAGCTCAACTTGTATTTTTCCATCATTAGATTTTGCTCTTTGAGCAAATATATCTAAAATAAGCATATTTCTGTCTATAATTTTTTCATCTAAATAATTTGTTAATGTCCTAAGCTGAGCAGGAGACAAAGTATGGTTAAAAATCAATAAATTACAATTCAACTTATTGGATAACAATAAAATTTCATCTAATTTTCCTAAGCCAATAATTGTTTTAGGATTAGTTTTTTTTCTTTGAATAACAACTCGTAAAACATTAACTCCTGCTGTATAAGCAAGAGCTTTTATTTCTTCTATTGAACTATTAATTTCGTTTCTAGGTTTATTTGAAACATAGATAATTATTGCATTCTCTTTATCTTCAATATTTATTTGTTCATCTACTTTTTTATTAAAATCTTCTTCTATCTCCTTTATTATATTTAGAAAATTAATATTAATTTCATGTATAGACACAGGATCTAAGTATCTATAACTCTCTTTAGCTGACGGTTCAATTGTAGCAGAATAAATTAAATCGGGGTCTCCATTAGGCGTCATTGTTAATACCGATACCATATCTAATTTAAGTTTATATAAATCTGTCAAATCATCTATATTTAGTTCTTCATAATTAAGCCTAGTGTGAAATAATCTAAGCCCTCTAAATCTATTTCCTCCACTTCTAAACCTTCCTAAATCTGGAATAAAAACTTTATTACTGTCACCAACAATGACAAATACAATCTTGCCTTTTCTATCAATTATAACAGCAATAATTTTATTAATCTCTCTTGAAATTGTATTTAGTTGTTTTGCAATAAATGTTGAAACTATTTCATCTTTATGAACTGTTCTAGTGTAAATAGATTCTAGCTTTTTAATTGTAGATGCCTTTAAATTATTAATATTACCATAAACCTTTTTAGACATTTGCCCCCATAAATAAACTTAAGCTTATAATAACATATATGAATATTTGTAACAAGATAGATATTTAACTTATAATTCTTCAGAAAAAGATTTGAATTTATGCATATGTTCTTCTGGTTCATCTAATATTTCTCTTAATATCCATGAATTATCACTTCCTCGCATAAAATTCCATAACTCTTTGTAATCTTCTGGTTTTTGGAAGCCCTCAATAATAATATTATTAGAATCTACTAAAAAATGAACCATATTTACTACAAGATACACCCAGAATCTATCTTGAGTATCATCTTTATAATCTGTAACTTCAACAACTTGTATCTCTTTAATTTCTATATTTTCAATAATATATTTTTCATTTCTAATTAACATTCCATCTATTTTGGCTTTAAAATTCCTATAAAAACTAGCACTAGTAAGCTCTTTAATATCAGCTGTTCTATTTAATTTTGATTCAACTAATTTAAAAAAGACTTCTTCAACTCTAGTTTTAATATATTCAGTGTCCCATGTTTCATCAATTTCAGATATTTTTCCTATTATTTCTTTTGATTTTTTAATTTTTCTATTTTTAGTAATAATAAATATTACAATAGAAATAATTATTAAAAGAATAATTCCAACGACCACTAATATATCATACTTACTGTTTTTCGCAGGAACTACATTCCCATATTCAACTCCTGAATGTAATCCATGCCCGCTACCACTAATAACATGAGTACCACCCACTCCACCACTATGCCCAGAACTATGATAACCACTTCGTCCAGAAAACCCTCTTCCTCCACTACGCCCACCACTTCTTAAGGCAAACAAAGGCATTGATAACATAAACATAAAAAAAATAATATTTATTAATATTTTCATTTATCACTCCAACAAAACCATTTGATACTATCATACATGAAATAATTCTGCAATTATTGACAATTTTTTTTTCAAAGCTATAATGCAAATATGTTTGGTAATGATTTAAACAAAAAAATATTATTTTTTACAGGTGGAACGGCTTTAAGGCAAATTGCTTCGGAGTTTTCTGTTCAAAATGATTTAATAATGATAAATATTATCACAACTTTTGACAGTGGAGGAAGTAGTGCTGTTATAAGAAAAGAATTTGATGTATTAGCTATAGGAGACATTAGAAATAGGATAATTTCATTAATTTTAAAAAATCAAAATGAAAATATAATCAATTTGTTAAAATATAGATTTAATAATAATGATGATAAAAAAATACAAATAGAGTTAGATAAATTTATTGACTTAAGTCATACCCTCATAAAAAATATAAAAGAAAAATATAAAATATTTTTTGCAAAATCATTAAAAAATTTTAATGATAAAAAATCTTCACAGTTTAAACTTCAAAATGGCTCAATAGGCAATTTTATACTACTTGGAGATTACTTAGAAACTCAAAATATATATGAAACAATAAAAAAAATAAGAAAGTTATTATCAATTAAAGATAAAATATATCCCATTACAGACAAATCTTTACACATAGGAGCAATTTTAGAAAACAATGAACAAATTATAGGACAACACTTAATAACAGCTAAAGAAACTCCCCCTCTTAATTCTAATATAGAAAAAATATTTTTGATAAATTCACAAGCTTCAATAAATAATAAACTAAAAAAAGAAATTGAAAATGCAGATTTAATAATTTATCCAATAGGTAGTTTTTACACAAGTATTTTATCAAATTTTTTAGTAAACAATGTAAATTTAGCAATAAAAGCAAACAAAGCCCCTAAAATATACATAGCTAATACTTTTTTTGATTCAGAATTAAATAATAGAGCTCTTAGTTTTCAAGTTAAGGAAATACTTAAATATCTAAAGGCAGAAAATATAAATGATTACTTAAATTACATAATATTAGATAAAAAACACAATTATCCATTTATGCTAGATTATGAAAATATAGATAAAGAAATAAAAATAATAAAAGCTGATATTACAAGTGAGTATGATTATCCTAAAATTTCTGCAAAAAAAATTATCATAGAATTAAGAAAATTACTCCATTAAAGATTTTAACATTTCTTTTATATCAGAACTAGGCTAATATATGTAGAGTAAAATACAAAACTATTTTTTAATTTTAACCACTTCAACTTTTGCTTTGTTTTTAACTATAGAATCTTGAGGAATATATCCACTAACTAAAGTATTAGCATAAACTCTTGAGTTTTTACCCAAAAATGTGCCAGGAGAAGTAACTGCATTACAGCCAATTTCAACATCATCAGCTAATATGGCACCAAGCTTTTTTAATCCTGAATTATGCTTATCACCATTAGCATCTTTTACCATTACAATTGAAGTATCTATTTTTAAATTAGCGAGTTTAGTTCCTGCTCCTAAATTTACTTTATTTCCTAAAATACTATCCCCAACATAAGCAAAATGAGCAGCTTTCGCCCCATTTAGAAAAACAGAGTTTTTGACTTCTGTAGCATGACCAATAACACAACCATTTCCAGTAATAACTCCACCTCTTATATAAGCTCCTTGCCTTATTTGACAATTTTCACCAATAATTGTAGGACCTTTTATATAAGCTCCTGACTCTACAACACTACCTTTCCCAATAAATATCATATCATCAGCTAAATAAGCACCTTCTTCAACTATACCATTAATTTCTGATTTCACATTATTTTTAACATATTCTTTTAGTTTTGTTCCTAATACTTCAAAAACATTATCTGTATCAAATAGCTCTTTAAAACTTATATTCGTTAAGTCAAAATAGTTTTCTGCTTTAAAAATACTCATATTACCTCTTAGAATAACTTGTTATAATTCTAGTTATTTTTTCTTTTTCTTCTTTTTAGATTTTTTCTTGGATTTAGATTTTTTTTCTTCCTTTTTCGTTTCTCCATTTGTATTTTTAGTAGGATAAGACATTGTCTTATCCTTACTATTGGCTTTGTCAGTGGATTTATTTACTTCTTTTTTTTCAACATCTTTTTTAAGTTCATCAGGGTCTTTGGCAATTTTTACAGATTCAGTTACAATATTTCCACTTAAATCAAGCTTAACAGAAACAAGCTTACCATTTTCATGCTTCATTTTGTAATGCTTATCTAATAATTTGTTTTTATCCAAATCAGATTCTGTAACGGAGTGATTAACTTTAGTTTCTTTACCACCTTGTAAAAATAAATCTATACCTTTAACAGCATTTAAACCATCAGCAATAGCAGAAATAGCATCAGCAGTTCTATTTACCATATCACCACCGGAAAATACTTTTTTCATTGTAGTTTCATTATAACCATGAACTAAAATTCTTCCCCAAAAGGTATCTATACCTTTTTTACTTCCACTTTTTTCATCATCTTGAGTTTTAAATAGATATTCATCTGGTAAAAAGCTATAATCAGCTTGTTGTCCAATAGCACCAACCAATGTATCAATAGGTAAAATTTTCTCTGAACCTTCAATTTTTTTAGGTCTAGGTCTTCCACCTTTTCCATCATCAACCATTTCTGCCATTACATATTTAATACCTGTAACTTTACCATTTTTATCAAGCATTATTTCTTCAGGTATTGCTTGTGGAACTATATGTACACCCTCATCTTCAGCACCCTCTATCTCTTCCCAATCAGCAGGCATATCTTGTACTCTTCTTCTGTAAAGTATTGTTACATCAACATTACCAAGTCTTTTAGATACTCTAGCTCCATCAATAGCAACATTACCACCACCAATAACAGCAACTTTCTTACCTACATCAACTTTTTCTCCAAAATTTACTCTTCTAAGTAATTCAACTGCTGAAATGACACCACTTTTAGCTTCTTTTTCGCCTTTTAAACCTAAATCATAAGGATCATGGAAACCAATACCAATAAATACAGCATCATAGGTATCCATAATTTCATCAAACATTATATCTTTGCCTACTCTTGTATTATAATGGATTCTAACACCCATTTCTTCCATATATGAAATTTGTTTATCTAAAGAATCAAGTGGAAAACGGTATTTTGGAATACCAGCCATAGTCATACCACCAGCTTTTGATAATGCTTCATAAATTGTTACATCATAACCTCTAAGCCTTAAGTAATATCCTACAGTTAGCCCAGCAGGTCCAGCACCAATAATACCAACTTTTTTACCATTTAATGGTTTCACTTCAGCATTAATGATAGTTCTAAAATCATCAAATTGCTCTGTAGTAAATCTTTTTAACCATCTAATAGCAACCGCATCACCTCTATTATGATAAACACATGCAGTTTCACATTGTCTAGTACAAACTTTACCACACATTTCAGGAAGAGGATTATTTTCATATATAATATTTGCACTACTATTATAATCTCTTTCTGTAATTGCCTGAATATAATCAGGAATATGCATTCTATCAGGACATGCAGAAATACAAAGTCCACAACCTAAACATCTAATAGACTCCATAAATGCTTCTTCTTCTGTATAGCCAAGAACAACTTCTGCAAAACTTTTTATTCTAGTACTGCCTGGAAGTTCTTTCATAGGGACTCTATTAAATTCTAGTAACCCTTCTGTTCTATCTTTTTGATACCAAGATCTTTCACCTTCTTTTAATTTAGGTCTATTTTCTTTCTCTATTTTAGCAAGTTCTTTTAAATCATCTGTTGAGTCAATATTAACTTTTCCTAATTCTTGTAATCCTGGCACATATAAAAATTTCTTAGGGTCATCATCAACATATACATAATCTTTTGTTAACGATAAAGAGCCTGATGGACAAACATCAACACATAAAGCACACCAACAGCATCTACCATAATCAACAACAGGCCTAAACCCAGTATCTGCTTTATTAGGGTCAAAACCAACATTTACCATATCAATAGCATCATTTTCACAAATTGTTCCACAACTACCACATCCAATACATGCTTCAACATCATTGTAATGAATACCTCTATATCTATCTGCTGTTTTTTTAGTTTCTTTTGGATAATCAATGGTGTGAGGAGCCTTACCTAAAAATTTTAAAGCAGATAATGGTCCGAGAATTCCTTTTATATCAATCATACAATAACTCCTTATCTTTCCATTTCAGGGGGACAAACTCCCAATGAATTAAGAATAGTTGAAACATCTCCTAACCTTGAACCAGGTAATATTTTTTCTAGAAGAGAAATCCCATGAACATAGGCTGGACCTCTAACATTAACTCGCCTTAATTTCTCACTACCATCAGATGCCATAAAATAGCCGAATTCTCCTCTTGATGATTCTAGTTTAACATAGGTATAACCTTTAGGAATTTTCCATTTAAATGGATTTGGTATTCTGTTATAAATAGGTCCTTCCGGTATCTTGTCCATTATCTGCCTGATTATTGAAATACTTTGCATAAATTCAAATTTTCTTACCAATGCTCTAGAGTAAATATCTCCACCTTCGTAAGTTGGTACTTCAAATTCTAATTTATCATATATCTCATAAGGCTCATCTATTCTAACATCATGTTTAATACCTGTTCCTCTCAACACAGGGCCAACAACTCCCCACTCTAATGCTTTGTCTTTAGGAATTACTCCCGTTCCAATTGCTCTTTTTTTAAAGATAGCATTTTCAAACATTAACTTAGTATAATCCTTCATTCTAGATTCTAAATAATCCATCAAATCAAGCATTCTTGTTTTAAAGCCTATTGGTAAATCTTTCCTTACTCCTCCTGGCCATACATATAGATGATAAACTCTACCACCAGTTAATTCTTCAAATCTATCAAGTAAGTAATCTCTATCTCCAATAGTCCACTGTGGCATAGTATACAATCCCATACTTCCTGATTGACCACCCATCCATAATAAATAAGATTGTAATCTCGCCATCTCAAGAACCATAGTTCTTATCCACTTGGCTCTTTCTGGAACTTCTAAACCCGAGAGCTTTTCTACAGCTCTTGCATAGTTATTTTCATTAACATCGGGTTCTGGAACACAGATTCTACATACAATAGGAAAACTCTGAATATATGTTCTTCTTTCCATTAATTTTTCAAAGCCTCTATGCAAATAACCAACATGTGTTTTGGATTTAAGTATTTTGTTACCTTCTACATCAAGTTCAATCATCATATTTCCAGTAATTCCTGGATGCTGAGGACCTAAATAAAGTTTAGTCGTTTTCATTTATTTTTTCCTCCATTCATCATAATGTTCGGAGATAAATTCTCTTATTATTTTTTTATCTTTTCTTTCATCTCTAAATTTAAAATTCTTATTTGCATACTCTAAACTATCAAAATCCCTTCTCATTGGAGGAATATCATCCCAATCTTCAAGAATAAATTCTTCTCCCATTCTATCATTTCCTTCAAAGAAGACTCCAAACATTTCATTAAGTTCAATTTCATAAGTTACAGCTTGTGGCCATAAGCTCATTATTGACTGTAATTTTGGATTTTTTCTGTCTATTTTAGTTTTAAGCATTAAAACAATATTTTTACTATATGATGTTAATATGTAAACAATCTCAAATTTATTTTCTTCAGGCCAATCAACACATGAAATCATACTCAAATGCTTAAAGTCCATAAAGTCTTTTAAATGATTAATCATAGAAGTAATATCTTTACTCTGTAAATCTATAATTAGTCTTTGCTCTCCACCTTCTTCTATGGATATAATATCCTTAAAATATTGCTTAAGGAGAACTTTTGTTTCAGTTAATTTCGAAAATCCCATAATTTCTCCTACCAATTATACTTGTCTGGCATATTATCACCATTAAAACTTTTGAGAATTTTTTTCTGATTTTCCCTATACCACTCAAAGTTTTGCTTATATTTAATCCAACCATCAGCTTTTTTATCACCAATTTTATCTTTTAAATATGCTAATCCGGATAATACAGCTTCTGGACGTGGCATACAACCATTAATATACACATCTACAGGTATATATAAATCTAATTGCTTAATTGTATTATAAGAATCATAGTACATTCCACCATTTATTGTACATGAACCAAATCCAATCACATACTTAGGGTCTTGCATTTGCTCATAACTTCTAATCACTCTTTTTAATGTTTTCGTAGATAAATAACCAGTTATCAGCAGTAAATCTGCCTGACGAGGGGTTGCAGAACCTCTTATACCTAATCTAGACCAATCATATCTTGATGTCATTGTTGGAGAAAGTTCAATTGCTCCACAACCCGTACCATAAGCAAGTAACCATAAAGAATTTTTTTGAGCCCATTTAGTTATTTTATTAAAGGCCATATCACAAGTAAAATCTGAATCTAACGTTGGTCTTTTTAAATCATCCATATTGGATACTCCATTATTTTAAAAAATTGCTATTGCCAAACCAATAAATCCTATTAGAGTAGGCCATTTCCAGAAAAACAAAAAGGTATCTTCCATTGCAAATCTTGGAAAAACGAGCCCAACAAAAAGAGGGTATAAATATAATAAAAATATTTTTAAAGCAAGTATAAATATATTACTTGCTCCACCAAAAAATAAATCAACCAATAATGCCAATTTAGCAACTACAAACATAGCATTTGTAGTCATCATTATTGCCATAAATTTACCACCAAACTCAGTAATTGGTCCACTTGCAACTTCGGCAGGAGCTGATGCATTATCAAAGGGTTGATAACTCATCATTCCTAACATTGCCAACAATGCAGTAATTCCAACAAAAGGATGTCTAAATGCATTCCAATTTGCAATACCTCCATGCTGATTAGCAATAATAACATTTACATCAGCAGAATGGTTTAAAGCAATTAAAGATATTAATGCTAAAATCAATGGTAATTCATAACCAAACATTCTAGTTAATCCTCTTGCTACACCAATTGTTCCATAAGGATTACCAGCTTGCCCTACAGCAAGTGCCATTGCCAACTGTCCAAATGTCATAATATATAAAATAGTTATTAAATCACCATTTGAACTATATAATGTTAAATATCCTTTACCATAAGGTATTAATATTAAAGTTGAAATAATACCTGTTAACATTAATATAGGCCCAAGTGTTTGCATTATGCCATGAGTAACAAAAGTTCTTTTACTATATAATTTTATTACATCAATAAACGGCTGCTTTAAAGGTGGCCCCATTCTATTTTGTACTCTTGCAGTTATTCTTCTTGCTAAAGAATTAATAAAGAAACCATATATTATGCTTCCTAATATAACAGCAATCGTTACTAAAAGACGATACATTGAATCAGTACTCATCTATTCTCCTAAGATAAAAAGTATATTAAAGTAATTATTGTAAAAATCATTGTAAAAATAGCATAATGTTGGCCATTTCCAGTATATATTCTTCTCACAAAATCAGACAAGGCAATAAACTCTTTTGAAATCCTTGTTATAAAATTAGTCACACTGTATTTAATAGCGGGTTTTAATGAATCAAAAATAAAACCATAAAAATTAAATGAATAATTTAGAGGAGTTTCTCTAGTAACATACTCTCCAGCAGTATAAATATCTAACTGCCCAATTTTATAAATTTTAGCTCTTCTTTGAAGATTGTAGTAAATTGTTGAAACAATAAATATTATAACAACAGCAGAACCCAAATAAAAAGCATTCCAATACCCATAAGAATTAGTAAAAGCTGTATCAGTTACTTTAACACCTAATTTAAAAAAGTCAATATTTATTAGTTCTATAAATAAATTGGTATATTTTATTAATAAATTAGGAAAGAAACCTAAAAACACCATACCTAAAGCAGGAATGAGCATTGCAATTTGCATAGTTAATGGTGCAGGTTTAACATCATCATGTTCTAATTTTCTTTGACCTAAAAATAAGTTTTGTATTAACCTGTAAGCATATAAAAAAGCTCCAATACTTGCTAACATTGTAATTGCAGTTGCAAAAAACATTCTCTTTTCTATCATAGCCTCATATAGCAACCATTTTGTTGCAAAACCACCTAATGGAGGAATACCCGCAAGAGTTATAATTGAAATTAATGTTGCAATAAAAGCAATAGGCATATTGTTAATTAAGCCACCCAATTCGTGAAATTTTGTTTTACCAGTTCTATGAATAATTGCAGCAACTACTATAAATAAAGAGGTTTTAAACAATCCGTGAGTTACAACATGAAATAATGTTGCAGTTAATCCAAGAGTAGAGCCTAATCCTATACCAATAAGCATGTAACCTAATTGCCCTACAGATGAATATGCAAGCATTACTCTTATGTCTTCAGACAGTATCGCTCTTAATGTCCCAAGAAATGCAGTAATAACACCTAACCAAACTAAAGTATATTGAAAATATGATGTTTGAAAGAATTCATTATAACCAGTTTTATATATTGCAGAAAGCCCAATACTTCCATATAAAAAGATAAACAGCCCATAAATTCCCATTTTACTCATTGCACCAGAAAAGAATGCCGTAAAAGTTAAGGGTGAACGGCTATATGCCCCAGATGCCCAAGTATGAAAAGGCATAATTGCAGCTTTTATTAGAAAGCCTATGGAAATAGTTATAAGTAAAGTTGTTAATTCTCCCTTTGTAAAAACTGATGAATTGAATGCAGAAAATTTAAAGCTATGTACTTTATTATAGATAATAAACATAGACCATAATAGTGAATAAGCTCCAATCAAACTAATTATAAAATACCTCAATGCAAACTTAAATCTATCCTTTTCATTACTTTGAAGAATAACTAAAAATGAACCCATGGTCATTACTTCCCAACCAATAAAAAACGATAACATATCTCTTGAATACACTAATCCAACCATTCCTAAAATAGTTAGCATAAAGAAAACATAGAAAAATGTTTCACCTTTTTTTTCTTTCATGTAATTCCATGATGCAAGAATAGCTAAAAGCCCTACCCCAAGTATTAAAACCACAAAAAAGTTAGAAAAAGCATCAAATTTAAAATAAAATAAGTCTTTATAAGAAAAAGCTCTTTTTATTCCAGTATATATACCAAAAAATTTTATTACAAACCCTAAAGCAACAGATAACGATGCAATTATTGAAAGATTTCTTAATTCTCTAATTTTATAAAACAATATAGATGATAAAAAGCCCAAGCTTAATATCAAAGCAATAGTTCTTAAAACATTCACATTGACTCCTTAACTACCTAATACAATTGAAATATAAGAACTAACATTTGTTAATTCATTTGCCGCTTTCAATAAAACATCTTGAAATTTAACCAAGAATTGAGGAACAACACTAAATAGTATGATTGTAAGTGCAAATAAAACAATAGGAACAATTTTATTAAATTTAATTGTTGATTTAAAGCTATTGGTTATTTCACTACTATCATAAATTACAGCAATAAATTTTAAGTAGTAAACAGCTTCAACAACAGTTGCAAACAAAATTAATGCAACAATTATCTGGTGTCCACTTGACATTACAGATGACAAAATCATCATTTTAGCCCAAAAGCCCGTTAACGGTGGTACTCCTAGCAATGCAATAATACTAAATGACACAATAAAAGAAGATATTGGCATTTTTTGTGCAATTCCCTTTAAATCTGATATTTTACCAGTGCCAGATACTGAAGTTATCATATAGGCCGTACCTAAGAATAAAATACCTTTAAAAATTGCATGATTTATCATTTGATAAATACCACCAGCAACCCCCATACTACTATACGAAGAAATTGCAATTACAATTAATCCAACTTGACCAATTGAAGAATACGCAAGCATTCTTTTTATATTTACTTGTTTTAATGCGGAAATTTCACCAATCAATAATGTTATCACTCCAAGCCCCATTACAAAATTCATAACAGTTAAATCTGCCCTAAAAACAGTAAATAAAACTCTAAAAAACACATAAATAGTTGCTTTCACAACAATTGAACTAAAAATAGTTGTTACAGGTGTTGGAGAAGCTTGATACACATCAGGTACCCATCCATTTACTGGAAATAATTCTGCTTCTATTGCTAAGCCAATCAAAAGCATTGATAGTGAGAACATTTTAATATATTTAGGAACAGTATTTATATGATTAGAAATATCTGCAATATTCAATGTGTGAGTTGAATAATAAATAACTCCTATTCCTATTAACACAAAAACAGAAGCAAGGGAACCAATAAGAATGTACTTCATTGATGCTTCTAAACTTAAACCATCTCTTTTATATGCAGTTAGTGAATATGCTGAAATACTAGTTATTTCTAAAAATACAAACATGTTAAATAAATCACCTGTTATGACAAGCCCTGTAACTCCCATAAGGAGTAAAATAAATAACATATAATAACGACTTTCTGCATCTTTAACGGTATTGATGGTATATAACGAAATCATTAAACCGACAAATGAAATTAACATTAGTAATATTATAGCTAGATAGCCAATAAATAAGTTAATACCAAAAGGAGGTATAAACCCACCAATTTTAACAATAAAAGGCGTTCCGTTATGAGCATTTAAATATAATAATAAATTTATTGATAACACTGAGTTAAATGCTGTAACTAAAATTGGAATATATTTAGGCCAATTTTTATTTACCATTGCCACTAGAGGTATTAGAAAAGCAGCAAAAAGAGGCAGTGCTATAAGTAAAATTGCATAATCTACCATCTCATCTCCCTAATTTTAGATATATCAAGAGTTTTATAGTGTTGATATAATTTTATAATTACTGATAACGACAATGCCGTTACTGCGACACCTATAACAATTGCGGTAAGCACTAATGCTTGTGGAATAGGATCAATTGAATTTGCAGGTGTAACACTAGCATTTGAAAATATCGGAGCACCTTTACCCTTTATATAACCTAAAGATACTAAAAAAATATTAACACCAACATCAATTAAATTTATTCCTATTAAAATTTTGATAAGATTTGTCTTTACCATTACGGCATATAAACCTATCATAATAAGCCCAAAAGCTCCTACAAAATAGGAGTAATTGTAAACTGTTTCAACCCAACTCATTACCAATTCTCCCTATAACTATCTACCACAGCCGTTAATTCACTGCCTACTTTAAAACCAACAATAATATATACAATTGGAATTAGCCCCGCACTAAAAAGAGTGTTAAATACACCCATTGGTATTAAATTTAATTTTAAAAAAATCCCAAAACCGATTAATCCAACAAGGCCAATACTTATAAAGGTTAACCCACTCATGCTTTCAATTGATTTAAATATTGAATGATTAATTTTAAAATTACTATAACTTAGAAACATCATTAAATATGCAGATGCAATAATTGTACCACCTTGAAAACCTCCACCCGGAGTTAAGTGACCATGAATGAACACATATGCACCAAAAATAAAAATCAAAGGAAATAAAATCCTTGATGCCGTTTTAACAATTAAGCTAGGCTCTCCTTCAGAACTATCATTTTCATTTTCATCGTCATCTTCTTTTTTTGTAAGAGTTAAAATTACCCCTAAGCCAGTTGCGGCTAAAAACAGCACAGTAACTTCACCAAGAGTATCAAACCCTCTATAGGAGACGACAATTGATGTAACAACATTTGAAGCATTGTTTTCAAGTTTATTATTTTCCAAATAATGTTTACCTGCAGGCTCTATTTTTTGTGAAATTTTCTTATTATTAGTTTTTGCATTCAAAAAGTCATGTCCAAACCTAAAACCTTTTATTGTGTTATAAGTATAAAATGTAAAAACTAAAAGTATCAGCGTTGCTATTATTTTTTTCATTTTTCCATCCTTTCTGTTTTACGGATAGTTACAACAAATATATAAGTAGTTAAACCTGTTCCTATTGCCGCTTCTGTTAACGCAACATCTGGTGCTTGTAAAAAATAAAACAATAAACTCGCACCTAAACTTATAAATCCAGAAACAATTACTGAGTTCATTAAGTCTTTATAGGCAACAGTAAATATCGCTGCAATAAGCATTAAAATCAGAAGAAAGATTTGTAAGAGCATTAATACCATTTATTCATCCCCCTTTTTATCAGTTTTAAAAACATCAGCATATTCATCAACCACTGTATCTTTCCATAGCCTACTTTCTTTTCTGTATGCAGCCCTAGCAAGAGCATGACTGCTAATTGGATTGGATAATAATATAAACAACACAATTATAAAAGTTTTAGGCAACCATGAAGGTTCAAGAAAACCAACACCCATAATTGAAAATATCGCACCAAAAGTAGTCGCCTTAGTACCCGCTTGCATTCTATTAAATAAATCAGGAAACCTAAGAATACCCAAGGCACCTAATATCAAAAATAAAACTCCAATAGAAACGAATATTAATCCAGCATATTCCATCATTTACCCCCTTCAAAGAATTTGGCAAGCGATAATACTCCAATAAAACCTATTATAGAATAAGTTAAAGCAACATCTAAAAATATGCCTCTTTTCATGTAAAGAGCTAGCAAAACCATTAAAGCCGTTGTAATTGTGGTTAATGCATCTAATGCTACTGCTCTATCAGGAACGCTAGGTCCCTTTAATAGCCTTATAAATGCCAAGAAAATGGCTAAGACTATTCCACCTATAAAAATTAAAAATACCATTTCATTCATTCTACAATACCCTTAATAAGGTTTTCAAAATCACCTGCAATAATCTTAGTTGCTTTCTCGATATCCTTAACTTCTACATCAATCCAATGTATATAAAGGTATTCATCTCTAATATCTACAGTTAAAGTACCTGGAGTTAAAGTTATTGAGTTTGCAAGTAACATTTTACCAACATCTGTTTTTAAGCTTGTCTTGATTTTAACAATACCTGGATTAATATTTAAACTAGGAGAAAGTACTCTTTTAGCAACATCAATATTTGCAATAAATAATGCCTTTAAAAATACAAGTAAGTACAGCACTACTCCTAAAATCCTTTTGGGAGATAGCCACTTAAGCCCCATATCGCTTAGTGGATATGGAGTTAAAAAAGGAATGACAATCGAAATCAAAATTCCAATAATAAGCTCCTGTCTATTTAATGAACTTGTTAGCCCTAACCACAAAACAAATAGGATGACAGCCTCTTGCGAATAAAGAGATAATCCTTTTTTCATCTATCCTCCTTTAAAAAATAGATACACTTATATAATATAAAAATAAAGAAATGTAAAATGTTTTTTAATTTTTTTTCAATAATGAGCAATCAATATAAGTTTAATTAATAAAGCTAGAACTTGTCCTAAATATTATTCACAAAAAATACATATTTGTAGTAAAATTATTTATTTCTTGACCTTTAAAAAATATACATATATAATTATTTCATAATTTGGAGGTCTATATGAAGTATTTCACATTAATTTTTTTTATCACACTTTCTTTTAATACTACAATCTTCGGTAGTGAAACGACTACAATTAATTTAGGTGTTGGACAGCAAAAAGTAATTGGAGTACCTGGTCTAAAGAGAGCTGCAATTGGAGACCCATCAGTACTAGATGCTGTTCCAATTGGCCAAAATCAATTAATCTTAACTGCAAAAAAACATGGAAGAACGACATTAATACTATGGTTAAGAAATGGGAGAAGAAGAACATATTCTATTCACATAAGCAAATTAGACCCTCAAGGAGTTGTTAAAGATGTAGCAGCACTATTAAGTGATATAGAAGGCTTAAATATAAAAGTAGCAGAAAATTATATTATTCTAGATGGAGAAGTTTATAGAGCTATAGATTATCTTAGAATACAAAAAGTAATGAAAATTTTTCCACTAGTAAGGTCATTAGTTGTAATTAGTCCTAATGCTAAGAAAGGTATAACAGAACAGTTAAATATGATGTTTAGTGAAAACGGATTAAAAGATGTAAGGGCAAGCGTAATTGGAGATATGATTTTCTTAGAAGGTTTTGTAGCTGATGATAGAGAGAAAATAAAAGCATTATCTATTGCTGAATCATTAGGCTTAAAATCATCAAAAAGCTACTCAAAACAAAAAGAATCAAAAACAAAACAGAAATCAGATATTGTTGCCATGGCAAAAGATCAACAGGGTGATGACACGGGAAATATAGGCCAAGAATTTATAGACTTAATTACTATAGGCCTAAGAAAAATGATATTGTTAGATTTAGAATTTGTAGAAATCAGAAAAGATAATGGATTAAAGTTAGGACTTGATTGGTGGAGTGTTGATTCAAAAGGTAATAAGGTTTTACAAAATGGTATCTCTGGAGCAGCAACAACATATACTATTGAAACTAATCCAATGACTGGTGAAGACATAACAAGAGGTTCACAAGTTATATACTATCCTAACTTCAAAAACTCATTTAGATTAATGAGTAATATTAATTTCGGTGCAGACTTAAATTTACTTGCAAATGAAGGATATGCTAAAATTTTAGCAAAACCAAAATTAATTTGTGCAAGTGGAGAAAAAGCTAAATTTCAATCAGGTGGACAAATTCCTGTAGTAATAAAAACTCAAATGGAAGTTAGTGTTACATTTAAAGATTATGGAGTTCTTCTTGAAGTAGAACCTTTAGCGGATAATGATGGAAATATTATAACAAAAATTAAAGCAGAGGTATCAGAGCCAGACTGGTCTAAAACAGTACTTGATGTACCTGCTTTCATAAAAAGGAGTGTTGAAACAACAGTAACGGTCCCTAGTGAATCAACAATTGTATTATCTGGCTTGTTTAGATTTGATCAACAAAAATCAGTTAATAAAATGGCTGGCCTTGGACACATTCCTATACTTGGAGAATTATTTAAAAATAGAAACTTTCAGGATGCTAAATCAGATTTATTAATTTTTGTACACCCATCAATAGTAACTCCAGATTCTAATGTTATTAAAAACATGATTAAGAAAATGAAAAGAAGATATAAAGCAGCTGGTGATGAAATAGGATTTTCAATTTTTGACTAAAATAGGATGTAAACAATGATTAAAATTGTCATTAAAGATAAAATGGGTGAAAAAGATTTAAAAGAATTTACTACCAATAAAGTGATCATAGGAAGAACTCCTGATAATGATTTAGTTTTTGAAAGAAAAAATATATCTAAACATCATTCGGAGATTATTGTTAAATCGGGGAAATTGTTCATTAGAGATTTAGGTTCTACAAACGGTACCGATGTTAATGATAAAAAGATAAATGGTGTTGTTACAATATCACCAATGGATATCATAAAAATAGGAGATTTTTATTTAAAAGCAAAATATATATCTTCAGGAGAAGACCAAGATGAAGCTCCTGTAAAATCAACAAGAAAACGAAGAAGAAGAAAAGCTAATCTAGAAGAAATACCAGATGATTTAGGAGAAAAAGGCCTTGATCTAGCTATTCCAAATATGGAAGAAAAAAAGGAAAAAGTTAATAAGTTAATTGCAACAGGACTTACACCAGAACAAAAAGAATATATCAAAATTCAAAATGAAATACATGACAGACTCATTGATTATCTTGATTTGAGACGATTAAATATTGATGAACTAGCTGATGAAGATTTAAAAAATAAAACTGAAGATGCAATAAAAGATATTATTGAACAAATGGATGCTAATCACGAAATACCTCATTTTATAAATCAGTTTGAACTCCTTACCGATGTAATTCATGAAGCACTAGGTTTAGGTCCACTTGAGGATTTTCTGGCCGATGAATCCATTAGTGAAATAATGGTTAATCATGCAAACCAAATTTATATAGAACAAAATGGTAAACTTACATTGAGTCCTAAAAAATTTAGTTCAAACAAAGCAGTACTTGGAGTTATTGAGAGAATCGTTGCTCCTATAGGTAGAAGAATCGATGAATCTTCTCCAATGGTTGATGCAAGATTAAAAGATGGTAGTCGTGTTAATGCAATTATTCCTCCACTTGCTTTAAAAGGACCTTCAATAACAATTCGTAAATTTAAAAAAGAAAAATTACAGGTGGATGATTTAATAAGGTTTAAGTCATTAAGCAAGGGAATGGCTTTGTTTTTAGATATGTGTGTTAAAGCCCGAAAAAATATCTTTATATCAGGTGGTACAGGTAGTGGTAAAACAACAACCTTAAACATTATTTCTCACTTTATTCCAGAAGATGAAAGAATTATAACCGTTGAAGATGCTGCTGAATTACAAATTAGGCAACCACATGTTATTTCTTTGGAATCCCGTCCTCCAAACATTGAAGGTACAGGTGAAGTAAAAATCAGGGATTTAGTTAAAAACACATTAAGAATGAGACCAGATAGAATTATTGTTGGTGAGTGTAGAGGCGGTGAAGCTCTTGATATGCTTCAAGCGATGAACACTGGACATGATGGTTCTATGACAACAGGCCATGCCAACACTCCTAGAGATATGCTTTCAAGGCTAGAAACAATGGTTTTAATGAGTGGAATGGAGTTGCCTGTAAAAGCAATTAGAGAGCAAATCGCCTCTGCTGTTGATATTATTGTACAGATAAAAAGATTTTCTGATGGTACAAGAAAAATTATAAATATTACTGAAGTTAGCGGAATGGAGGTTGACATAATTACACTTCAGGATATTTTTGTATACCAACAAGAAGGTTATGATGCTAAAAATAAAGTTCTTGGTAAATTTGTTGCAACAGGTTTTATTCCTAAATTCTATGAAGAACTACAAAGAAAAGGTATTCATGTAGACATGAATATTTTTAGATAAAAATTTAAAGAGAGGTATTAAACAATGTTTAACTTGATAGTAAGAAATCTAAAAAACTACAGGGAAGAATTTCCTATAGATAATCAGGTTGTTGTTGTTGGTCGTGGAGATAATATCCATATTCAAATTGATTCGAATAAGATTTCCAGAAAACACTTTAGAATAATCTCTAAAGGTTTAAAATTATATATTGAAGACTTAAATAGTTCAAATGGAACATTTATAAATGATGAACAAATAGATAAAATTACTCAAATAACAGAAAGTGATGTTATTCGATTTGGAGATTTATATGCTCAATTAAATAATACTAACAAAATAAAAAAAGATTTTAAAATTGATGAAATCGTTGAAGAATTAATTCAAGAAAGAAATCGTAAATCAGAAAAGCCATATTACAGATTAGTATCAAAAGACAAAAGATATCCAGGATTAATATTTGAAATTGATGAAGGATTTACAACTCTTGGTAGAACATCTGCATCAAACATTGTTGTTCCTGACCAAACACTTTCTAAAAGGCATTTAAAGTTTGATAAAAAAGGAAATAAATTATTTCTAGAGGAATTAGGAAGCATTAATGGCACAAGAATTAATGGTAGAAAATTAAGAGAAAGAAAACAAGTTTATGATAAAGATAAAATAGAAATAGGAGATGTTAAATTTGTTATTAACAGTAACATTGAAATAAAAAAAGATAATTCAGGAAACAAGAAAAAACTGATAATTATTACGACTATTTTTGTATTATTACTTTTATCTTTTGTAATTTTTAAACCCAAGAAAACAGTAATTAAAAAGAAAGTTAAAGTTACAACCCTTGAAGATGATATAGAAAACAAAGAAAAAAAACTTGAAATGCTTATTGCAAAATCACAAAGATTTGCTAACAAGGCGAAATGGGACGATGCAATAAAAAATTGTGAAACCGTATTAAATGAGGATCCTGCAAATATTCAGGCTCAAAAATATAAAAACTCATATATTAATGAAAAAAAGTATAAAGAATATTACCGACAAGGAAAAGAAGCTTTTGATTTACTTAACTATGATGATGCAATAAAATTTTTGGAAAAGATACCTAAAAACACCTTTTACAGAGAAAAAGCTAGACTGCATACAAGGGAAGCAAAAGAGCAATTGAAAAATAAATATTTTGCAGAAGCTAAAACTCTATATAAATCAAGACATCTTATTGATGCTTATGCAATGTTAAAAAAATTATTTAACGTTTCAGCATATCATTCAGGAGGAATTCAATTAAAAACTCAAATAGAAAAGGATATGAAATATTATCGCATTAAGTATAAAAAATTTAATATAAAATTAAATGATGTTAAAGTCGCAAATACTGGTAATGTCAGAGAAAAGATTAAAAAACAATATCCTCAGAAAGAAATAGCAACTCCATTGGAGTATTATGTTAATGGTGATATTGAATATGCAATAAAGTATCTTAATAAAATATCTGTTACAAATAAAAACTATACAAAAACTAGACCTATTTTAAAGCTGATTATGCAAATAAAAATAAAATATGCTATAGGAAATGGTTTTATTGTAAAAAAGAATTATCCCAAAGCTAGAAATGAGTGGGATAAAGTACTTGAATTTGATAAACAATTGTTAAAAGGAATAAAGATAGAGTCTAAATATGCACAAATGATTAAAACTCACCTCAGCGATGGATTCTATAAAATGGGTAAAAAAGCTCTTAAAGCTCAACTCTATAAGTCAGCATTTGTGAAATTAACAGAATCATTAAAGTATAACTCACAAAATACATACGCTTTAGCAGAGTTGTCTAGGCTCAGAAAAAGAGCTAATAAATTTTGGTCCAAATCTCTTCAACTAGAAAAATCTGGAGATAAAATGGCTTTTAGATATTGGAATGCAATTATTGATATGACTTCAGAAAAAGATGAATTGCATAAAAAAGCACTTAATAAAATTAACAATGCCGCTCAATAACATTATTTAAAAATAACTTCTGTAGAAAATTTCTCTATATCTTTTATTGTTTTAACTTGATAAATTTCATTAATTAATTTTCTATAAACATTAATATTACTATCTGATGTTCCCCATAAAAATTTACTTTCTGGGTTTAGCCATATAACTTCCTTAACCTTCTTCTGAATTAAAATTAAACTTCTTAAATCTGGCTCAATATAATTATTTCTTGCATCTCCAATTATGATAAATATTGTATTTTTATTTAGGTTGTCACCATGCTTTTTTAAAAAGATCTCAAAAGATGAATTATAATCACTGTTACCACCTTTACTATTTATTCTATCAAAAAAATCATTAAAGCTTAAGTTTTCTTTAAAAACACTTGTGATTTCTTCTACATCTGCTATAAATGTAAAAGTTTTTATTGTTTTAAAAAATTTATTAAGCGAATATATAAAGTATAAAATAATTTGTGAATATTTTTTTACAGAATCAGACATATCGGTAAAAACAATTAAATTCCTTTTTTTCTTTTTTTGTTTTTTATAAATCCTTTTTAAAGGCATTTGATTATAAGAAACTGATTTATGTACTGTTTTACGAATATCTAAAATACCTCTATTGGCTTTTTTATATTTTTTACTCTTTTTTTTATTCAATTTATTAATTATTTTTTTAGAAATATCCTCTAAAATATTTATTTCTGAATTACTGATTTCGATTTCTGATATACTTTTCTTTATTGAACTTTCTTTTTTTAATTCAACTCTTATTTTTTTCTTGAAATTCTTTAAATTATTTATGATTTTATCAACAATTAAGTTTATTTCTATAGTTGATGCTCCTTTTTGCTGTAACTCATCTTTAAAAATCTTAATATCATCTTCAAGATTCCCAATATTTAGAGAATTTTTTACTTGATTAAAAGCATTCCCTTGATTATTAATTCTAATACTATCTAAATTTGAAATAGCCAATCTTATCAATCTATCTAATCTATTCTTATCATTTAAAATAAAATACTTTAAAGTTGTACCATAATTATACTTGTTAAACTTATATGATGATACAACTGACTCTAAAATATTACTATTGGAGCTATTTACATCATTATATTCTATCTTATCTTTTTTTTTAAAATCAATGTTTTTAAAAAAAATATCAAATAAATTTCTAAAACTATCTAACTCTGCTTTATTTTTAGCAATAAATGAAGATAATAAAGAGTATAGTTGCTCTTTATCTAAAATATCTATATAAGTAATTGCTTTAAGAATAAGAATTTTATCATTTGTATTAAGTAGTATTTTTTGTTCTTTAAGAAATAAAAAAAAATCTTTAAAAAGTTTATCCAACCACACGATTACGCCCTGTTGCTTTAGCCTGATACAATTTTTTATCAGCGACAGAAATAAGCTCCATTGGAGTAAATATAGATGGTGTTAAAGTTGATACTCCAACACTTATTGTGATAGGAATTATTTTCCCCTCAAAGTGAAATGTAGAACTTTCAACTAAAGCTCTAATTTTTTCACCAAGATTAATAGCCGCCATCCTTGTTGATTCGGGCATAATAATAGTAAATTCTTCTCCTCCATATCTAGCAAGAAACTCTTCTGTTCTAACGGAATTTTTAATAATTTTTGACATATGTTTTAAAACATAATCACCAGTTAAATGCCCATAAGTATCATTTACATTTTTAAAATGATCAATATCAAAAATTATCATAGATAAAGGTCTGCTATATCTTTGGGATCTATTAAATTCCCTTTCTAAGGTTTCAAGAAAAGCCCTTTTATTATATATTTCTGTTAAACCATCTATAATTGTAAGCCTATATATCTCTTCAAAATAATTTGCCTCTAAATCATTACCAGTAAGAAATTTATAGATTGTACTTCCGATTTTTATCGTTACGCCATCTGTTAATTCTACACCTCTATTAGGAGGAACTTGCCTATCTTTAACATATGTTCCATTTGTTGAATTTAAATCTTTAATATATACTTTAGTGTAATTATCGTAAGATTCTTTTTTATAAATAACAGCATGATTTCTTGATACAGAAGTAGAATCAATAACAATCTCATTACTCATACCTCTTCCAATTGTTACTTCATCTTTATCTAAGATAACCTTTTTACCTTTATTATCTCCATAAATCTCAATTAAATAAAAGTTAGTATTTTTGTGTGCATTATTTCCAAATTGTGGATCTTTTGAATCAATTATAGCGGTTCGTTCTTCAAAATCTTCGTACATATAAATCCTAATAAAAAATTAACACCACCTATATTATAATTTTTTTCAATTTAAAAAGCAAATCTTTATGGTTAATTTTAAATTTTTATTTCAAATCATTCTTAATAGTTGAATAAATTTATTTTAAATGATAACTTATAAATCACGAAAGGAGGTGTTTATGGATATAATTAAAGTATATATTGTGGAAGACCAAATAAATATTTTAAAAACACAAACAAAACTATTAAGTAGATATGAAGAAATTGAAATCATTGGATACTCCCTAAGCTCTAAAAATGTTTTAAAAGATTTAGAAAAATTAAAACCAGATGTTATTTTGATGGATTTAGGATTACCTGATATTGATGGAGTTGAATTAACTGAAATGGTTAAAAATAAATTCCCTGAAATTGAAATACTAATATTCACTATTTTTGAAGAAGAAGAAAAAGTTGTAAAAGCAATACAATCAGGAGCAAATGGCTATATACTAAAAGGAGCACCCGCAGATAGAATTTTATATGCAATAAAAGCAGTTCATAAAGGTGGCTCATTTATACAACCATCACTAGCAAGAATATTATTAAAATACTTTAAATTACCTAGCAATCAAAATATGTTTCCAGAAGAAGAAAAAATAAAATTAACAAAAAGGGAACAAGAAACATTACAACTAATAGCAAAAGGATTCAGCAACAATGAAATAGCGAATATTCTTGGAATATCCAAATCAACAGTAAGAACTCATTTAGAACATATATATCAAAAAATGGATGTAACAAATAGAGTTGAGGCAATTACAGAAGGATATAAAAGAGGTATGGTTGAGTTATAATTTTTTTTTAAAAGAAGGTGATAGTATTGGTATTACCGCTCCTGCATCAGATTTTAGCAAAGAAGATTTTCTAAAAGGAGTCGAAATAATCAAAAAAAGGGGGTATTTTCCCGTTTATAATGGAGCTCTTTTAGATAAATCAGATAATTACTTAATGAAATCAGATGAATTTAGAAAAAAAGACTTTGAATCATTATTAAATAATAAAGATATAAAGGTTATAATTTCTGCTAGAGGTGGTTATGGATCAATTAGAACATTAACCGCAATGAATAAAAGATTATTACTTAAATCTAAAAAAGTAATAGTAGGTTTTAGTGATATTACTGTTTTCCATATATTTTTAAATCAAAACAAATCATTATCTATACATGGCCCTATGGTAGGAGCATTTGCAAGGGATGAAGTATCCACTAATTATTTATTTGATATTCTATCAGGAAATAAAAAATACTTTATATATGATTTAATTGGTGAAAAGAATAAAAGATTTGAAGGTATTATTACCGGAGGTAATTTAGCCGTAATAACATCTTTAATTGGTACAAAATATTTTTATAATTTTAAAAAGAGAATAGTTTTTCTTGAAGATTTAAATGAACCTCTTTATAAAATAGATAGAATGGTTATGCAGTTAAAACTCTCAGGATTTTCACCTAAAGCAATTATTTTAGGTCAATTCTTGGATTGTGGAAACTACGATAGAATAGAAAAGATTTTTAGAGACAATTTCTTTAAAACCCCCCTTTTTACTCAAATAAATATAGGACACATGAATTCAACTTTATCTATACCCTTAGGAATAAAAGCAATAATTGAAAACTCTAAACTTTATATAGGAATATAATATTATGAAGCTTTCTATAGTAATTTTTATATTAATAATTTTCTCCTCTTGTCAAGCAAAAGATTTTAAGACTCAAATAAACCTAGCACTAACTAAAAAAGATATTCCTAAAGTAGAAAAACTACTAAATGAATATTATCAAATAAATGGTACAGATGAATTATTTGAGCGCTCATATATAAAACTTGCTATCATTAAAAATGATTTACAGGGTATTCTAAAAAAGTACCAAAACACAAAATATATGTCTATAAAAAAAGATAAAGATATATTGAAAGGAATTTCAGAAATAATAATAAAAGCAAATAAAAAAATTCCTATAGAAAAAAGAATTAAATTCTATAAAAACACACTAAAAGCATTTCCATACTCAGAAAAGATATATAATGAATATCTAGCTAGTTTATTGAAATTAAAAAAAATAAATGAAGCATTAAAAGTATATTTGCAATTTGATGAACTATTTAATAAGAATAATAAATACTTAAAGGACATAATATTCTTTAAATTGAAAAACTTATATAAAGAAACTAAAAAAGTAAGAATATTAAATTTAATCGCAAAATTAAATAATGAATACTCTAATGAATTTTTAAAAAATGAAATAAATAAAAACAAGAAAATATTTATATACATACAAAATCTTCCTAAAAATTTTGATATGGATACAATAAAAAACTTTATATCTAGTTCAAATTTTTTACAAAAGAAACATGCTTTTTATTTATTTATAAAATATGGTTCCCAAAAAGATGTTAAGCACTTTATAAATAAAGTTTATCCTCATATTACAAATAAAGGATTAAAAATTCTTATTTATCAAAGCTATTACAAAAGATTTAAAATTGAAATTGACCCAAAATTAATAGAAAATCTATTAAAAAACAATGAAGAAGAATATTTTAAGACTAGTATAAAACTAATTAGAGATTTAAAATTAAAAAAATATACTAATAACTTAAAAAAAATTCTTGGCTCCCCTAAAAAATTTAACTGTGGAGATGGCGGTGCTATTTTAAGTATATTATTTGATTTAGATAAAGATTATGCTCTAAATTTTATAAAAGATATAAAAAACACCTCATCTAATAATTTAAGCAAATATTTAAGAAGGCAAGATGCTTTAATCGCTCTTAACCAAAAAGTTGATTGTAAAAAGTGTTTTGAAATATTAAAAAATAAAGAACAAAATGAAGAAGTAAAGTCAAAAGCTCTAACTTTACTTATAAAAAACAAAGAAAATATATCTTTTTTTAAGGAATATGACAATATAGTATATTACAATATTTTATTAGAATATCATAAGTATTTAAACAATAAGTTTTTGGAAAAGTTTGCATTTACTGCTTTAAAAAAATGGAAAGATGCCAGAATGATGATCTTTTACCTAAACAGATTAACTGTTAATCAAATAAATGAATATTTTAAACAAGAAAAAATAAAAAAAATAAAAAATCAGTATTTCATAAAAATAATTTATTTTTCTGTAATTTTACAAAAAACAAATGAAAAAAATGATGATTTTAAAAGATTTATAATAAACAAAAGATTTTATAGAAAAGAGTATCTTAAACTATATCATTTTAATGTTTCACAAATTAATATTTTAATTAAATTATATTTTTTAGAACACAAAAATGATATGAAAATTGAAATTATTGAAAAAATTATAGAAATATTAAATAAATAAACTTATTTTAAATTAATGAATTCTTTAGGAGTTAATTATAAATAATATTAAGGAGTAAATAATATGTGTTCTATACTTGGTATATTAAATACAAAACAAAAAACAACAAAATTAAGAGAAGAAGCAATAGAAATGTCTAAAAAACAAAGACATAGAGGCCCTGATTGGAGTGGAGTTTATCAAAATGACAATGCATTATTTGTACATGAAAGATTGAGTATTGTAGATGTTGAAAGTGGTGCTCAACCAATAATTTCAGATGACGGCAGGCTTGTACTTGTTGTAAACGGAGAAATATACAATCATAAAGAGTTAGAAAAAACTTTAACTATAAATTACAATTTTCAAACCAAATCAGATTGTGAAATAATTAATGCTCTTTATTTAGAAAAAGGAATAGATTTTTTAAATGAATTAAACGGGATTTTTGCCTTCATTTTATATGACAATCAAGAAAGTAGATATATTATTGCTCGTGACCATATGGGAATAATACCATTATATAAAGGTTACGATGAAAAGGGGCAGTTATATGTGGCTTCAGAAATGAAAGCAATTTCAACAGAATGTAAAACTATAGAAACTTTTACTCCAGGACATTATCTTGATAGTAAAAATAATGAGTTTGTAAAATATTATAATCCTATGTGGAAAAATTTTGAAAATATAAAAAATAATGTTACCGATAAGAAGAAATTAAAAAGAGCTCTTGAAGATGCTGTCCATAGACAATTAATGAGCGATGTTCCCTATGGTGTATTATTAAGTGGAGGATTAGATTCTTCTATTATTGCAGCAATTACCAAAAAATTTTCAGACAGAAGAGTAGAAAGTAATGACATCAAAGATGCGTGGTGGCCTCAATTACATTCATTTGCAATAGGGCTTAAAGGAGCACCTGATTTTAAAGCAGCAAAGGAAGTTGCCAACTTTATAGGCTCTATTCATCATGAAATATACTTTACTATTCAAGAAGGTCTTGATGCCTTAAGAGATGTTATTTATCATTTGGAAACTTATGATGTTACAACAGTAAGAGCATCAACGCCTATGTATTTAATGGCAAGAAAAATTAAATCTATGGGAATAAAAATGGTACTTTCTGGAGAAGGTGCTGATGAAATTTTTGGAGGCTATTTATATTTTCATAAGGCACCTGATGCAAAGGAATTCCATGAGGAAACTGTTAGAAAACTGAATGATTTATATAAATATGATTGTTTGAGAGCAAATAAATCAATGGCGGCATGGGGTCTTGAAGCAAGAGTTCCTTTTCTTGATAAAGAATTTCTGGATATTGCAATGACAATTAACCCAAAAGACAAAATGATACAAAAAGGAAAACTTGAAAAACAAATACTAAGGGATATTTTCAGTGATTATCTTCCAGAATCAATAATAGAAAGACAAAAAGAACAATTTTCAGATGGTGTTGGTTATTCTTGGATTGATAAATTAAAGAAATTTGTAGAAGAACATATTAGTGATGAAGATATGAAAAATGCAAAATTTAAATTTCCCGTTAATACACCATTAACAAAGGAAGCATATTTTTACAGAAATATTTTTATGGATTTTTATCCATCTGATGCAGAAGCACTAACTGTTCCATTTGAAGCATCAGTTGCTTGTAGTACTGCAAAAGCTCTTGAATGGGATGAAAGTTTAAAAAATGTAGTTGACCCATCTGGAAGAGCTGTTTTATCTGTTCATGTTGATAGTTATGAGAAAAAATAGAAAAATTTAAAAAAAATAGAAAAAACTATTGACAAGAAAAAAAAAATAGTATATACATACACCACACCGAAAGGTTGAGCCCGTTTAGCTCAGTCGGTAGAGCAAATGACTGTTAATCATTGGGTCGTTGGTTCAAGTCCATCAACGGGCGCCAAAGGGAATTTAGATTTATCTAAATTCCCTTTTTTTTTGCTCTATTTTTGGTATTGCTATGAAAAGAAATTCAAAACAAATTAAAGTTGGTAATGTTTTAGTAGGTGGTGGGGCTCCTATCACTATTCAATCGATGACAACAACTAACACAGAAGATATCGAAGCAACAGTTAAACAAATTTATGCCTTGACTGTTGCAGGATGTGAAATAATCAGATCTTCTGCTCCTACAATAGCTGCGGCAAAGGCCTTAAAAGAAATCAAAAAAGAAATAACGATTCCGATTGTTGCTGATATCCATTTTGATTATAGAATTGCAATGGAAGCACTACACTCAGGAGTAGATGCTCTAAGACTTAACCCCGGTAATATAGGAAATAAAGAAAATATTATAAAAGTAGTGACTTTAGCAAAAGAAAAAAATATTCCTATCAGAATTGGAGTAAATGGGGGCTCTCTTGAAAAAGATTTATTAAAAAAATATGGTTCTGCAACACCTGAAGCAATGGTTGAATCAGCTCTGCGTCATGTAAGGATACTTGAAAATCTTGATTTTTACAATACAAAATTATCACTCAAGGCATCTGATATATATAGAACAGTTGAAGCATATAGGTTAATTGCTAAAAAAGTTGATTACCCTTTACATCTTGGAGTTACAGAGGCAGGAACTTTATACAATGGAACAATAAAATCAGCAATGGGACTTGGAATATTACTTTATGATGGTATTGGAGATACAATAAGAGTTAGTTTAACCGCAGACCCTATAGAAGAAGTTAAGGCAGGACTTGCAATATTAAAAAATCTCGGGCTTAGAAAATCAGGAATAACATTTGTATCATGCCCTACTTGTTCAAGAGCAGAAGCTGATGTAATTGAAATTGCTACTAAAGTTGAAGAGAAATTATCCGATATAAATAAAGACATAAGAGTTGCAGTAATGGGATGTATAGTAAATGGTCCAGGAGAAGCAAGAGATAGTGATTGGGCAATTGTTTCAAACAAAGATAAAGCTTCAGTTTATAAAAGCGGTAAGTTTTTAAAATCCATCCCTAAAATAACTTTGATTAATGATTTTATTGAGCTAGTAAAAAAAGACTAAAACACAAAACTTGCTTTAAGTAATATTGGCAAGAAACAGTAAAAATAGGAGGATATATGAAAACTGTTTATTTAATTATTTTATTAATTATCTCCATTTTCATTCTGTCTTGTGAAAATAATACTTCTAAATCCAACATAAACAAGAATAATAAAGCCCAGGAGCATAACAAAACATCCTTTCAAAACCATAAAAGCCCTACTTCTAAAAAATCCAAAAAGCAAAATATCAAATTCATAAATAATTATGATAATAAAATAGAAAAATATCTTGGAGATTTAGATAAAATAAAAGAAAAAGGAGTATTAAGAGTTTTAATAGTTAAAGGTCTTGAATATGATTCACTACCAAGAAAATTATCTCTTATGCAACAAGAATTTGATTATTTAAAAAAATTCGCAAAATTACAAAACTTAAAATTTAAATTTGTTTTCAAGAAAAACTTCAAGGAATTAATTCCTGCGTTAATTAATGGTGAAGGAGATATTATTGCTGCAAATATGACAGTTACTGAAGCGAGAAAGAAAAAAATTGATTTTACTAACTCTTTAACAGCAATAAATGAAATTATTATATCAAAAAAGGGAGATAACATTAAATCTTTTAATGATTTAAAAACCAGAACTATATGGGTAAAAAAATCATCATCATATTTTGAATCGGTCATGACTATTAAATCCCAAATACCAGAATTAAAAATAGCCCTAGTTCCAGAAAATATCGAAGAAGAAGAGATTATAAATAATCTTGCAAATAAAAAATATGATTTGACAATTTTAGATGACAATAAACTAGAAGAAGTTCTTTTAACAAGAACTGAATTTCAAAAAAATATCGCTATAAATAAACACAGAACTATAGCGTGGGGAGTAAGAAAAAAAAGCCCCCTGCTAAAAAAGGCACTCGATAGATTTATTTCAATGCAACATATTGATTTAAGAATTGCAAGAATATCAACTGATGATTTTGATAAAATACTTAAAAAAGGTTATATCAGAATTTTAACAAGAAATAATTCAATGACATATTTTCTATATAAAGGCAAAGTTTTGGGGTTTGAATATGAACTAGCTAAATTTTTTGCTAAAGCATATAACTTAAGAATTGAATTCATAATACCACCTTCAAGAGATAAATTAATACCATGGCTTTTGGAAGGCAAAGGAGATATTATTGCTGCCTCAATGACAACTAATGCAATAAACAATGATAAAATTGCTTACTCTCAAAAATATGACGAAATAACAGAGGATGTTGTTGTTTCAGCCAAAAGTAATATTACCCAAAAAGAAGATTTAAAAGGAAAAACTTTTTATATCAGAAAAGAAAGTTCTTATTATACAACACTTCTAAAACACCAAAAAGAATTGGGATATAAAATAAATTTTATTTCTGAAGATGAAGAAACAGAAGATATTTTAGAATCGATAGAATCAGGAAAATATGAGTTAACGCTTGCAGACAGTAGCATTGTAAACCGAGAAATATCAATGGGAACAAAAATAAAAAAAGTATTTTCTTTAAAAGAGGGAGATACATATTCATGGATTGTCAGAAAAAATAATCCTAAGTTACTTAAAGCTGTTAATACTTTTTTTAAAAAAAATTACAAAGGATTAAAATTTAATATTATACATAATAAATACTTTAAAAATATAAGAAGAATTACAAAATTAAAAAAATTTATCTCCAAACAAAAGGGAAAGATATCAAATTATGATTATCTTTTTAAGAAATATGCAAAAAAATATGAATTTAATTGGTTAATGATTGCTTCGCAGTCATTTCAGGAAAGCAGATTTAACCCTAAAGCAAAATCATGGGTTGGAGCCATGGGGCTTATGCAAGTTATGCCTAAAACAGGTAAAATGCTTGGATTTACTGATTTGTATAATCCCAATAATGGGGTTCATGCAGGAACAAAATATATGAAATGGCTTAAAAAAAGATTTAACTCTAATGTCCCAGCAAAAGACAGATTATGGTTTGCACTCGCCTCGTATAATGCTGGTTATGGACATGTATTAGATGCAATTAAGGTTGCAAAAATGACGGGCTTAAATCCTAATAAATGGTTTAATAATGTAGAAAAGGCTATGACAAAGCTATCAAAAAAGAAATACAGAAAATATACAAAATATGGTTATTGTAAATGCAAAGAACCTATTGCCTATGTATCCCTAATAAAAACAAGATATGAAACTTATAAGGCTTTTATAGATGAAGAATAAGAAAATTTTTAATTTCATAAAAACTACATTTAAAATTATAAATTGCAATTAAATAAATTTTCTCAACTTGCACATTTAAATAAAAGAAGTTATACTCCTATTAGGAGGCTTAAATGGTAAAAAATAAGGATAAAAATAAAATAGAAAACCGTTATGATAAAACTTTAAAAGAGCTTTTAGATAATAAAACATTAATGAAACAATTAATTACAGGATTTATAGATGAAGATTGGGTTAGAAATATAGATTTTAGAACTTTAAAAAAAGAAAAAACAGATTTTTTATCAGAAGATTTAAAAGAATTTAGAAAAGATTTACTTTGGAGTGTTAAACTTAAAGGCAATAAAATTTATTTTTATATTCACATAGAATTTCAATCAATACCCGATAGGAAAATGCCTTTTAGATTTTTAATTTATGATAGTTTATTACATATTGACATACTAAAAAACAGAAATAAGAATGATAGAGATAAAAAATTACCTTTTATTTTTCCTATATTATTTTATATTGGGGAGACTAAGTGGAATTTTGAATTTGATTTAACTAAGTTAATAGAACAACCATTTGATAATGCAATAAATTATATACCTAAATTTAATATTTATAAAATAATGTTAAACGAAAAGAGTTTAAAAGACTTAAAA
>JAMOQH010000148.1 GCA_027064085.1 bacterium | reverse complement strand
CCTATTTTTATTACAAATGTCTGTTTTTACAAGACTTTTTATAAAAAAAATAATAAAAAAACAAGCATTATTTTTAGAAAACTGAAAACTAATTTATTGAAACAATACTATTTCAACTGATTTAACTGTCTAAAAGGGTATCATAAAAACTAAATAAAAAGCCTTACTTTCTACTATTTAAAATTTCATTAATGGTTTTAAAGTGTAATTTAGTTAAATAGAACAACGAAGTTTCTTTGTAATTATCAAGATATTTATTTAAATTTTCAATATTTTTAGGGTTCATTCCTGGAGAAAATGAGATTTTTTTGCTTTTATACTTTCTGTTTAAATTTTCATAGTATTTTAAATGAGTATATCTTGCCAAGATAGAAGCTGCTGCAACAGATGAAAATCTTTCTGCTTTCGGTGTTTCAACAAGCATATCAACTTCTTTTTTTAATGAATTAAAATATGGTTTTTTAGAAAATTTATCTATTATAATTTTATCAACTCTTTTATTTTTAGTTTTTGTTTGTTTTAAACAGCTCTCTAATGCTCTTTTATGACCTATTGCAAGAACTTTATTAATATTTTGGGCTACTTTATATAATTTATTGTATTCTTCAGGCTCTATTACTTCAATGTGATATATTGCAGTTGAGACAATATTTTTATATGCTTCTTCAAGTTTTGCAAATGATTTTATTAATTTTGAATCTTTAATATCTAAAACTTTAAATGTTTCTGATAATTTATCATCATTATAAACAGCAGCAATAATAAGAGGACCAATTACATCTCCTTTTCCTGCTTCATCAGAGCCTATAGTAAAATGATCATAGTCATCACTTTCTGTTCTAATTGCATCTTTTTTAGCTTTACTCATTGTTTTTTTAGATAGGGAAAACATTTTTAATATATTATTATCTTTTATTTGAGAAAAATCTTCTGTAATACCTTTCTTTTTTGAGTGATATATTCTAAAAATATTCTTTTTATCATTAAAATATGCAAAAATTTGCCTTCCATAGGGAATTTCTTTTATTTCTATATCTTCAAACTTTAATTCCTCTAGTTTTTTGATAAACTCTTTTGTATGATTTTCTAATATTGTCATGTTAAATCCTAGTATATTAAATAAATAAACTTATTTTATCCAAAAGATAAAAACTTACGGCTGTGGGCTACAGTTGTGAGTGGAGATAATTAATAAAATCTTATATAACTCCTTCTGCTTTTGCATTTATAAACTGTTGAATTACCTCATCTTTACTGTTTTTAAAATCATTAATTGTTCCATCTAATAAAATTTTACCCTTATGTAACATAGTAATTCTATCTGCAATTGAAAATATTGACTTTAAATCATGAGAAATAACTATAGCTGTTACATTTAACTCTTTTGCCATATTCGATATTAAACTATCTATATTTCTAGCATCACTATAACTTAGCCCTGTTGTTGGCTCATCATAAATTATGTATTCAGGGTTCATAGCTAATCCTCTTGCTATTGCAGTTCTTTTTTTTATGCTTTCTCCAATTTCATAGGGGTATTTATTTTGATATTTTTCTATATTTACTAATTTTAAAAACTTTTCTACATTTCCTTCTAATTTATTTTTTATTAAGGGTAATTTTATATTTTCGTACAAGGTTAAATTGTCAAAAAGAGTTGAGTTCTGAAAGATATATGTTATCTTTTTTCTTGTTTTTTCCATCTCCTTTTGTTTAAGTTTAGTTATATCTTTATTTTCAAATATAACCCTTCCATTAACAGGCTTTAAAAGCCCTACAATATGCTTAACTAAAACAGTTTTACCCGTTCCGCTCATTCCTATAATAAAATGTATCTTTCCTTTTTCTATACTAAGAGAAATATCATCTAAAACAAGATTATCATTAAATTTTTGAGATAAATGTTCAATTTTAATCATATTTTACCTAGTTTATCTAAATTTATTATATCAACTATACCTTTTCTGTTTAAAACAATTCTAAATCGTTTAAGTACTTTATTTTTTTTACTATCTTTATATAGCATTACTAAATTTATATGATATATTCTTTTTGCTTTTATTATTGAGTAATCATTATTTTCATAATAATATATTTTTTTAGTTGGATTATCCATATTTTTTAAATAATTACTTACATCAAATCTAATAATATCATTTATGCCATCAACCTTTATTCCATTTAAGTTTTCATTTAATGCTGTATTATATATTTTTATTTTCTTTTCATAAAGGATAATATCTTCACCTCTCATTCCATTTTGTATTAAACTAAATCTTTTTGGTATTCTTGCTTTTTTTATTTCATCATTTAAATGTTTTGATTCTAACAAAGTTGCCCTTTCATTTGCTAATCCTATTTTGTTGTCATCATCTTTTATTACTGTTTTATAATCAAAAACTCTTTTTCTAAAATTATTATGAAAATATAACTTAACTAAATCCTTAATTCTATCTTTAAATACATAAGAAATAACTAATGCTACAAATAATGGTGTTGTGAAATTACCAAAATATTGCTGTGCATTAAAAGCAACTAAAGTTGCAAAAACCATAGATAAGGCTGCTGCTAAAGAATAAACTATTTGAGTTATCACTGTATCTGCTTTATTGGTTCTTGTATTTAAGAATAATAAACTTGATATATACTTTTTTAAATTACTTGCCCTATATAAAAATAATGAGTTGTCTCCATCTTTATTGATTTTTATTTTTAGATTATTATCAATTCTGTATTGAGTTTCTTCTTTTATTAAATCTAACAATTTAATTCTAAATTTTTTATTAATAATTTCATTATTTTTTATATCTTCAAGAATATTATAAGTGTATTTATTGAAAATTAAGCTTAGGTATTCATTTCCATATTTATAAATAGCAAAAGTTTTTTCTCTTATGGTTGGAACGGTTATGATGTATCTCAGCTTTCTATATTCTTCTAAAACTTTTTTAGCATGAGTAATATATTCATTAACTAGAAAATCAATATCTTTATTATTTGTTTTTTTCTGAATCAATTCACTATGTTCTCTAAAAGAAGATTTTACGATTACTCCATACAGTTTTATACTATTTTCAAAGTTCTTTTTTTTCTTTTTATTAAAATCCCTCACTAAAGTTTCAAAATTATTTTTTAATATTGTAATGACTCCATTTTTAGATATTATATCTTTTAATAAAATTGTAGGTGTTTTAAATCTAATATAAGATTGAATAGACTCATAAAAATTATCATTATTAAATGATTCTGCCATTCCTAGAGTTTTAGGAAAGAATAAATAGCTTTCAATTTGATATTTTGTTTTTTTATCTTTAATTGGATAATTAAATTTTATTTCAAATTTAAATTTATCATGTATTTTAATATTTTCTTCAATCACTTAAAACCTCAAAATCAATAATTATTATATAATTTAAAGATTTAATGTCAATCTTAAAAGTTCAAAATAGTAATATCGGTATTTTAGAGGTTTCTTATGAGTCTTTCAGTAATAAACTTTTAGGTAGTGCAGAATTTTCAAAGATATTAGTAATGAAAATAATTTTCATAAATTAGTTAAAGATAGTTTAAAAAGTAAAAGTCCTAATTTTTGGGGCTGCAATGAAACAGAAGGAAATGGAAGAAAGATGAGAAAATCTCAAGAACATCAGCTTGAAAACTACATTTTTATAAAATGTTCGCAGAAACCGTTTCTGTATTTCCAATTAAAATTTTAACACTCAACCATAAAATGTTTTCGTTTTATTAATAATATATGTTATTAAAGATGATATTTTAAAGTGAAATATAAAAAACAATTGCAATTAAAATAATAAAAATATACTATAAACTTTATGTTTTTATGGTAGAAATATGACTAAAAAAATAGAAAACACTAGTAAGGATGAGTCAGTAGCTTATACTGCTAAAAAAGAGAAATACAAAGATAATGTAAAAATAACGCCAATGCTTGAGCATTACTTAAAAACTAAAGAAGAATATCCCGACCATATTTTATTTTATAGAATGGGAGATTTTTATGAAATGTTTTTTGAAGATGCTGTTACTGCTTCAAGAGAATTAAATATTACTTTAACCAAAAGAAGTAAAAGTTCCTATCCTATGGCAGGAGTTCCACAACATGCAAAATTATCTTATCTAAGGAGATTGATAAATAAAGGTTATAGTGTTGCTATATGTGAACAAGTTGAAGACCCTAAAAAGGCAAAAGGAGTTGTAAAACGAGAAGTTGTAGAAATTATTACTCCTGGAGTACAATTTGATTTTGTGAGTTTATCACCAGAAACCAATAATTATTTACTAACACTTCTTTATATAAATAAAAATTACTATATCGCTTATTTTGATATGTCAACTTTGGATTTTTATATAACTAAATCGGATAGTGAAATTGAATTTTTTTATGAAATATCTAAAATTTCACCATCAGAAATACTATTAAATACTCAATTTCTACCACCTAAACCCATATTAGATAGTATTGAAAGAAAATATTATGTAAATAAAAAGGAGTTTGAGGAAAACATTTTAATGTTCTATAACATCAAATATAATAAAAAATATAAAGAGCTAATTAATACTAGCTTTTCATACTTAGATTCATTAAAAAAACTTAATCCTAGCAAATTACCTAAAATAATAGAATATTCTATAAATACATATATGAAATTGCCAGAATCTACCATAAATAATTTAGAATTATTTAAAAATATGAGTGATAAAACCAAAAAAGGTTCTTTGTTTTATATAATGAATAAAACAATTACTCCTATGGGAGCAAGAAGATTAAAAAATGTAATATCACATCCTTTAAAAGATATAAGTAAAATAAAAAACCGTGTAGATGGAGTTGATTTTTTAATAAAAAATACAGATATATCCCAAAAAATAGAAGAAAATCTTAAAGAAATATACGATATAGAAAGATTATTAGGCAGGACATTATCAAACTCTTTACAAGCTAAAGATATGCTTGCTATGTCAAATACACTAAAAAAACTTGATAATATAATTACAGTATTAAAATCATTAAATATAAAAAATACCCCTATTATTTTAAAAAAACTAATTAAATCCCATAAAGATTTGAGTTCTTTAGTAGATTTGATAGATAACACAATAGTAGAAGAACCTCCAGCAACAATGAAAGATGGTGGCTATATTAAAAAAGGAGTTGATAAAAAACTTGATGAAATTATTGAAATTTCAGAACATGGAACAGAATTATTATTAAAACTAGAAGTAGAAGAAAAGAAAAAAACTAATATTCCAACAATAAAAGTTAGATTTAATAGAGTATTTGGTTATTTTATAGAAGTTTCTAAGTCTTATACTAAAAGTGTTCCTAGTCATTATCAACCCAAACAAACTCTTGCAAATGCCACTAGGTATATTACTCAAGAACTAAAAGAACTAGAAGTGAAGTTATTAAATGCAAAAGAGCAAAGGCTAATATTAGAGCAGGAACAATATGAAAAATTACATAAAGTTATTTCAGATAATTATTTAGAAATAAAAGAAAATTCAGAATTGATTTCCAATATTGATTTATTATATGGTTTATCTGTTTTAGCTGTAGAAAATGATTATACTAAGCCTAATTTCTTAGAAAATGAAGAAAATAATTCAATTATTGATATAAAAGAAGGGCGACATCCCGTTTTAGAGAAAAACTTGGAGCTTGAAACATTTATTCCTAACGATTTGTCTTTTGATACTGATAATAGATTTATTGTTTTAACTGGCCCTAATATGGCTGGTAAATCAACGGTAATGAGGCAAACGGCATTAATAGTATTAATGGCTCAAATTGGCTCTTTTGTTCCTGTATCTTTTTATCAAGCAACTATTTTTGATGCAATTTTTACAAGGGTAGGGGCTAGTGATAATTTAACTAAGGGTGAAAGTACTTTTATGGTAGAGATGAAAGAAACGGCAGAGATATTACAGAGTGCAACGGCAAGTTCTTTAATTATTGTTGATGAATTAGGTCGAGGAACATCTACATTTGATGGTATCTCTTTGGCTTGGGCTATAGCGGAGTACATACATGATAAAATAAAGGCTTTAACTATTTTTGCAACCCATTATCATGAAATGACTAAATTAAAAAATAAAAAAGAACATATTTTAAATTACAGTATAGGTATAAAAGAGATAGATGGGAATTTATATTTTTTAAGAAAATTAATTAAAGGAGCTGCAAATAAATCTTATGGTATACATGTAGCTAAACTTGCAGGAATACCTAGTAATATTGTTAGAAAAGCTGATAAAATATTAAAAAAGCTAGAAGAAAAGGAAATAAATATAGATAGTGCTAGAAAAAAGAAATTGCCATTATTTGAAATTGATAATACTCCAAAAGAATCAAGTAGTATATCAGTAAATTCAACAATTATAAATAAACTTAAAAAAGTAAATGTTAATAATATGACTCCTATAGATGCCATGAATTATTTAAATGAACTAGTTAATGAAATTAAGTAATTATGGTGGGCTTTAATAAAAATAAAGCAATAAAATTCAGAAAAATATTGAAAACATAAGGTAAGCCTAATATTTAATATTAGTTATCTTCTATATTTAATTCTTTTTGTAATTCTTTGATTTTTTCTATGGATAATTTGGTAACTTTTGACACAAATATAGGTTCTGAAGCTAATTTTAACATTTCAATCGCTGTTTCTATTGCTTTTTTTTCTATACCCTTTTCTATACCCTTTTCTATACCTTTTTTCTCTCCTCTTTCTTCAATTTCATTAATCAATCTCATCATTCCACCCATGTTATCCTCCTCATTTAAAGTTTTCAGAGCTTCTTTAATATTTATTCTATCACTTGATATTAATTTAACAAATTTATTAATTTTATCAAGCATTATTAATTCTTTTTCTTTGTCATAACCTGATAATATTTGCTTTATTTTTAATATTATTTCGTCTAAATCTTCTTGATTAATTTCTTTATTATCTGTTGCTAAAATATTACTCAATAAATTATCTATCGCTTTTAAGTCTTTTAAACTCTTTTCGTTTAACATTATTTTATAAATATTAAATTTAGGTATATAATTTATTGCATTATCAAATGGTTGTTCTATTAGTTTAGTTAAATCAAATTCAAACTTCCAATCATTATCTCCAATGTAAAATAATATAGGGAAAATAAAGGGTAGTTTTTTATCTTTATCATTTTTATTTCTGTTTTTTAAAATATCAATATGTAATAAACTATCATAAATTAAAAATCTAAAAGGCATTTTTCTATCGGGTATTGATTGAAATTCTATGTGGATATAAAAATAAATTTTATTGTTTTTAAGCTTAACACTCCAAAGTAAATCTTTTCTAAATTCTTTTAAGTCTTCTGATAAAAAATCTGTTTTTTCCTTTTTTAAAGTTCTAAAATCTATATTTTTAACCCAATCTTCGTTAATGAATCCTGTAATTA
>JAMOQH010000147.1 GCA_027064085.1 bacterium | reverse complement strand
TGATGATAGTGTTATGCCTGATTATGATGATTCAGTTTATATGAGATTTCTTTGTGATGTTGAGATGTGTACCTGGCGAGATGAACAGTTTGATATTAAATTATTGGCTTTTGCTCGTGAAAATTTTAATTTGCAAATTATTAGCTCTCGCAGGGTTTTTAGTGAGTCTATTGTTTCAGTTACTGTTAATCGTTCTTTTATTTCATTTATTCAAGGAGTGGCAAATGATGAAAACACGTTGGAAATCTCGAGTATTAATCCTTTTAATTCTGGTAGTAAGTGATGTATTTGGATTACCTGATTATCGCTCTGTTACTCTTGAGCATTTTGCTTCTTCTGTCGCTTCTGCCAACAATATAAATATATTTATTGACGAGGATTTGACAAAAGAAAATATTTCTTTTTTTATTCCTACAATTAAAAAACCCAAGACTCTTTTTGAGGCTTTCAAAATAGCTGTTTCTAAAAAAGGTTTGAATTTAAAGAAAAAAGGAGAGTTTTATTATCTCTCTAAAAAGCTTAAGTATAAAGTTCGTAATTATGCTTTTAATCTCTCTTATAATTGTTCTTCTGATTTTATTAAGTATTTAAAAATGCTTGAATTGAAATTCGTTTATCTTGAATCTAATAATAGTTTTATTGTTTCTTGTAATCAGTTGCAAAAAAAACGTATTGATACTTTTTTATCTTCTTTGGATAAACAGGCAAAGCAAGTTATTTTAAAATTTATAATATTGTCATATGATGATAATGATGTAAATGAGCGTGGAGTTAAATTTGCTACTTTATATAAAAGTCTAGATAATTCTATGCAAGTCGCTATTAATACTTTGCTTTTTCCTTTATCTTCTAGCAAAAATATAATTTCTTCAACTTCGTTTTATGGTGCTTTGCGTTTTTTAAATACTTCAAATTTAATTAAAATTAATCAATATCCGTATGTTTTAGTAAAGAATAATAATAATTTTAAATTTGAATCGGTTCAAAATATACCTTATTTGGTACAAAATACCAAAACTGATTCAAACACTGTTCAGAATAATAATTCGTATGAATATAAAGACGTTGGGTTAAAGATTAAGGGTAAAGCTTCTATTTATAATGATTTTATAACGCTTGATATTGATTTGACTATTGAAGATTTGATTAACATTTCCGCAGATGATAAAACACCCTCTACAAATAAAAGATATTTAAATTCTATTACTAATCTAAAAATTGGTCAAGTGCTTGTGTTGAGTGGTATTAAACAAACTAAAGTTGAAAATAATGATATTAGGATTCCCATTTTGTCTGGTATTCCATTACTAGGAAGTATGTTTGAATATTCATATAAAACAGAGTCTAAAAGTAATATAACTATTGCTATACAAGTTCTTAAATCTTTGAGCAATGCTGATTTATTGCCGAGTGAGGGACGAACGAGCAATAAATGAGCTTTGCTCCCTTGACCTATTAAAAAAAAAGTGGGTAACACCCAAAAAAAGCCTTGCTTTAAATATTATAATTTAGTATAATGTTAATACAATATTTCATAATAAGGAAAAAAAATGTTTGAGCAATATCCGCTTTCAAAAGAATTTTATGAAAAACGAAAAATAAATAATATTATTGTGAAGCTTACAGAAAAAGATATGTATGTAATTAGACAATATGAGCAAAAAATGGGAATAGATAACCGTTCTAAGTGGATATTGGATTTGATTAAAAAAGATATTATGGAAAAGATTTCAAAAGGCTTTGTGGAAATTTATTAATTTCAAAAAAAAAGGGAGTGTGCAAACTCCCTCTATCTCAAAATAAATGATATAAAATGATACCAAAAAAACAGAAAAAAAACAACTTAGAGAAAGAAACTTATAACGAATTTGTAAAAAGAAAAACAAATGAATATATTTCACTCTCTTTGAAAACTTCAAGCAAAATATCTTCATTTGTTTCAAAATTAAGAGTAATTAATAAAACATCAGGAGAGTTTTTTCCAGTTGTTTATGATTTTATGAATATTCAAAAAGATAATTATTTGTGGTTTAACTTTGTATCTACATATATGCAAAATAAAGCAATAAAACAAAATAAAAAAGCTGTTTTTGTTACGCTTACTTTGCCTTCGGAATTTCATAAATTTAAGACTTTAAAAAATGGTTGTCACGTTAGAAATAAAAAATTTACTTTTTTGTCAGATGGTTATAAAAAACTAAATGAATCTTTTAGACATTTGTATCATAATTTTATAATTGATAGAAAAAAAGTTAAAACTACATATCTTCGTGTGATAGAACCTCATAAAGATTTTACTCCGCATTTGCACGGAATTATTTTTCTGTCAGAAGATGAGATTCCTGCTTTTAAAAATCATCTGCAAAATACAATAAAAACTTTTTCTTTGGGTGTGCAGTATGATTTTGAAGTTTTGGATTCAGTTCAAGCTTCTGTTAGCTATATTATGAAATATGTTAAAAAATCTATGTTTTCAGAAAATGAATTAAGTGTTAGAATTATTGACGGTTGGAAAAAAGAGAATAAAATCAGAATGTTTACTCATTCTCAGATATCTGTCAAACGTTATTTTTTCTCTCTTATTTCTAAGCATATTGATTTATCATCTGAAGGTAATTATTCTATTTTGGAAAATTTCGAAAAAAGGGTTTCTGTGAGTATAAAATATGTTTTTGAGGGCGAAATTTACAGAGAAGATAATCTTTTTAATTCTGATTCAGAAAATAAAGTATATATTGTAAAAGAGAAGATAAAAAAGATTGATTTTGAAAAGTATATATTGATATCTGAGTCATATGGTCATTGGACTTTGGTTTCTGATTTTATAGCTGATTTAAAAAAGATTGATTTTGATTTTATAGGTCTAGTTAGGTACTATTATGAATTTTATGCTGATTCCCCTGAATTGTATTATCTTTCAAGTGATTTTGATTATGAGCATTTTTTCTTATCTATGGACTTTGATTTTTTTAAAGATTTATTTGAAAATTATGTTTATGATAATATTGAAGTTCGGAAGTTATCATATAAAATAAAAGATTTTAAGATTTATTCTTCTGGTTTATGTTTGTATGATAAAAAAGAATTTGAGCTTTTGTAGCGTATAGTAAATTTTAATTCGAAAAAAATGGAAGTTCGAGGGATAAAGTTTTTTTTTACCCTTTTGGGGTTCTAAACTTCTTAATAAGATTTATTTCACGTTCTAAAAACATTTCTTCAAGTCTTTCTATTATTTCATCTTTTGGTTGGCTTCCTTTGTTGTACCAATTTTCAACTGTTGAATCTTTTGTGTTTAATAGTGATGCAATTTCTTTTGCTGTCATTCCCTCGTTTCTTAGGTAGATTAGTTCTGCTCTATATATCGTCATTTTCTTTGTTGCTACTCCGTTTATAATTCCTATGTTTCTGCTTTTTTTCATTAAGTCTTTATATGTTTCCATATTATACCCTTTTATTTTTATTATATTGTGAGGTGTCTTTTCTTATTTAATACGACTATTTTATCAAAAAAACTAAAAAAAAAGCTAAAAAGAGAATATTTTCCGTATATTATACGAAATATATGCCAGAAAAAGATATATAGGTAATAATTTTTTAAATTTAATTAGGAGTTGTGGATATGGCTGATAAAAAACAAGGTTTAATTGTAAGAGGTACTTTATCTTTTATAAAGTATGTTGAGGGAAAAGAGTATAACGAGAAAAAAGCTCCTGCTTCTCAAAAATTACAAATTTCTGTGATGAACGATGACGGTTTGTCAATTATTGAAGTGAAAGATTCTGAATTTGTTTATAAAAGTGAATCTATTGGAAAAGAGATTGAGATTTTTGTTGCTTATACTACAATAAATGGGAATACTTACTTTAGATTGATAAGTTAAAGTTTTTGCAATAAAGCACCCGCAGGGTAGAGCCGTAGGCGTTATGGCTCCGCCCAAATATGGAGTAATGAGAGTTCAAACTTTTAGAGGTCACAAAATATGCTTCTTGGATAGCTTTCACTTAATCTACTCTCTAAATGCACAAAAAGGAAAAGTTTTGAAAGTTAAAAGTTCAAATAAGCTCTTAGATTACAGAATAAAAAAGCTTAATAAGCAATTACAAAGCAAATAAAAAACCTTGCTCTAAGTTCATTAAATGAGTTTAAAGCAGAGTTTTTACTCTAGCAAAAAAAATAAAAGGAGTCCACAATGGATTTAACAGGTGTAGCTTTTAATACTGCTGATGCTTTGGCAGTTGGTGTTCTTGTTCTTGGTGCTGTTGCTACTCTATGGGGTGTGCGTAAGGCAATCTCATTTGGTAACAAAGGGTAAAAAATGGATATGCCTACACTTGACGTTGAGGGTTTAACGCAATTAATGTCTATCATTTTAGTTTCTCTCGGTGTTATGTGGGGTATAAATAAAGCCATTCAAATGGCTCGTAGCTGATTAGCTTAAGATTTTATCATCAAGGGGGCTTTTTGCCCTTTTGAAAAAAAAAGGTTTTACAATGAAAAAAATATTATTACTTCTTTTGTTATTGTCAAACTTTTTAAATGCTTCAATGCTTCTTGATAAAAATACTCCCGTTTGTATTGAAGATTATTATATAAAAAATGGTTCTCTTTATTATCTTAAATCTGAAAATAATAATTGGGTTTCTACTGATACAAACAAATTGGTTCAATATATCTATTATGGTTATTCTTATAATTCTGATAACGGCAAATGTGAGCCTCAGCAATATAATATTTTGGGCATATCTCCTATGCAATGGAATTTCTTAACTGCTTTAACCGGGCTTCTTTTTGGTTTCGTATTTATGTTTTTTACTATTGAATTATTTACTAAGGTTGGTGCAAGAAGATGATGTATTTTGAAATTACGGACTTAGATACGTTAAATTATTTTGCTTCTATTTTTTTAAATTTAACTATTGTTTTGGCTCCGTTATTTGGTGCTTTAGCATTAACGAGATATTAATATGAAAAAAATAGTATTAGTTATTTTAATTATTTCATCTTCTCTTTTTTCTTCTACTCCTACCCCTTCTTGTACTTATGATTCACATCAATATACTGTTTATTACGAACCAGAAGTAAAAAGTGGTCTTTCTGTTTGGAGAGATTGCAGTGAAACTAATTACAATGAATATTGTGATTCTAAAACTGTTGAATATGATTTTGTTCTTGATGCTGATGATGGTACTAACTGTCACGTTACCGGTTTAACTCAGCTTTCTTGGTATCTTGTTACTTGTAATGATAATGAATATTTCGATTCTTCTTCAAATAGTTGTGTTACTTCTTGTCCTGAAGGTCAAATTCCAAATGAAAATGGTGTTTGTTCTTCTCCTGAATGTCCTGATGGGCAAATTCTTGATGAGAATGGCACTTGTGTTTCAATAAGTTTTCCTCCTGATTTTCCTACAACTGCACAAAAGGGTGTTCCGTCTATTCGTGAATCTTCTATAAGTGAGCCTGATTGTGTTCCTGGAACTGTCTATTATACGGGAATTGCTTATAGTCAAATTATAGGTTGGAATTCGTCAACGCAAAAATGTGTTGTTGGTGCTTTCTTTTGTAATAGCGGTTTGACCTGGAATAATGTCACACGTACTTGTGAAATTCCAGGCGATACAATAAATTTTGCACCTGATGATAATGGAAGTTTATCAAATGCTCATACTGTTTCTCCAGAATTAGCAAGTGCTTGTGTTTCTGGTCGGTGGGCTAAATCTTGGACTTATGATTATTGTGCTACTCCTGCACCTTGTTATATTGCTCTTGATGTGCAAGACTATAATCTTCAATGTGGTCGTAAATATATAGAATATGATTGTACATCTGATTATAGGGTTAAAAAATTTCTTCAAGTTTCTTGCGGTAATGTTGCAAAGGCTGATTATAATACTACTGATATGCAAGTTACTCCGACAAATGACGTTGTTCCTGACACTTCAAATTCTTCTGCTGAATCTAATAATACAAATTCTGTTCTAAGTCAAATAAACTCTCAAACTAACGTTCTTAAAAATTCTCTTGATGGCTTGGCAACTTCTGTTTCTGACATTTCATCTAAGCAAGATACTACAAATAATAAGTTGGATTCTATTGACGGTAAATTAAATGGAATTAGCTCACAGCTTAATGATTTGAATGATAAGGCACAGATTTTATCTGATACAAAAGATTTAGCTGACGATTCAAGCTCCATTAATGATATGTTGTCAAATGCTATGGATAATGGCTTTAATACATATTTGAATAAGGATTATACGGGTGGGTTGGCTTCTGGTTCTTGTCGTTCTATTCCGACTTTTAGTCTTAATTTTCACGGAACTAATATAACAATTATGTCACAAGATTTACTTAATCAATGGCCAATGGATATTTTTAGAACTATGGTTATATTTATGTTTGTATTTTCTGGTGTAATTATTGCATTTAGGAGTAATTAATGGATTATATAGTTAAAATTGGTTTATTTGGTTTTTTTGTTGTTGCTATTAGCTACTTTATAGATATTTTTATTCAATATTTTAGTTCTTATCTTAACACACTCCCTTTTTCTGGCATATTGTGTCAATTTGGTGTTTATACGGGGTTGAATCTTTTTCTTTCGATTATTGTTTCTGCTTTTTTTGTTAAGCAATTAATTACTTTTTGGAAATAGAAAAATGATAGTTTATTACTTGGGTATTCCTGGAAGTGGTAAAAGTTATTCTGGTGTAAATACTATTTATAATAATTTTTCAAATGAGCCTGACGCTAAACGAGATTTAAAAAAAGATTATCATAACTGCTATACTAATATAAATGAGTTCCATTTTGATAAAGTAAAAAATGTTGAAAATTTAGACTTTAATATCTTATATAAACATTTAACTAAACTTCATTCAATGTATAAATGTAAAGCTTCTGACGAGGAGTTAATTGAAAAAGCTAAAGAATTTAATATATATAGAACTCTTTTTGTTATTGATGAGTGTCATAACTATTTAGATAGCAATGATTCCGTTCTTGTTTGGTGGTTTACTTATCATAGACATTTATATCATGATATTTTTTTAATCACTCAAAATCTCTCACTTGTTAATCCAAAGTATAAGCCACTTGCTGAAGCTTTTTACAAAGCTAAATCTTCTTCACTTTCTTTGAATAAAAAATATTTTTATTATATGTATTACACTGAGTCACGTATGAATAAAAATTCTTATGTTAATACTATTAAAGTTAAAAAAGAGCAAAAAGTTTTCTCATTGTATAGTTCTGGGGATAGTGTAGAATCTAAAAATGTGATAATGCGTTTTGTTTATATAGCTGTCTTTTTGTTTATTGTTTTGTTAATTATGGGTTATATTTTTTATAAAAATACTATGCCAGAAAGCAAACAAAAATCTTCTTCTATTCCTGCTAGTTCTGTAACAATTTCTCAAAATAATGAAGCTGATGATAGTGTTATGCCTGATTATGATGATTCAGTTTATATGAGATTTCTTTGTGATGTTGAGATGTGTACCTGGCGAGATGAACAGTTTGATATTAAATTATTGGCTTTTGCTCGTGAAAATTTT
>JAMOQH010000146.1 GCA_027064085.1 bacterium | reverse complement strand
AGCAAGTGCTCTTTCTGTTAATAAAGAGTGGAATTTAATGGTTTCTGCAACAGAAAATTCTAGTATTGTAGAAGAGGTTTTTAAAGATGCAGAAAAAGAATTTGAAAGAGCTATTGAAGTAGATGAAACTTTTATTAAGGCTTATGAAGAAATATACCAAAAGAGGAAATACAAAAAAATAGAGGAAAATAAAGAAGTTGATAAATTAAGAAAAATTTCACCTAATAAAATGCAAGAAGAAGCTTTAGGCAACCTAAGAAAACTTAGATTAGAAGGTAAAAATAAAGCTCTTTTAATATCAGCAACAGGAACAGGTAAAACATATTTATCAGCATTTGATGCAAAAAACTTTAATGCAAAAAAACTTTTATTTGTTGTTCATAGGCGAAATATTGCTGAAGCGGCAATGGAAAGTTATAAAAACATCTTTAAAGGTAAAGTAAGTATGGGTTTTTACTCTGGAAATGATAAAGAACATGATAAAGACTTTATATTTTCAACTATACAAACAATTTCTAAAGATAAAAACTTAGAAAAATTTGCAAAAAAACATTTTGATTATATTGTAATCGATGAAACCCATAGAGTAAGTGCAAAAACATATCAAAAGATTTTAAATTATTTTAGTCCTAAATTTTTATTAGGAATGACCGCTACTCCAGAAAGAACAGACGGAAATGATATCTTTAAAGAGTTTGACCATAATATTGCTTATGAAATAAGATTAAATAGAGCTCTTGAAGAAGAGATGCTTGTACCATTCCACTATTATGGAATAAGTGATTTAATTATTGATAATGAAAGTATTGATAAGCTTAGTGACTTTAAAATTCTAACATCAGATGATAGAGTTAATCATATATTAAAAGCCATAGAAACTTATGGCACTGATGATGGTGAAACTAGAGGTTTAATATTTTGTAGTAGAAATGAAGAAGCGAAAAAGTTATCTAGTAAACTTAATAATTTAGGTTTAAAAACTGTTAGCTTAAGTGGTGAAAACTTTGAGGCTGAAAGAAAAGATGCAATTAAAAAACTAGAAGATAATAAACTTGATTATATTTTAACTGTTGATATTTTTAATGAAGGAATTGATATTCCTAAAATAAACCAAGTTATTATGCTAAGACCAACTCAATCTGCAATTATTTTTATTCAACAATTAGGTAGAGGTTTAAGAAAAGTTGTAGGTAAAGACTATTTAACTGTAATTGACTTTATTGGAAATTATCAAAATAACTATTTAATTCCAATTGCCTTATTTGGAGATAGAAGTTATGATAAAGAAAAGATTAGAAAGCTTTTAATAAATGGGAGTAGTTATATTCCAGGAAGTTCAAGTATCAACTTTGATAAAATCTCAAAAGATAGAATATTTAAGGCATTAGATAATTCTAACTTAAAAACTAAAAAAGATTTAATTGATGATTATAAATTATTAAAATTTAAATTAGGTTATAAGCCTAAAATGATAGATTTTCTCAATTATGACTCAAGAAACCCTAAATCATATGTTGATTATAGTAAATCATATTATAATTTTTTATATCTTATTAAAGAAGAAAAATATAAACTAAATGAAGATAGAAAAAAAATATTAGAATTATTTTCAGAAAATATTTTAGATGGAAAGAGAATAGAAGAAATTTTAGTTTTAAAAGAATTAATCAAAAATAAACAAATAACAAAAAATAAATTAGAATCAAAATTAAAAGAATATAAAAAAGAACTTTATGAACTAAAAATCACTTCAATACTTAAAAATCTAAATTTTGAATTTATTACAGAAAAGAAAAACAAAAAATTAAAAACTGTTAATGAAATATATGGTTTTAATACTGTTAAATATGAAAATGATATATTTAAAATAGAAAACGACTTTTTAGAACATTTAAAGGTTTCAAAATTTAAAGAGTATCTACTTGATACTTTATATTATTCAGAAAGGGTTTTTAATCAAAATTATAACCCAAATCTTGAGAGAGATGGATTTCAATTATATGAAAAGTATTCAAGAAAAAACATATTAAGAATTTTGAATTGGGATTTAAATGAAGTGGGAATAAATATTGGTGGCTATAAAGTTAATTTAGATAAAGGTAATTGTCCTATTTTCATAAATTATCACAAAGCAACTGACATTTCCGAAACAACAAAGTATAATGATGGATTTATTGATAGAACGAGCTTCAAATGGATGTCAAAATCAAAAAGAACTCTAAATAGTCCAGATGTTTCAGCTATTATGTCTAATAAATTAAGACTTCCCTTATTCATAAGAAAAGGAAAAAAAGAAGAAGAATTTTTTTATGTTGGTGACTTAGATGCTATTTCTGAAAACTTTCATCAAACAAGAATTAAAGATGCAAAAGGAAAAGAGTTTCCTATTGTTGAAGTGTTTTTTATCATGAAAGATGTTATTGATGAGAAGATGTATAAGTATATTATTGAGGCGTAGACATTCCAACCACCTTTCGGGAAGGGAAAACCCCCGCCCTACAAGGTGTTTTGCATGGATTTTTTAACCGAAGTTTAAAAAATTAAAAATTAACCATAAATGTTTAATTTATTATGAGATTTGGTAATTTGGATCACTTAGGCTCGTGGGAGAGCTTAGGGTGAATAATATTTTGGGGGATGTGAATAGATAATATTACTACTTATTGTTTGACAAGCTTGATTTGGATTTAGTAGAGTTAGCTTTGAAATTTTTATTTTAGTGTATTAAGAATGAAAAAATCTAATAACAAGGAGCACCATGAACCTCTTTGGTAGCACACAGGATTTGCTTCCTGAGCTTAAAAAATCAATATTAAAATCAATTAGAGTTAATATTATTGTAGCCTTTATTTTAGAGTCTGGGGTAAAATTACTGATTTCTGAGTTAAAAGAGCTAATTAGTGAAAATAATGATATAAAAATAAGAATTTTAACAGGAATTTACTTAAATATTACAGAACCAAATGCTTTGTACTTATTGAAATCTGAGCTTGGTGAAAACTTAGATATTAGAGTTTATAAAGATTTTAATAGATCTTTTCATCCTAAAACATATATTTTTGAATATGAAAATGGTATTGGAGATGTGATAATTGGTTCATCTAATATATCAAAAACAGCATTAACTTATGGTATAGAATGGAATTATAAAATATCAAATAATAAGAGTGATTTTGAAGATATAATTAATGAGTTTAATTTATTATATGAGCAAGAAAGTAAACCTGTTAGTATACAATTTTTAAGAGATTATAATAAAACTTGGAGAAAAACTATATATTCTGAAGTTAAAACTCTATCACAAACAGATATACAACCAATAAACTTTCAAATTCCTGCTCTTTATGAATTAAATCAAACGAGAGAAGAAGGATATAAAAAAGCAATGGTTATTGCCGCAACAGGACTTGGTAAGACATATTTAACTGTTTTTGACTCTATGGGATATAAAAAAGTACTCTTTATTGCTCATAGAGAAGAAATTTTAATTCAATCTGAAAAGTCATATAAAAAAGTTGATAAAGATTTAAATACAGGATTCTTTATTGGAAATAAAAAAGATAAAAATAGTGATGTGATTTTTGCTACAATTCAAACTTTAGGAAAGGATAAATATCTTAATGATAATTACTTTAAAGAAGATTATTTTGATTATATTATCATAGATGAATTCCATCATGCAGCAGCTGATTCATATAAAAAACTTATAGAGTATTTCAATCCCAAATTTTTATTAGGAGTAACGGCTACACCATACAGAACAGACAATAAAGATATCTATAAATTATGTGATTACAATATTGCATACGAGTGTGATTTAAAAACTGGAATAAATAACTCTTGGCTTGTTCCTTTTAAATATTTTGGTATTTATGATGATATTGATTATAGTAAAATCTCTTGGAGAAGTGGGAAATATGATTTAAATGAATTAGAAAATGTAATTATGATATCTAAAAGAACAGAAAATATCATTTCTAAATATGAATCTTATTATCAAGGAAAAACTGTTGCTTTTTGTGTAAGTATAAAACATGCTGAGTATATGGCTAAAGAGTTTAATAATTATAATATTAAATCAGTAGCTTTACATAGTGGAGTAAATAATAAGAAAGAAAGAAAAAAAATTATAGAAAATTTTGAATTGGGAGATACTGCTGTTTTATTTGTAGTAGATATTTTTAATGAAGGTATAGATATTCCAAATATAGAAACGGTTTTATTTTTAAGGCCGACAATGTCATATACAATTTTTATACAACAATTAGGAAGAGGATTAAGGCTTGCTCCAAACAAGGAATACTTAACAGTTTTAGACTTTGTAGGAAATTATAAAGGAGCTGATTTTAAATATAGTTTTTTGACAGGATATTATAATCCAGCAAAAAATAAAAAAATTCTACCTATAGAAAAAGATTACAAACTTCCAGATAATTGCCAAACTTACTTTGATTTTGAATTGTTAAATCTATTTAAAGAATTAAAGAAAACAGAGCCTATTAAATTGAGATTAATAGAAGAGTATAAAGAAATTAAAAAGAATTTAGGTAAAACTCCAACTGTTATGGATATTTTTGAACAGAGTGATTATTCATTTAACATTTACAGACATAAATTTAAGTCATGGTTAGAATTTAGAAACGAAATTGGAGATTTAAATGATATAGAAAAAAAGTGGCTAACAGAGTACGTGCTTATTGGAGAGTTTCTATTGGATATAGAAAAAACATCTATGAGCAAATCCTATAAAATTCCTACAATTTTATCTTTTATAAATAATTCTTTAACAATTAAAGAAGTTACAAGTTTATCTATTGCTAATAAATTTATGGATTTCTACACAAATAACAGAAGATATCAACTTGACTTAAATGACAAATCAAATAAAAATTGGAGAACATGGCAACTAAAAGATTTTGAAAAGTTAGCTATAAAAAATCCAATAAAATTTTTATCCACAGGAGCTATGAAAAAATACTTCAATTATAATAAAACCACAAAAATATTCTCCCTAAACGAAAAATTATTTCAGCTTATATCCAAAAATAATAAAGAGTTCACTTTAGCCTTAAAAGATAGATTAAGTTATAAGAAATCTAGCTATTTTCAAAGAAAATTTAATTAATTTTTATAAGTTTTAGATTTAGGCATTTTTAACTAATTAAGGAGTTAAGTTAAATAATGATTTTGATATTATTACTCCTGAATGGAATTTCAATAAAGAGCAAGTTCATAGATTTTAAAATCTGACTCTTGATAATTAATACTAATGATGTTATAAAGAATTCTTAATGAACTCTAGTTAGTTAGAGTTATATTTAACATAATAAATTAATAAACTTATTTTTTAAAAAAGGAAATAAAAATGGAGAAAAAGATAATATTAAATAAACCGGAAATACTCTCTCCTGTTGGAAAGGCTGAAAATTTATATGCTGCAATAGAAGGAGGAGCTGATTCTGTTTATTTGGGTTTTCAAAAGTTTAATGCAAGAGGAAAAGCAAGTAATTTTAATATAAATGAACTTTATACTATAAAAAAATATTTAAAAAAATTAAATAAAAGAATGTTTATTGTTCTTAATACTATAATAAAAGATGATGAATTAGTTGAGTTATATAGATTTTTACAAATAATTGAAGATTTAAAACCAGATGGATTGATAGTTCAAGATGTAGGATTATTACATTTAATTAAAACAAGAACACAAATAATTCAATTAGGAATAGAGCTCCATGCATCTACTCAGATGTCAACATTTAATTCTGCATCTATATTAACTTTAAGGGATTTGGGTTTTAAAAGGGTCGTGCTAGAACGACATTTAACTTTGCAAGAAATTTCAAAAATTAAAAGAGCTGTTCCTGATGTTGAACTTGAAGTATTTGTTCATGGGGCAATGTGTTATACTTTAAGTGGAAGTTGTTATTTTTCATCTTATTTAGGTGGATTAAGTGCTAATAGAGGTTTATGTGCTCAAGTTTGTAGAAGGAATTTTAAATTTGATAAAGATAATAAAAAAGGATACTTATTTAGCTTAAGCGATATGGAAACTATAGAGATTGTAGATAAAATTGCAGCAACTGGTGTAGAAGCATTAAAAATTGAAGGAAGAATGAAATCTGCAGATTATGTTTATACTGTAACGAAGGCTTATAGGCATTTAGTTGATAACTTAAATGATTTTGAAAATGCACTTCCTGAAGCAAAAGAAATTATGGAACAAGTAATAAGTAGAAGAAAAAGCCAAGGTTTTTATTTGAGTGCTACACCTAATGATGTAACAGACCCTTTTAGAGCTGGAGTTTATGGAAAGGCTATAGGAAGAGTTATAAAACAAAAAGAAAATGTAGTTACTATTAAACTGTATCAAGAATTATATGCTAAGAGTAGGGTAAGATTACATAATGCTAAAAAAGATTATACTTCAACTTCAAAAGTAAAAAATGTTTATATAAAAGGACAGCCTTATGAGCAAGGATTTATTAATGACCAAATTCAACTAACAATTAGTGATGATTATAGATATGAAAGAAATGACCCTTTATATTTAATTAGTCAGCCTCCTTTAACAAAATGGCCAAATAAACTAAGAGGAATAGTAAAAGCTAAAAAATTGAATTTAAAAAACTATAAGTTAGCACAAGTTAGTAAAAATCCAGTAAAAGAACCTATGTTTTTTGTAAAATTATCAGATTATAGAGCTATAAAACATTTTGCAACATTAAAAAATGCTTATGTTATTCTCACTATGAACGATAGAAATATGAATAATTTAAAAGAATATAATTTCAGAAAAGTATTTTTCTCATTTCCATCAGCAATGTTTGAAGCAGATATTAATAAAGTAAAACAACATTTGAAATTTTTATCAAAGCAAGGAGTTACTAAGTTTGAAATAACCTCTTTATCACATTTAGCATTACTTGATGGTATAAAAACAACAGAAGTAATAAGCGGGCATCAAATAGATACAATAAACAGAGAGTCTGTAAACTTTTTTTCTTCAAGAGGTTTAAAAGCTTCTGTTTTATCAATAGAAATTACCAAAAATGAACTTAAATTAATGAAAGATGCTAAAAATATTAACAATATTATTGTTCCTATATATGGTAAAATTAGATTGTTTGTTTCAAGAGCACCTCACCCCAACTTAGGTAAACAAGATGAAGTAAAATCATTAAGAGATGAAAAATTTATTTTTAAAAGAGAAAATGGAGTTAGTTTAACTCTTTCGGATAAAGATTTTTCACTAACAAAACGCTTAAGAGAGTTAAATGAATTTGGGTATTATAAATTTTATGTGGATTTAGAATATAATACTGTGGATAAAAAATTTGCCCAAAAATTAGTTCAAAATATTAAGGCAGGAAAAGCAACTCAAAATTCAACGACATTCAATTATTATTTGAAATTAAAGTAAGAGTTAATTAAGAATTATTTTTTAAATTATAGCTTTTTTTACTAAGTAAAAAAAGAAAAAACATAATAAATATTAAATTTAAATAACTCCCATTACTTGAAAACGAACAGCTATCATCATCTTTAGGCTTTTT
>JAMOQH010000145.1 GCA_027064085.1 bacterium | reverse complement strand
AGCATAATACTCACAGCCCATATAAGACTTATTAATACCTGCCATTTCACATTCAGTTCTACATTCACTAGCATAACATGTTTTAGGTTGCCCTGATGCAGGTGAATTTTCACAAGTTGTTTCTGTTGCTAACTCTGTACCATCTGAGTTACAGACTCTGTAGCCTGTATCAGAAGAACAAACTTTACTATTTGGTGTACATATTACCGGAACACATTCATCAGGATTACTATCCTTACAAATATAATTATCAGCACAATTTTCAGTAGTATCAATCCAACCAGTACCATTTAAATTACACCTTTTATATTCTGTATTTGTATTTCCAGTACATTGAATTTCTTCATAAGCATTACAAACAACATGCTCACAACCATTTTCTGTACAAATAGGATTAGGAGCAGAACATGTAACAGGAGTATTCCAACCAGAGCCACTTGCATTACATGTTTGTGATTGAGGTGTTCCATTATCATCTAAACACCTAATATCACCAGCATTACAAATTACAGACTTACAAATATTACTATCTACATCACAAATCAAATCACCACTACAACTAACAGCATCTTCCCAACCTGAACCAGTAGCATTACAAACCTGATAAGTTTTATGTGTAGCATCAGTTGTAACACATCTTGTTTGCCCTTGAGCACATTCTCTGTCAACACAAGCACCAGCTCCTGTGCAGATTTTATTAGTACCACATGCGATAGGGTCTCCAAAACCTGTTCTTTGTGTATTACACTCCTTATATAGAGAATTATTTACACATTCTTTTTCACCAACACTACAAACATAATCAATACATTGATTTCCACTACAAGTTTGCCCATTTGGACATGCAACACCATCTTGCCAAGTAGTACCATTACTAGAACAAGTTTGAATTAATGCTCCATCACAAATAGTCTCTCCACTATTACAAATAGTTGCTTCACAAATACCATTATTACAAATAGTTCCATCTGTACAAGACTGAGGATTACTGTAATTTGAGCCTAATTCATTACATATTTTAACAGAATTTCCATCACAAACTCTTTCGTTTGGAGTACAAACTTTAGTTACACAAGCCCCACTATTACAATATTCATCATTTGTACAATCAGTAGTTATATCATAAGCTGTTCCATTTGCATTACAAGTATTATATGATTTTTTATCTCCGGAGCAAATACTTTCTCCTGATGTACATATGATATTTTCACAAATTCCCCCACTACAAATTTTACCGGCACCACATGGAGCATTTAGCCATTGTGTACCATTTGCATTACATTGCTCTCTGTTATTAACTCCACATCTATAATCAGTAGGATTACATATTACATCTATACAATTACCACCTTCACAAACTTTAGTACCACAAGAGCTTACATCATCACTCCACTGCCCTAATTCATTACATTCTTTTATATTATTATTATCACAAATTTTTTCACCAGGGGTACAGGTAGTTGTTCTGCAACTTCCCCCTAAACACTCTTCTCCATTTAAACAATTAATAGGATCACTGTAAGCAGTTCCCGTTTGATTACACTTAATATAACTTGAGCTACTAAAACATTCTGTTGAGTCTTGAATACATAATATAGGCTTACAAACACTAGACTCACAAGTATTTCCAGCACCACAAGAAACAGGATTAAGCCATGCTGTACCTAAAGAATTACAAGTTTTAAAATATTGAGCATTGTTATCTATACATTGAACTTCATTTGGCTCACATATTTTAACAGCACAAGAACCATTTTCACAACTATCACCTCCTGCACATGAAGTTGAATCTTCCCACCTTCCATCATCATTACAAACCCTAAATGAAGTATCATCAATACATTCCTTAGTACCTGGAAAACACTCCATGCAAAGCCCTGTCATGCAAAATTCATTATTAGGACATACAGTTGGATTTTCAAAAGCAGTTCCTGTTTCATTACATGTTAAATATTCATTTTCTGCATCAGCACTACATTGAGTTTGCCCTGGTGAACACTGCAAGGTAACACATTGATTATCTAAACATGTTTTTCTTGTTCCACAATGATGTTTATTCTCCCAAGCTGTTCCGCTAATATTACAAGTCTCAATAAATCCATCTACATTTTCTACACATCGCTCAGCAGATGGAGTACAAATTTTATCTTTACAATCTCCATTTACACATGCTTTAGAGTCACCACAAGCAAGAAATTCTTGCCAACCACTACCATCACTTTTACATTCCATAATTTTATTATTGTTACAAATATTTTCTCCCGGAGTACAAGTAATAGTTCTACATTCATTTCCTAAACAAATATTATCGTTTTCACATGTTTGAACATCTAAATAGGCAGTTCCTTCTGAATTACAAACTTGGTAAGTAGTCATTGAGCTATCGGTTGCAACACATTTAATTTCATTAGGAACACAAACAATAGCAACACATTCTCCATTAGAACAAATATTTCCAGCACCACAAGAAACAGGATTAAGCCAAGCTGTTCCCCACTCATCACATACTTCAAAATATCCATTATTTCCATCTAAACATCTTTTTTCATTTGCAGTACAAACTCCTGTATCAACACAGTTTCCTCTTTTACAAACTTCTCCGTCTTGACATCCAACACCTTCAGACCATGATAAAGAATCATTATTACAAGTAACAACCTTTCCTGTTTCATCACATTTTTTTTCACCAGGAGAACATAATTTATCTACGCATTGGTTATTTTCACAAACTTTATTTTCCCCACATAAAATAGGAGCTTCCCAACCGGTTAAGCTCGCATCACATTTTTTATAGTATCTATTACTTTCAGAAGAACAAGTAATTTGCCCTTCACTACAAATAACATCTTTGCATTTTCCATTGTTACAAGATTTTGACTCACCACAATCAACACCATCGTCCCAAGATGACCCATCTGCACTACAAGTTAATAGTTTTCCATTTGGGCCACATTTAGTTTCTCCTGAATTACAACTAATTTTAACACAAGAACCTTCTGAACATTTTTCATCATTTGGACACTTGTAGTTTAATTCGGCTGTACCATTCGCATTACAAGCTTTTACATGAAATGAATCAACACATGATTTTTCGTTTGGGGTACAAGTAGGAACTTTACATTCTCCATCTAAACAAAGAGTACCAGCATCACATTCAGTTTTACTCCAATTCATACCATCATCAGAGCATTCAATGTATTCAGTATTACTTATACACATTTTTGAATATGGAGAGCAAACTATTTTATCTATACATTCAGCATCTTTGCATTTAAAGTTACAGACTATATCTTCAAAACCAGAGCCATCAGCTTTACAAAGATGTTTAGTTTTACCATCTTCTAAACATTTATTTTCGCTAGGAGAACAAAGAAAGACCTCACAAACACCTGCCGGAGAGCAAATACCACCTTTACAATCAGCATTAGATTCACAGGCAACATTGCCACCACCTTGAGTATTGTTATCTCCACATGAATTAAATAAAATTAAAAACGAGAACAAAAAAAGAAAAATAAAGAATTTATTCACAATTCCCCCTAAAAAATACATATCCATATATTAAAACAAATTGATAATTTAATCAATGATTTTTCACAATATTTTCAATATTTTACTACAAAGTGTAACTAAGATAAGATTTAATCAGGAGGCATTAATGTTCAAGTTTTAATATATCAATAAAAACCTAAAAACATGATAAACACATTTTATGGACATTTCAATGTTTTCCATCTTTGATATTTATCATTCATAGCAAGCTTTTTTAAAATTTTTTAACAATATTTCTAATTTTTTTAGATTCAATTGCCTCAAATAATTCTTCACCAAGAATTTTATTCATTTCTACAACTTTATTCCAATATTTTAATCTATCTTCATCTGAAAATTTTTCAAAATCTTTTCTATCTGGAATTTTTTGATATGGCAAAGAATCAACAAATTTTTTAGAAGGAGCAATTATTACAGTATTCTGTAGCTCTTTCCCATTAGCTTTTCTTTTAGAATATTTATCTAACCAACTAGGAGTAATATCTTCATAAAAATGAGGAAACAACACTAAATCTTCACTCTTTTTAGGTAAAAACGGTATATCTAAATGATAGTCAATCATACCTCCATCTCTAAATATCCCGTTTATGCCATTTATTTTAACCCCCTTCATTACCAAGGGAATAGAGCCTGAAGCCATTAAAGCTTTTTTAAAGTTACTCCTATTTAGTTTATATTTATTTAACTTAAAATCATCTTTAAATCTAAAATCAATATTACTATTAGTAAATAAAGCTCTTTCAAAATAATATTTTAAGTTTTTTCTATTTACTTTATTTAAAAAACCAGCTGAAACTAAATTTGTTAATTGTATTAAATTGTTTTCTGATTTAAGAAAGTACTTAGATTTAACAGCTAAAAAACTTATTTTCATAAAAGGATGATTCAACAGTTGCTCTAAATCATCATCTTTTATATAATAATTCATAATTCGTTTTGACTCATTGGTAACAATTTCTTTTTTAGGCTTTTTTGAACTATAAAATTGATTTATATAAGCATATTCAAGCTTATTAATTGCTTCTATAGGATTTTTTTGTAAATAAGCCCCCATTCTGAAAGAGCCAATAGAACTCCCAACTAAATCTAATCTTTCTTTCCTATCTTTTAATAAATCAAGTAAAACTCTGTCTATTCCAGTTAAAATTAAAAACTTAGCTGCTCCGCTAGCTCCAACAAGAAATTTTACCCTATTTAAATTTAATCCTTCATTTTTTATTATATTGAAAGCCTTGTCACCAGCTAAAACAGAAATATTATTAAACATTATTACCCTCCAATCCCATATTTAGCCATATAACATATAGACTTATTTGTTACAAGATTATTTTATTTAAAATCTAATAAAAGTGCTAACAACTAATGATGAACCTAAAAATATTACAAAGATAACAACTAACTTTTTAGCTACTATTTAAAACATATAATACGAAAAATAAAAGTGATTTCCCAAAAATAAGCCTTGATACTTTAGTACAGCTCTGTTATAACCTCTCTCTTTGTTTTAGGAGGACTTAAATGAATTGGATAGAGATTATTGGATATTTATCATCTATATTAATAGCAGTATCACTGATGATGAGTAATATTTTCAAATTAAGACTAATTAATCTTCTTGGAGCTATTGCATTTTCTGTTTATGGGTTAATTCAAAATGTTTACCCTGTTTTTTTGGTTAATGGATGGATTGCACTTGTAGACATTTACTATTTATGGCAACTTACTAAAAACCGAAATACCTTTGAATTAATTTATGTAAAAAATCATAAATCAGTTTTTCTTAAAAATTTCCTTGAATTCTATAAGAAAGATATTAAGAAGTTTATGCCAGATTTTTCTATATCGGACATTAAAACAAGTAAAATTGTTTATATTGTTAGAAATATGATACCTGTAGGAATATTTATATTTGAACCAATAACAGATGATACGATTGAAATAAAACTGGATTATACTATTCCTCAATACAGAGACTTTCAAAATGCTAGATATCTTTTTTCTAAGGGAATTACAGATTGTTGGGAAAAGGGATATACCAACTTAATATCAAAAACTAATGTAGCTAAACATTCTAAATATTTAATAAAAATAGGATTCAAACAAAGCCTAGAAGACCCAACACTTTATTCAAAAGAAATAAATATTACAACTCCATAACCAATAAATTGTTTATTACATTGATTTTTTAGCCTAAGTCTAAAAAATGATGATAGTTAATAAAAAACCAAAATACCAGTAAGAGTTTTAACTGTTAATCATTAATAAATATTGACAATATTTACAAATAATATTATTATTCTTTCGTTTTATAGGTTTTATTATATGCTTAAAGTTTCAATAATAACAGTTGCACTTAATAGTGAATTATACATAGAAGATAGTATAAAATCTGTTGTTTCGCAAAATTATAAAAATATTGAATATATTATAATAGATGGCAAATCTACTGATTCGACCCTTCAGATAATGGAAAAGTACAAAAAATATATAAATATATTAATCTCAGAACCAGATAAAGGTATTTTTGATGCTATGAATAAAGGAATTAATAATACAACAGGAGATATAATTGCTATTTTAAATAGCGATGACTACTATACAGATAATTCGGTAATATCAACTGTTGTAAATGAGTTTGAAAATTATAATACTGACAGCATTTTTGGTAATATATCAATTATAGACCCAATTACTAATAAAATAAGACGAAAGTGGAGAAATAATAAATATAAAAGAAAAAACTTTAGAAAAGGTTGGCACCCTGCACACCCTGCATTTTTTGTGAAAAAAGAAATTTATAATAAACTTGGAACATTTAATCTAAAATATAAAATAGCAGCTGACTACGAATTAATGCTTAGATTTTTATATAAAAATAAAATAACATCAAAAATGATAGAGCAAAAAACTCCTCTTGTGATTATGAGAGCAGGAGGAAATAGTAATGCATCAATTAAAAGTATAATAAAATCAAATTTAGAAGCAAGGCAATCTTGGATAGATAACAAATTAACTCCACCTTTATTCTTGATACTAGGAAAGATATCATATAAAATAAAGCAATTGAGAGTACTATAAAAATGGAGCAATAAATGAAAACAGCATTAGTTTGTGGAGCTGGAGGCTTTATAGGAAGTCATCTTGTTGAGCAATTAAAAACAGAAGGCTTTTGGGTAAGAGGTGTTGACTTAAAATACCCTGAATTTAAAAAAACAGTTGCAGATGAATTTATAATTGGAGATTTAAGAGACCCTAATATATGCAAACAAGTAACAGATAAACCTTTTGATGAGCTGTATCAACTTGCAGCAGATATGGGTGGAGCAGGATTTACATTTACGGGTGATAACGATGCTGATATTATGTATAACTCTGCACTAATAAATTTAAATATGGTAAATGTAGCATTAAAGAATAAAGTAAAAAAATACTTCTATTCATCATCAGCTTGCGTTTATCCAGAATATAATCAGCTAAATCCGGATTCCTTAAACTTAAAAGAAAGTTCTGTTTACCCTGCATTACCCGATAGTGAATATGGTTGGGAAAAACTTTTTAGCGAAAGATTATATCAATCTTTTTCTAGAAACTATAAAATGGATGTAAAAATAGCCCGATTTCATAATATTTTTGGAGATTATGGAGTTTATGATGGTGGAAGAGAAAAAGCTCCTGCGGCACTTTGTAGAAAAGTTGCTCTTGCAAAAAATGGAGAAAGTATTGAAATATGGGGCGATGGATTGCAAACACGTTCTTTTTTGTATGTTAGTGAATGCTTAAAAGGAATAAGAAAATTAATGGATAGTAACTTTTCCGGGCCTGTAAATATAGGAAGTGATGAAATGGTTACAATTAATGAACTTGCAGAAATGATTATTAAAATATCAGGTAAAAATCTAAGTTTAAAACACATAGAAGGTCCTTTAGGAGTTAGAGGAAGAAATTCAGATAATGAATTGATTAAAAAGAAACTCGGCTGGGCACCAAACTACCCTCTTGTAAAAGG
>JAMOQH010000144.1 GCA_027064085.1 bacterium | reverse complement strand
AATAATTGATCTTTATAATTCTCATATTGACTACTATTCTCCATTTGAGATAAGCTTTTGATATATTCAGCATCATAGTCATGGAAAATTTTACCATCTATCATAATTAAATTTAATTTATCTAAAAAGTAGGCTAAAAAAATTGAGTTTAGCTCAGTAACCTTATAAGTTTTTCCCGAATTTTCAATTAAAGAATTTTCAATATTTCTGGTAAATGACTCCCAAAAATCAAAAAATTGTTCAACAGTAATTTCTGATTTAATATCATTTTTACCTGAATCAAACCCTAAAGCCATCCATTCTTCATCTTTTAGTAAACCAATACTTTTAAGCTCCATTAGTTGCTTAATTTTTGCTTTAGCTTTAACTTTTTTTTCATAAAACTGAAATGTTTTATTAACAATAACAGAAGTCAAAGCCCAAAGATTTTGATAAACTTTACCTTGGGCCCATCTAAATTTAAAGTCACTATTAACGCCATTTGAATTTACTGCCTTCGTTAAACTAAATAAATCAACAATAATATCATCATTCCAATTATTTGTTAATGCTGTTTCTAAATTGTTTCTAGGCTCCACATATAAATTAATATCACTTTCCTTTTCTTCAACTGTTTGACTAACTTCATTGAAATATAAATTAGTATTTACTCTAGCTTTACTTTTTTGATACAAAACTCTTTTTTCAACTCTTAAAATATTATCACTAGGAAATGTGTTTTCTAAATTACATAAACCTTCATTAAAATCCTCACTATAAGGAATATTACCTGTTAGTTTAAATAATTCACATGATAAATTAGTAAGCATTTGAGTATTTTTATTATAAAATACAGAATCATTACTAATGTTATTATTGCTTATAATTTCGTCATCATCTCTAGCAAGTCTAATATTTAAATTATTTAAAATTTTTAATGTAAAACCTATTCTTGAAATATCATAAACAAAAACAGGAACATACTGTGAACCACCTACTCCAGAATAATCTTTAATTTTAGTATTCAGTACAGCATTTAAATTACTTTTAATTTTACCATAATTAGAATTAAAGTTTTCTTTATTATCTTCCTTATTTTCCCAATCATCATAAATTGGCATTAAATTTTCAATAATATTATTTACTTCAACAATACATAATTCAGGTTTTACGCAATCATTATCATAATATTTACCAGTATTTTCATTATATGTATAATCCTCATCAATAATATAGTTTTTACCTAAAATAATACTATTCTCTTTTATAATATTCTCATTGTCATTATATATATAAGCATATCCTTTAATTCTAGCATTTTCTTGAATACGCTCACTAAAAGATCTATCAATAGTTACTGCAATACAATTATCATTATTTATTTCACTATTTTGGCATTCATAAAGATTTTTATTTTCATTATAAAAACCATATTCTTTTTCAACACCTAAATCTTTCCAGATTTTATCAGAAACAACATTCATCCCCCTTAATGTTATAATTTTATTTAATTTTTCACCTAAAATTCTATATTCAGCATCACTTGTTGCAGTAATAACTAATGAAAATATTAAAAATATTAATATTAAAAACTTTTTCAATTTTTCTCCCTTTCTATAATAATCAATGTTTAAATTTACAGTTAATTCTTTCAACATATTATCCAAAGAAGGAGACCTTTTTCTTAAAGAAATGAATACAAGTTTTTTGTAAAAAATAATAGAATATGGTAAAATAGGTAGTTTGTAGTTTGTAGTTTGTAGTTTGTAGTTTGTAGTTTGTAGTTTGTAGTTTGTAGTTTGTAGTTTGTAGTTTGTAGTTTGTAGTTTGTAGTTTGTAGTTTGTAGTTTGTAGTTTGTAGTTTGTAGCACTTTCATTACCCTTTTAAGTATTTACCCGTGCTTTTTAGCACTAATTTATTTCTTTGTCAAACTATTTCTACTTAAATCTAGCCAGAAATACTCATTTTTAATTTCTAATTGAAATATAATTAATTAGTTATATTCTTAATTTCAGAAGGAGTTAAACCTGTAAACTTAGCAATATCCTTAACAGATAAACCTGAATTCAACATATTCTCTATCATTAATTTTTTTTCTATTCGGGCTTTTTCTTTTTCTCTTAGAGCCTCTTCTTTTTCTTTTTTTGCTTCTTCTTCTCTTTTCTCTGCTTCTTTTGCTTTTTTAGAAAGACTTTCCACTTCTCCTGAAAGATTCTCAACCTCTCCTGAAAGATTCTCAACCTCTCCTGAAAGATTCTCAACCTCTCCTGAAAGCTTTTTAAGTTTTTTTGAAGTTTCTATAACCTTTTTTTCCTTTTCTATGATAACAGAGGTATATTTTAAATATGCTTCCTTTAATTCGTCTTCTTTAGTAATGTATTTAATTTCTTCTTCTGTTAATCTATCCTTTAAAAGAATATTCATTATTTCCATAAATAATTTATCATCTTTGTAGTTTTTAAAATCAGCTCTTTTATTCTTTTTATTGTTGGTTTTTTTGGCAAAATCAAACCATTTACCATATTTACCGTTTTTATTTTTATTATTTTTTAAGTTTTTAACTATATTCTTCTGAAAAATAAAAGTTAGTCTACTTTCTGATAAAAAATTTAATCCTTTGGTATCATTATTTTGTATATTTAAAACTCTTTCTCTCTCTTTAAGGATTTGCTCAAAAGGTTTAGTCCATAACTCATTATCTTTTACAAAATCATGTAATTCTTCAACTCCCATTTTAAAGCTTACAAAGTCTTCTTTAAAGTTTAAAGTGTCATCTACCATCCAAATTAAAGTAATAGCAGGTTTTAAATCATTATAAAGTTTATCTTTGATTATATTACCCGTTTGTGAATCAATGGAAACTATTTGCTCTTCGAGAGTTTCAAGTTGTAAAGAAGTTGATAAAGCATGGTATAAATAAAATCTTTTAATAACATCGGTTTTATACCATTGTTGCATTTCAACTATAACAATTTCACCATTATCAAGTTTACACCTGTAATCAAATTCAACAGGTAAGGCTTTATCTGTTATAAAGTTCTTTCTTTCAAGAATTTCTATATCTTCTATTTTTATATCAAGAAAATCCTGTAAAAAGGCCCTAGCAAATTTCTTTTGCCCGAATACCTTTTTAAAGAATCTATCATAATTTAATGGTGCTAGGTACATTCCCCTCCTTATTCTAAAATCTAGCCACTCTCTATTATAACTCATATTTCCAAATTCGCAAGAAAAACCTCTGCAATTTTCAATGAAATACATTTATTTGTTAAAGTCAAGCAGTTACGACTTAGCAAAGAGATTAGAAATTGTATTCTTACAAGTTTCTTATTTTCTTAAAGCTTTTGTTAAAAACTTATCAAGCGCATTTGCAAACAACTGCTTTTCCTTATTGCCAAATGATTTTGGACCACCTGTCATTATTCCTTCGTTTCTTAAATCATTCATTAAATTTCTAACAGCCAACTTTTGTGAAATATTATTTTCAGTTAATAACTTTCCTCTTGGAGTAATAATTGTACCACCTTTTTTAACAACTCTATCTGCTAAAGGAATATCTTCTGTAATAATTAAATCACCACTTTCCATTATTTCAACTATATGATTATCCGCTTCATCAGGACCTGCCTTAACAATTACAGAACTAATCAACGAAGTTGATGGAAATTTCATGTATTGATTAGCCACAAAAATTAATTTTAAATTCAATCTATGTGAAACCTTATATAATATTTCTTTGACTACTCCCGGACAAGCATCTGCATCTATTAATATTTTCATAAAATATCCTAAAATTTAAATAAAATACTTAAATTCTATATTTACAGTGTTTTAGTTAAATTTTCAAGTGAAAACCCATTTTATGGGGTTGAACGAAGGGCAGAATAATTTATTCTGCCCCAATAAAAAAATTATTAGTTATTTTCTGGTTGTTGACCAGCAAGAACAAAGTGAAAATCCTTTAAATAGTCTGGATTACTACTCAAATATCCAACTCCATCTTGACCTTCATCATTTAAGCCTCTACACATAACGGCTCTATAGTTATGATTAGAATCTCCATTAACAATAACACAAATATGCTTAACACCTAAATCACCACTAACAATATTATAACCTTTTGTTCCTGAAAGAACATTAGGGCTTGAAGCACCTAATTGATTTTTACTATTATCCCCATGACATTGAATTACATCTGTGTCAAGTAGATAACAAATATCAGCTCCGTTAGCAACAAAATCATCAACATTGCTCATGCCAAGAGAAACAGGTTCATCATATGTAGCTAAAAGACTATCTTTAATCTGTTTATCTGAATTATCACCCCAACATTTAATATCAAATGCAGTTCCAGCATCATTTATGTAGTTAACACAAGTAAAGTTAGCTCCCGCTACAATATCAACAACATTATCTAAATTAGGTACCTCAATAGCTAATTCTGAATAATCTTCATTACTATCATCTCCTAATTGACCTTTTGAATTATCACCCCAACAGTACACTTTATTATTTTCCATTAATGCACAAGAATGAGCAAATCCTGCAACAACTTTTTCAACATCAACAAGGTCTGTATTTCCATAACCATTAGGATTTTTAGTTCTTACTTTAACAGCATAATTTCTGTTGTTAGTTGAATTATCTCCTAATTGTCCTTTATCATTATGACCCCAACAATAAACAAAGTTATCATCTCCATCATCATATACAGAACAAACATGCCCTGTTCCTACAGATATATTAATAATGTCACTTAAATCATCAGTTCCGAAACCTGATGAAACTTGAACAGCTACAGGAATATTTGAATCATCATTATCTCCACTTCCAAGTTGCCCAAAAACATTACTTCCCCAACATTTTATAGAACCATCTGCCATTAATGAACAATTTGATAACACAGATGAATCACTCTCCATAACTAAATCAGCTTCTAAACTACTATCTACTTTTCTAGGGGTATAGTAATTTGTATTATTTGCGTTACCTAACTCACCTCTTTCATTATCTCCCCAACAATAAGCCTCTCCATTAGCTAATCTATCAGAATTAAATGCACATGAATGTTGATATCCTAATGCTAAATAGGAAACATGAGCTAAAACTTGCTTACAAGAAGATTGTTGAGTATTAATATCTTTAATACAAGCCTTTATGGTAGGATTGTCTATTGAACTACTTGTACATAATTCAATTGGGTTTTCATCTGTACTTGCATCACAATCATTATCCAAATCATCACATGTTACTTCTTCTGATTCATAGGCATCTATCAAAGTATAATCAGGTTCTCCCCAACCATCTGCACCATTACAAACCTTTTTACTTCCGGCACAAACACCGTCTTGCATATCAGCATCAGGTGCAATATCAAGTAAACCATTATCATCAACATCACCATCACAGTTATTGTCTTTACCATCACATACTTCATCAGATGGTTCACCTGCAATACATGTATCTACTTCCTCTCCATCTTGACATTCAAGATTTCCTGAGGCAAGGCATTCACCTACTCCACATGAAGTATCAGTAACAACATACCCCTCATCATTTTCACCACTACAGTTATTATCAATACCATTACATGATGTATCATCTGCTTCATAATCAGGTAAATCAGAATAAACAGGGTCTACCCATCCATTTGGACCTGCACAAACTTTTTTACTTCCATTACAAATACCATTTTGATTATCTGCTAAAGGAGCTACTTCAAGTGTATTATCATCAGTATCAGTTTTTCCATCACAATCATTATCTTTACCATCACAAACTTCAGGAGAAGGTTTTACTTCACCAACACATTCACCCCATGCACCATTTTCACATGTTTGAGTTCCTTTTACACACTCTCCAGCATCAGTACCACATTCTTGTGTATTTCCATCAACACAATTACAATACTCATCAGTAGTACCATCACAGTTATTGTCAACTGTATCACATGCTTCTGCGGCACTATGATTAATTGATGCATCAAGTGGTGCACAGTCGGTATTATCAGGATCTCCATCATTATCATCATCAGAATCACAAGCATCACCTTCAGCATCATCATCAGAATTAATCTGATCAGCATTTGGAGTAAACTGACAGTTATCATTTAAATCACTGATTCCATCATTATCATCATCTGGGTCGATACAATCTGCCTGCTTGTCGTTGTCAGTATCGGTAAAATTTTCATCTATAGAGCCATCACAATTGTTATCCTTACCATCACAAATTTCATCTACCGATTCAACCACTCCAACACAATCTCCCCATGTGCCAGTATTATCACATGTTTGAGTTCCTTTTTTACATTCTCCAACATTAGAAGAGCCACATTCTTGTGTCTCACCAGCAACACATGGACATCCTTCATCAACACTTCCATCACAATTGTTATCTACTGTATCACATGCTTCTGCTGCACTATGATTAATTGTTGCATCAAGTGGAGCACAGTCTGTAGTATCAGGGTCACCATCATCATCATCATCAGTATCCATACAATCAGGTAAAGCATCTCCATCAGTATTTACAAAGCCTTCATCTGCATGTCCATCACAATTATTATCAATACCATCACATAATTCAACAGCTCCTGGATTTATATCAGCATCATCATCTTTACAATCACTTCCTCTTTCTACATATCCATCAGGAGCACTACATGCTTCTACAGAATCACTTGGCTTACCAAAAGTATCTCCATCTTCATCTCTATAATAAATAGTTGTTAATCCCTCATCTGTTTCACCATTACAATCATTGTCCAAGCCATCACATAATGTTTCAGTTTCTTCATAATTAGCAATTTGTGTATAATCAGGTTCCAACCATTTGACAGTGTTATCTTCTGTATCCAAAGCACATACTTTTTTACTATTAGCACAAACGCCATCTTGATTTTCTGCATTAGGAGCAACTAAATTGTCATCTATATCACCATTACAATCATTATCTTTACCATCACAAACTTCTTCAGTTGGGGTTACGCCACCAATACAATCTCCCCAAACACCATTTTCACAAGTTTGTTGCCCTTTTTCACAGCTTCCAACATCAACACCGCAATCTTTTTTAGCACCGTCAGTACAACCACCACATCCTTCATCAACAGCATTATCACAATCATTATCAATTTCATCACATGAGGTTTCTGTTTCTTCATAATTAGCAATTTGACTATAATCAGGTTCAACCCAACCATTAACTCCATCACAAACTTTCAAAGAGTTTTCACAAACTCCAAATTGTTTATCAGCTTTTGGGGCAGTCAAATCTTCATCAGTACTTCCATCACAATCATTATCAATACCATCACAAATTTCTTCACTAGCTTCACAACCAGGAACAAGACATTTATTATCCTTGCATTCTGTTGCACCATTAGTATTATTTGCACATTCGTTACCATCTTCTGTACAATCTTTTACTTCAACAGGCTCTGCACATTTATCATCAACACATACAGTTTTACCATTAGTATTATTTGCACACTCATTGCCTTCTGCTGTACAATCTTCTACTTCAACAGGCTCTGCACATTTATCATCAACACATACAGTTTTACCATTAGTATTATTTGCACATTCATTACCTTCTGCTGTGCAATTTTCTACTTCAACAGGCTCTGCACATTTATCATCAACACATACAGTTTTACCATTAGTATTATTTGCACACTCATTGCCTTCTTCTGTACAATTTTCAACATTAGGTGGCAATTGACATTTTTTGTCACTTCCACATACAGTTTTACCATTAGTATTATTTGCACACTCATTACCTTCTTCTGTACAATCTTCTACTTCAACAGGCTCTGCACATTTATCATCAATACATACAGTTTTACCATTAGTATTATTTACACATTCATTACCTTCTGCAGTACAACCCTCCACTTCAACTGGCTCTACACAAGTATGCTCAAAAGAGCACTTTACCTTGATTTCATCAGTACAATCAACATCTTTCTCACACATACCCTCTTTTAATTCACACTTACTACTGTCATTACATACCTGCCACTCTTTACATTCAGAATCGCTTCGGCATTCCTTTTTTGCAGTACTTGTACCTTCATCAGAACAACCTTGCAATATAAACAACGCTGTGATAAAAAGAAATAAATATTTCATAAAACCTCCTAAAAAATAGTTAATTATCAATTATTAGATAACCATAAAATCTTCACATATTTAACAACAGCAACTTAATTTCCTTAAATGTTAAAATTTTATAGCTTATTTGTGAAATCTAAGTGAACAAAGTAAAAACAAAGTAAAAACATCACAAATAACTTTATTTTCATATTATAATTATGTTATTTAATTGTGTAATATATTACACAATTAAATAACATAGGGACAAAAATGTCGCGAATTATTTTTTTAGCTTTATTCCTAAAAAATTAATATGAAATGGGTTATGTGAGCCTAGTATGTGATTATCTCTTGCGAAATAGATAGGAAATTATTACTTATCCTACCAATAATTATCGTCTTCTTCCTCTAGTTTTACATCTAAATCAGGGTCATATTCATTTACTATTGCTTTTATATATTGTAAAGTTCCTATAGATGCACTTGGACAACCATGACATGCTCCTTGATAGTTTACAGTTACAACATTATCTTGAATATCAACTATATCAATATCTCCACCATCTCTTTGTAAAGCTGGTCTTATCATAGAGTCAAAAACAGCATTAAGAGCAAGAAATTCACTATTCATCTCACTTAAATCTGTTTTCCCCTCTGAATTATGAGATGAAGGCTTTGCTACAATGGTTTGAATATTACTATCATGTTCAGGCATTTGATTTTCAATAACTGATTTTATTTTATCTTCTAGTTCTGCCCAATCTTCATGTGGCCATTTTGTAATCGTAATTATGTTTTCATAAAAATGAACCTGCTTTATTCCATTTAATGCAAACAGTAAAGCAGCTAGTGGTGTTGTTGCTTCTTCAAGTGAGTTATAAGTTATTTTTCCTTCACTTATTACATCTTTATTTACAACAAACTTTAAAGCATTTGGGTTTGGCGTCATTTGTACTATGATTTGTATATTACTCATAATAATCTCCTATTTAAAAATATCATATATATAATTAATTCCATCTATAAACTTATCTATTTCTTCTTTTGTATTATAAAAAGCAAAACTAGCTCTTGCCGTTGCCTTTAAATTAAATTTAGCTAGTGCTGGTTGTGCACAATGGTGACCAGTCCTTACTGCAATCCCTTTTTCATCGAGCAACATACCGATATCTTGAGGATGAACATCCTTAATTGTAAATGAAATAGTAGCACTTTTGTGACTACTAATTCCAATTATACTTAAATCATCAAATCTACTTAACTTTTCCATAGCATAATTAAGTAATTGTTGTTCATAATTAGCAATATTTTCAATTCCTATGTTGTTTAGGTACTCAATAGATTTTTTAAAAGCAATTACATCTGCAACATTAGGAGTTCCTGCTTCAAACTTATGAGGTAAAGTGTTATAAGTGGTTTTTTCTAATGTGACTTTATCTATCATATCTCCACCACCAAAAACAGGAGGCATTTTTTCTAATAATTCTTTTTTACCGTATAAAACACCTACTCCAGTTGGTCCATACATTTTATGTGCAGAAAATGATAAAAAATCTATATCAAGTTTTTGAACATCTATTTTTAAATGAGGGACAGCTTGTGCTCCATCTACACTTACAATTACGCCTAACCTATGAGCATCTTTAACTATTTGCTCTATGTTATTAATAGTACCTAACAAATTACTAACCCATGTTATGGACAACAGCCTAGTTTTAGGAGTTAATAATTTTAAAAACTCATCATAAATTAATTCCCCATTTTCATCAATAGGAATCATTTTTAACACTATCCCTTTTTTATCTCTAAGCATTTGCCATGGTACAAAATTTGCATGATGCTCCATTTGAGAAATAATTATTTCATCTCCTTCATTTAATAATTCTCCATAAGATAAAGCCAATAAATTAATACTATCCGTTGTACCTTTAGTAAAAATAACTTCTTCTTTACGCTTTGCATTAATAAAATCTTTTACTGTATTTCTTGTTTCATCAAATTTTTGAGTAGCAATTTGGCTTAATTTATAAACCCCTCTATTAACATTTACCGACTCATAATTATAATGATATAAAACTTCATCAATAACACTTTTAGGTTTTAGTGAAGTTGCCCCATTATCAAAATAAGCAATACTGTTGTTTTGTAAAAAAGGAAAATCCTTTCTTATTTTTGCTACATTAAACATATTAACTCCAAAAAGATTCATTTATAAAATTTATTAAAAAACTTCTTGTATTCTCATCTTCTAGTTTGAGTAAAATTTCATTAATAAATGCCCTACTTAATAGCTTACTACCCTCTTCTTTAGACATTCCTCTTGATTGCAGATAAAAAAGCTGATTTTTATCCATTTGTCCGCTAGTTGAGCCATGAGAACATTTTACATCATCATTACCTATAACAAGTTGAGGCATAGAGTTAATAGTAGCAGTTTTACTTAAAAGCATATTTTGATTTAACTGATTACTATCACTCAATTTTGCATTTTTAAAAATTTCAACTAATCCATCAAAAACAGCTTTACTTTCATCATTTAATAAACCTTTATATAATTGCCTACTTTTCGTATTAGGTTTGATATGATTTATTATAGTAGTATTATCAACTTGGTTTTTATTTTTCAAGAGATATAAACCATTTAGCGAAGTTTCTGCCCCTTCTTCTAGTAAATTTGACTCTATATTATTTTTTATTGTATTTCCTCCATTTGTAAAATAAAAGTTGTTGTAAAACGCATCTTTATTTATATTTACATTTACATTATTAAATATTCTATCATGAGAATTAGATAACTCCAATTTGTAATGACTTAAATTAGCACTTTCTGCTACATTGATTTGGGTATCAATATTAAAAAACAAATTATTTTTATTTTCAGAAATATATGTTTCTATTACTGTTGCTTTAGAAAACTTACCTATTTCAATAATATTTTTCCTAAAAACATGGCTATTTCCCTTAGTATAAATAATCTGAATAGGAATATCTATATTTTTATTGTCTTCAATTTTTAAATTAAATCCACTATTTAAATATGATTTATTCAATAATAAGAAATTTCTTTTTTCTTGTTTTCCATTTCCACCAATATGATGCTTTAATTCTATATTCGTAGTAGTAAGACTACTGGCATCTAATGCATTTATGTTTTCAATTGTAATACCTTGTGGCAACACATCTCTAATTAAAAGGCCATCTTCTGTATCTAAAATGTTAACAGCATCTTCAACTAAATATTTATCTATATCAATAGTATTCAAAAAGGATGATTCCCCTATTGGAAGGGGTGCAGAATCAATCCCCTCAAAAAAAACACTTGGATCTGTATATTTCCAAAATTCACTTTTTTTAAATTTTGGCCACTCATATCCTGTAATTTCCTTTAATGCTTTATTTCTATAAGCTTGAAATTCATCTGATTTTATATTTCTAAAATAATTAGAAAAGAAAAATTCTGGTCTCATTATTTAACCTCTTCAATTATCCAATCAAAACCTTTGGCTTCAATCTCTTTTGCAAGCTCTCTTGTACCACTTTTAACTATCTTTCCATTATATAAAACATGAACAAAATCAGGAACTATATAATCGAGTAATCTTTGATAATGAGTAACTAATAAAATAGACATTTCCCTATTTTTCAACTTTGTTATTCCTTCTCCTACAATTCTTAAAGCATCAACATCAAGTCCACTGTCTGTTTCATCTAAAAGAGCTATCTTAGGATTTAATACAGCCATTTGAAGTATTTCATTTCTCTTTTTTTCTCCACCAGAAAAATCAACATTTAACTCTCTATCAATAAATTTCCCCTTTATGCCTAGTAAATTCATTTTAGATTTTAATAATTCTAAAAAATCTTCTTTTGATAATTCTTCAACATTTTGATATTTACATACTTCATTAAAAGCAAGCCTTAAAAATTCAGCATTATTAACCCCTGGTATTTCAACAGGATACTGAAATCCTAAAAAAATACCTTCTTTAGCCCTAATATCAGGTTCCATTTCTAATAAATTTTTATTTTTAAAATTAATATTATATAATATTTCACCACTTTTAATATCATAAGAAGGATCTCCGGCAATAACTTTTGACAAAGTCGACTTTCCAGCCCCATTAGGCCCCATTATTGCATGAACTTCACCTCTTTTTATATTTAAATTAATCCCTTTTAATATTTCATGGCCTTCAACATCAACATATAAATCTTTTATTTCTAACATTCCCTCTCCTCGTACAGACGAGGCAATGCCTCGTCTCGGTTCCAACATTATATCAAAAGATGAAAAACACCCATCTTTCATTATATCAACAGACGAGGCACCGCCTCGTCTCGGTTCCAACATTATATCAAAAGATGAAAAACACCCATCTTTCATTATATCAACAGACGAGGCAATGCCTCGTCTCAATTCCAACATCATATCAAAAGATAAATTCCATATCTTTTCACTGCATCAACAGACAAGGCATTGCCTTGTCTCTACATGCCTCGTCTCTACATTATTATCCCACACTATTCTCTAATTTCATCTCTAACAACCTAACGGCTTCTTCTGAAAACTCCAATGGTAATTCATTAAAAACCTCTTTTGCAAAACCATTTATTATCAATGAAATAGCCTCTTCCATTCCTATCCCTCTTGATTGAAGATAAAAAATCTGTTCTGCATTAATTTTTGAAGTAGTTGCTTCATGTTCTATAGTTGCAGTTTTATTTTTTACTTCAACGGTGGGAAATGTATTTGCGTAACACTCATCACCAACAAGCATTGAATCACATTGTGAATAATTTCTTGCATTTTCAGCACTTTTCATAACCTTAACAAGCCCTCTGTAAGTATTTGTTGACTGCTCTGCTGAAATACCTTTTGAAATTATTTTACTTTTTGTATTTTTACCAACATGAATCATTTTTGTGCCAGTATCTGCTTTCATGTGATTATTTGTCAAAGCTACTGAATAAAATTCACCAACAGAATAATCTCCTTTTAAAATCACAGAAGGATATTTCCAAGTTAATGCACTTCCAGCTTCTACTTGTGTCCATGATATTTTTGAATTATCTCCCTTACAAAGCCCTCTCTTAGTAACAAAATTATATATTCCACCTACACCATTTTCATCACCTGCATACCAATTTTGTACAGTTGAATACTTAACTTCAGCATCCTTTTCTGCAATAATTTCAACGATTGCAGCATGAAGTTGGTTTTCATCTCTTTGAGGTGCTGTACATCCTTCTAAATAACTTACATAAGCTCCTTCATCAGCAATTATCAATGTTCTTTCAAATTGCCCAGTATTTGCAGCATTAATCCTAAAGTAAGTTGATAAATCCATAGGTGATTTTACCCCTTTAGGGATGTAAACAAATGATCCATCAGTAAAAACAGCTCCATTTAATGCAGTAAAAAAATTATCGCTACTAGGAACAACAGAAGATAAATATTTCTTTACTAATTCAGGATATTCTTGTATTGCTTCAGAAATAGAACAAAAGATTATTCCTTTTTCAGACAAAATATCCTGATGTGTTGTCTTTACAGAAACAGAATCAAAAACAGCATCTACAGCCACATTTGTAAGCCTTTTCTGCTCTTCAAGAGGGATACCAAGCTTCTCAAATGTTGCAAGTAATTCTGGGTCAACTTCATCAAGTGATTCTTTATTGTTAGTCTGTTGTTTGGGAGCAGAATAATAGATAATATCCTGATAATTTATTTTAGGATAATCAAAATCAGCCCAATGGGGCTCCTTCATCTTTATCCATTGTCTATAAGACTTTAACCTAAATTCAAGCATCCAATCTGGTTCATTTTTCTTTTTAGAAATAATCCTGATTATGTCTTCATTAAGCCCCTTTGGCAACTCATCAGTATCGATATCTGTTACGAAACCATATTTATATTCTTCTGCTAAAAACTCTTTACCTTGTTTATTTTCTGTCATATCATACCTTTAAATATAGCAATTCGCTTAATTTTATTGAATTATAAAACTCTGTTAATTTATTATTTAAGTACTCCACAGGATCTAAAATATTACAAATATCTCTTTTATCACAATCTCCATTAATGCACTTCGCAATATTTATAGTTTTCTTGGTAATTGCATTTAATAATTCTAATAATGTTTTATTTCCTATATCACTAGAAAGTTTATAACCCCCACTTGGACCTTGAATAGACACCAAAAAACCTTTGCTAGCCATTCTTTGCATAACTCTAGAAACAGAGTCAAATGCAATGTTGTAAATAGCAGATAATTCCTTTGCTGTATATAATTTCTTCTGATTAGATAAAGCTAAATGACTTAATACAATCAATGCGTGTTCAAGTTTTTTATCAATTCTAATCATAAACCCTCTACAAATAAGGTAAAAAATTCCTTATTTAACTTTAATATACATATCTTTTTCCATAAGTCAACATATAAGTTAAGAATTTACTTGTTTCATTAGAATATTTTAATAAGGATTATTTTTTATTTGATAATATTTGAGTATGATTACTATTTTATTTCTGTTATACACATAGGTACACCCATATCATCACATACTTTACCTTCTGAAGTACAATCAGTTGTATTATCCCAATTGTAACAATTTAAATCAGATTTCAAAGTACATGTTTGAAGTGTATCACCATCACATTGTGTTGTTCCACTTTCATTTTCATCACAAGGATTAAGGCATCCAGTATTGCTATCCGCAACACAAGCTCCTGCTTCACAAATAGGAGTATCTCCTGAACAATCATCATTGCTTGTACAACCTGTAGAAGCAGGCTCAGAGCAAACACCTGTACTACATTCTGTTTTACCATTTGTATTACTTGCACAATCTGAACTACTTGTACAATTAGTCACATTATTATCTCCACCACCATCAGTACCACATCCAGCAATATCGCCTACTTTTACACAAGCTTCACCTCCTGTACACACTGTTGTTTTCCAAATATTACATGTATCAGTTTCTTTAGTACACTTATCAAACCCTTTACCATCTGCACTACATTGTGTTGCACCAATTGTATCACACTTGTTATTACAACTAGGATTTACATCACCATCATCTCCACCACAACTAATAAAAACTGCAACCATAGACACTAACAACAAAAATAAGAACTTTTTCATATTTCCTCCAAGAAATAAATTAAAATAATACAATTTATTCTATTGCAATAAGTTTTCCCAAAATCAATCATAACAATAAGAACAGTATTATCAAGCAATTAAGATAAATAATACAATAACAATGACAAAATTATCCTTGTTTAGATAAAATATCTATGACAAAATTTGAATTATTTTCATATTTTTTGTATCTTATTCAAAGATACAGTGTATAATTATACACAATTATTGGTAGGAGAATTTATGAAAAGCAAAATGTATTTTAAGGTTCTAGGAACGAATAATGAAAAAACTGTTTTACTAATTCATGGTTGGAGTCATTCTTCCTGTGTTTGGGATAAAATAGTTAAGGATTTATCTAAAAAGTATCAAATTATTGTAATTGACTTACTTGGCCATGGGAAAAGTGATGCACCTAAAACAAAGCAAAAACTTTTAGATTTACTAACCAAAACCTTATTTGAATTAATAAAAGAACAAAAATGGAATATTTATGGTATTATTTCTCACTCTATGGGTGGCCTAATCACATTAAAACTTTTAAAAGAATACAACTTAGAACTAGAAAAGTTAATGATAATCGGAACTCCTTATTGTGGACTTCCTAAATGGATTTCAGTTATTGGCAAAATGGATAAATTAGTTGGTAATGCACTAGCAAATAGAAAGTATTTATCTCCTAAACTAAGTCGATGGGCTTCTAAATGGGGAAGTAAAATTACAGTTAAGGATTTATCAAAGATACATGAAAACCTATATCAAGCAATTGAAAGTGCAAATCCACAATATATGGCAAAATTATTTAGAGAATTAATAGAAAATTGTTTTATTTTAGATAAACCCTTAAATGTTAAATCCGTAATAATAGCAAGAGGAGAATATGATAAATTAACATCGAGAGAAAGTATGATAAAACTTGCAAGATTTTTAAATGGGGAATATTATCAGTTTAAAAATGTTTCACATACTATACCAATTGAAGCTCCTCGAAAATTAAAAGAGCTTATTTTTAAATTATTGGACTAAATAAAGAAATACTGATATAATCGACTCTTTATTTATAGGTGTAAGTATGTATAAAAAAACTTTAATTATTCTAGCATTGATATTTCTAGCATTTTCGTGTAATTCAAATAAAATTCATGTATATAAAAACTCTAAACTATACAATAAACAACTAAAAGAAAGTATAGATAATAAAAAATTTAAAGAAACAAAATATATTCTTAAACAAGAACCAAACGCTAAAACATTGGATTATTATAAATATTTAGTTAAATATTACTACCTCACTAATAATTTAAAAGAACTAACGGAGTTAAATAAAAAAGAAAAAAATAAATTTGTAAAATCTTACTTAAGTGGTTTAATCTTCACAGCAAAAGGAATTTATTACTTTGATGATGCTTTAAAAAAATTCTATGAAGCGGAAAAATATCAAGAATTATACAATCAATCTATATCTGAACTTTTCTATAATATTGCAGTAATTGAAATAAAAAAAGAAAACTATAAAACATCAATAAATTATATAGAAAAAGCTCTAAAAAAAGATTTTAATGAAAAGTACTTAGTGTTGAAAGCATATATTCTAATGAAACAAGGCAAATATAAAATAGTACAAAAATTATTAAATAATTCATTTGAAAAAATTAATAAAGAAAAAAACTTAATTAAAGCTCTTAATATTATGAGTTTTACTTTTGATTCACTAAGGCCAATGCCCAAAGAATTAAAAGCAGCTTATGCTAGATGGCTTGCAGTAGTCCAAACAGGTAAACATTTACAAACAGTATTAAAAGTAGCAAAAGAAGGAATGAATGAATATCCTGAATATTCAGAGATGTATACTCTTGCAGGCCTCGCATCATATTTACTAGATAACAAATCCGAAGCAGTTACCTACTTCACTAGAGCAATGGAAATGGATAAAAAAAGGCCATTTAACTATGTACAAATGGGAATTATCTATTGGAATTTAAAACAATATTTTAAAGCTGAAGATTATTTTCTTAAAGCAATAACAATAAATAAATACTCACCAATCGTATATGCTTATTTGTCAAAACTCGCCAAACAATCTCAAAATATTAGAAGCTCAATAAAATACAAAGAACTACAAAGAAAATTTGGAACAAACTTTGATACAGAAATGGAGCTAGTAACCCTTTATCAATTAGGTAAAAAGCCTGCTGATACCAAAAAGTTACTTGAGACAATTATTAAAAAATATCCAAATAAGAAAGATTCATATAAAGAAATGGTTCATCTTTATGATACCTTAATAGACGAAGAAAGCAACCCTGATATTAAGCTTTTATTGAGAAAAAAACAATTAGCGTATGAAGAACTTTATAAACAAAAAGATGAAGAAGAATCAAAAAGGAAACTTGTAAGAGCAGAAATAGAGAGTAATGGCCAAAAGAAAAAATAAATTATTTAAAAGTAACTTTCTTGTATATGGAGTTGTCAGCCTTCTATTACACTCTTTTTTGTTGTTTTTCTTTTTACCTAGTCAAAAAACCATTAAAAAAAAACTAAAACCACATAGAAAACTCTCAATAAAGTTAAAAAGAAAAAAAAAGATAGTTAAAAAGATAAAGAAAAAAGAAATAGACTTAAAAAATAAACAAATAGTAGACATTGCAAAACCTGATATAGAAAAAGAACCTAATAAGGCTAAATTTTTAGCAAAATACAACAATAAAACTAAAAAAGAAACAAAAGCCAAAAAGAAAAACAAAATAATAAAGAAAACAGTAGACAAAAAAGACTCTATTATTCTAGAAAAAATAAAAATAAAAAAAATAAAAAATTTACAAAAGCAAAAAGAACCACAAAAAAAAGAAATTGCCAAGCATAAACCAAAGATAGATAAAAAGTCTAAAGCTAATTTAAAAGAAAATATCGTAAAAAAGCCTCAAAAAGAGGTAAAACTTAAGTTTTCTGACTTACAATTCTCTGAAATGTTAAATTCAGCATCTAATGATTATCTAAAAGATACAAAAGAGGGAGATTACACCTCTCTAAACACTCTTGCTTACGAATACACAGGATATTTTATGAAAATAAAGAATAGAGTATCTCAAAATTGGAATCCAGCAGCAGCATATCAAAAATACGATCCATACAGAAAGCTATACGGAATAAAAGATAGATATACAGTATTATTGATTACTATAGATAAAAAGGGATATTTAAAAAAAATAAAAATTCAAAAATCATGTGGATTAGCATTTCTAGATAAAGAAGCAATATCTGCATTTGAAAAAGGACAACCTTATAACATAGTCCCTAAAGGATTATTAAAAGGAAAAGAATACTTTACAATTCAATTTGGATTTTATGTTGACAATCCATCTTCCCCAAGAGTTTTTTATTTAAAATAGTAGGTTTTTTATGATAATTTAACTAACTTTGTTTTACAAAGTGGATTTAAATTATTAAAAAGTAACCAGCAAGCTGTTTCTTTTTATGTAGTATAGCAAAACATATCTAAAATCTTTTAACATAAGCATGACAATACGGTTTTTTATTATGTTTCTCATAGTAATTTTGATGATAATCTTCTGCTTCCCAAAAAGGAGTATCTGCCTTTATTACTTTAGTAACAATATCATAGTTTTTATCTTTAAGAATTTTAATTAGTTTTGAAACAATTTCCTTTTCTTCCTCTGTATTATAAAAAATAGCTGATTTATATTGTTCTCCGATATCAGGACCTTGACCATTTGCCTGTGTAGGGTCATGTATTTCAAAAAACAATTTTACCAAAGTTTCATAACTCACTACACGGGGATTATATTTAATTTCAACTACCTCTAAATGTCCTGTATTCTCATAACAAACTTGTTTATAACTTGGCTCATCAGTATTACCTCCCATATAACCATTAGTTGCAGAAATCACACCTTTTAACTTTTCAAAATGATATTCAACTCCCCAAAAACATCCTCCTGCAAAATATGCAGTCGCCTCTTTTTTAGGAATTATGGCTTTTTTTTCTGGAGTAAAATCTAAAGATACCGAATTTACACAATGCCTAGTATTTTTTTCGGTAAATTTTTCACCTTTAAAAATGTGTCCTAGGTGAGCTCCACATTTTGCACAAACTATTTCCACTCTATGACCATCTTTATCAGGAATTTCTTTGACAGCCCCCTTAATTGCATCATCAAAAGATGGCCAACCTGAATGTGAGTTAAACTTATTAGTTGATTTATAAAGGGGATTGCCACAAACTTTACATTTATAAACACCATCATCATAAAAGCTATTATACTTTCCACTAAATGGTCTTTCCGTGGCTTTTTCAAAAACCACTTTTTTTTCAAAATCAGTTAAATTTTTATTTTGTTTCACCTTTTTCTCCTTAGCAATTAAAGCTATTGTAATAATAGCAATAAAAATTGTCAAATATTTAATCATATAAATCCTATATAAAAAGAGTAATATCTATGTAACGAATTTTTCAATATTTTATTCCATTTTTACTAATAAACAGTAGAATAATCAGTCAGTTTAGTACCTTTTTAATATTAGAATAAAAAAAACTATTGATTTTTATGTACTTTTATAGTATTATCCTGCCCCTATGATGGATTTTGAGAGGTTTTAATATGGCTAGAGTTTGTGATATTTGTGGAAAGAAAACAACAGTAGGAAATAATGTGTCTCATTCACATAATTTATCTAAAAGAAAGATATATCCTAATTTACAAAAAGTTAACGCAGTCGTTGATGGAAAAACAAAAAGAATTACTGTTTGTACAACATGTATTAAATCGGGTAAAGTTGTAAAGCCTGCAAAAAAGGTTCTTGTTTAATTTAGATAATGCCTAATAAAAAACAGAAATTTGATATACTACTTGTTCCTCATAATAGTGCTGGTAGAGTAAAGAAAATAAAGTTTTCATATTCTCTGCTTAAGTTTTTCTTTGTATTAAATTTAATTTTAGTTTTAGCCTTAATTTCAGTCTCTGCATTTCTATACAATTCTTATAACAATGTTAAAGCTAATTCTAGTAAAAATAATAAAAATATTATCAGTCAATATAAGTTACAAAAAAACAATGAACGACTTAATGCAGAAATTACATTTTTAAGAAAACAAATGCTAAAAAACTTTAAAAACATTAATGAAATAAAAGAATATGAATCTAAAATCAAGTCATTTTTCTCTGTCTCCGATGAAAACAGTATTCCAGAAGGTGGATTTTTAAAAAATGATGGTGAAAAGTATATATTTGATTTAGAATCCTATGCTTTTTTTAATGATTATGAGTTGACAATAGATTTATCTATAAAATCAGAATTAAGTAATTTATTATTAAATGATTACGAAAACTATATTACCCGAAATTTATTAAAATTAAATACTTCGGTGGTTAGTTTGTATGGTAAAGTAATTGGTAAATCTCAAATGCTTCTATCAACTCCTTCAATATGGCCAGTTAGAGGTTGGTTATCATCTACTTTTGGAGTTAGAAATGATCCTTTCAATAAAACAAAGAAATTCCATGAGGGTCTTGATATAGCAAATAATCCAGGATTACCAATTAAAGCAACCGCAAATGGCGTTGTTACTTTTGCTGGAGTAAATGGTGGCTATGGCAATGTTGTTATGATAAATCACTTAAACGATATTCAAACTCGTTACGCTCATTTACAAAGATTTATCGTTAAACTTGGTCAGCATATTAAAAAAGGACAAATAATAGGTTACTTAGGCAACACAGGGCGTAGCAGTGGCCCCCACTTACATTATGAAATCAGAAAAAATGGTATTCCAGTTAATCCTAAGTTATATATTATTGAATGAAAATTTAAAATATGCTATAACCCCCTTTTAAGTATTGGATATGAAAAAAATAACAGAAGAAGAAAATAAAATAGTTAGTAAAATAAAAGAGTATGTAAAATCAATTCAAAAAGATTTTGATTTATCACTATTAGATAAAGCTGTTGACTTTATGCTAAAAGCAAATGAAAACAAAAAAAGGCTTAGTGGAGCTGGATATTCTTTTCACTCTATTTCCGTTGCACAAATAATTGCCTTTGAAATGAAATCAGATCCCATAAGTATAATTGCCGCTTATCTTCATGATACAGTAGAAGGAGATAGCAAAATTACAATTGATATCATAAAGAATGAATTTAATGATGAAATTGCAACTATAATTGAAGGCGTTTTAAATTTAACAAAAACAAAATATAAATCTAAAAATGAGCAAAGAGCTGCTTCTTTTAGAAAAATGATTCAAATCTCAACCCTAAAAGACATTAGGGTAATATTTGTAAAACTTGCAGATAGATTACATAATATGAGAACTCTAAAGTATATGCCTCCCAAAAAACAATATGATAAAGCAAAAGAGACAAAAGAGCTTTATGCCCCTATAGCTCATAAATTGGGCTTATATAATATAAAATCAGAATTGGAAGATTTATCTTTTAAATATCTTGACAATGAAAACTATTTAAAAATAGCTAAATTATTAGGAGAGAAAAAAACGGAAAGAGATGAATTTATTGAAATAACTCTAGAAAGTTTAAATAAATTATTAACAAAAATAAATGTAAATGGAAAAGTTATAGGAAGAGCTAAACATATTTTTTCAATTTTTGAAAAAATGAAAAAATCAAACAAAAAATTTGACCAATTATTTGACTTAACTGCTTTTAGAATTATTGTTAACAAAGTTGAAGAATGCTATTTAGTTATGGGAGTGATACATTCAAGCTACAAAGCCTTACCAGGTAGGTTTAAAGATTATATATCTTTACCAAAACCTAATGGGTACCAATCTTTGCATACAGCAGTAATTTCACCTGAAGGAAAAACAATTGAAATTCAGATAAGAACAGAAGAAATGAATACAATTGCAGAAAATGGTTTAGCCGCTCATTGGGCTTATAAAGAAGGTCCCCAAAAATCATCTATTGTAAAAGAGCAAGAAAAAATAAATAGATTAAAAAAAATAGTAAAGTATTGGCTTGAAGATGAATTTGAAAATCCACAAGAAGCAACAGAGAATTTAACTGATGATTTAATTGAAATAGAGGAGATCTATGTTTTTACTCCTGGCGGAGATGTTATGATTTTGCCTAAAGGAGCAACTTTACTAGATTTTGCATATCATATCCACACAGATTTAGGTAATTCCTGTACTGGAGGTACCGTTAATGGACAGATTGCATCATTAAAACAAGTTTTGAAATCAGGACAAATTGTATCTATTAAGAAAAATAGCAACCAAAAACCTAAGATAGAATGGTTAGATTTTGTTGTAAGTTATAGAGCTCGTTCTAAAATATCTTATTTTATTAATAAAGAAGAAAGAGATATTGCTAAAGAAAAGGGAAGAGAATTATTAGAAAAAGAGTGTAGTAAATTGGGATTTAATTTCAATAAACTAAATAAAGATAATAAAGTAGAAAATAAACTAAGAAACTCTAAATTTTCTAGTTTGTCACAATTCTTAATTTTAATTGGATACGGTAAACTAGATGTCAAAGAAGCCGTTTTAAGAATACTACCAGAAGAAAAAAAAGAAGCTTTAAATAAAGAAGAATTAAGAAAAGAAGAAGAACATAAGTTTGCCAAATTTATCAAAAAGTTCAGCAAATCAGCAAATGTTCATACAAAGTCGGGTGTAATTATTGATGGTATTGATAATATTCAAATAAAATTTGCTAAATGCTGTAATCCAATACCAAATGAAGCCATCATTGGATATATATCTATGGGTGTTGGAGTTACAATACACAAAAAAAGTTGTAATAATATTAAAAATTTAGATAAAGATAGATTTCTAGATACATATTGGGCAAAAGCAGGCTACACACGGCCAATAATAGCTGTTATTAGAGTTACAAATAAAATAGGTATTTTATCTAATATCACCAAACTATTATCTAAAATGGACATAAACATTGAAAACATCACTACAAATAAAGATGTTAATGGAGCAACTGAAATATTAATGACTCTCTCTATAAGAGATGTTGATGTATTAAAAAAAATAAAACATAAATTGACAAGGATAGATGGAGTTACTTCTTTAGACTTTAAAAGGAGTGTTAATGAGTAAAAAACTTTATGATTCTTCCATAGAACTAGTTGAAAAACTTTTAAGTAACTCTAAATATGAAAACATACTTTTAAATTTAGAAAAACTATTCATTAAAACACATATTTCAATAGCAGAAATTGACAAAGATAAAGAAATTCTTTGGGGATATTATTTTGAGAAAACTTTAATAACTCCAATTGAAAAATATAACAATAAAACTTTACTTGATTTACTTTACGATGAAAATAAGTTAAATTTTAAAACTTATAATTTTCTAAAAAATAAAACTCTTTCAGTTTTTCAAGTTAAAAAAATTAAAAAAGACCAGTTCACAATTATTGATATATTTAACAAAAAAGAAGCTATTAACTTAGCTCTTACAGAAGAATGGTTTGGTATAAACAAAGGTGATTTAATACAAAGTTGCTTATACAACTCAGAAGAATCATATTTATCTATTTATGGTTTCATTCATCCAAAAGGAGTTGATAAATTTATATTAAAAGAAGCTAAAGAAATTATAAAAAATAAAAATTATAGTTATATTAATGATTTTTTAGCAAAATTATTTAGAAAATTTGTAAATTCCAAGAGATATTCTAAAAAAGATTCATTAGAAATTTATACTATTGAGTTATAATTATGAAATATTTCTTTTTAATTTATGTTATATATGTGATTTTTAATAGGAGATAAAATGAAAATAATTATGATGATTTTAAGTTTAAGTATTTTATTCGTTTCTTGTAGCTCTCAAAAAATGATTGAGGGGACAAGTATTAAAGATTCTGATGAGAATAGAGAATTATATAATATAATGCAAAAATATAATAAATCTTTAGAAGAAAAAAATATAGATGAAATAATGGCTATTGTTTCAAAAAGGTATTATGATAATTCTGGAACAATTGATAATACAGATGATTTTGGATATTCTCAATTAAGAGATATTCTTACTAAAAGATTTTCTCAAATAAAGGAAATTTTCCAAACTATAAAAGTAAGAAAGATTAATTACAATAAATCAACAGATAAATACTATGTAACCTATCAGTACGACGCTAAATTTCTGATGAATATTGGCAATAATGATGAATGGCATAAAAAGTCAGATATCAATCAAATAGTTTTCAAAAAAGAAGATGAAAGTTTTAAAATAATCAAAGGATTATAACTATATTATCCTAAAATAAAAAATTATTTATAATAAAACTTAATAAAAATTATTTTTCTTCCGATGAGTAATTAGTCGTATTTTAAAGAGGTAAGAATGGCTGATTTTGATGAAAGTTTGATAAAGGAATTTATATCTGAAAGCAAAGAACATATCTCGGTAACAGAGAGTGCATTATTAAAGCTTGAGGACAGTTATGATGATCCTGACTTTGAGCTAATTAACCAAGTTTTTAGAGCAGTGCACTCAACTAAAGGAGCAGCAGGTTTTTTTGGGTTTAAAAACTTAGGTACACTTTCCCATAAAATGGAAACATTACTTCAGAAGATAAGAGAAAAAGTTTTAAAATTTGAACCATATATGTTTGAACATCTTTTTGAAGGAGTAGATTATTTAAAACAAATGCTAGATGATATAGAACACTCAGAAGAGCTTGATTTAGAATATTTAATGGATATTTTTGATAAATTAGCTAAAGGAGAAAATTTAGATACTACTTCTAAAGAAACAGATAAAAAGAAAGTTGAAGAAATAAAAGAAGAATCTACAATAAATTCAAATAATTTATCAGAATTAAATATAACTGAATCATGGATAAAAGAAATTTTATCTAAAGCAGAAAACAATGTATTTTTTATAAAATTAAATCTTCCAATAGTAGTAAAAGAATTCACTAATTTAGTTTCTTATTTTGATAACTTAAAGGCTTTAGGTAATATTTTAGATATTTCAAAAAATTATGAAAAGATACTAAAATCAGAGAAGCTAGAAGAAATAGAAATTGTATATGATACAATTATGGAAGACAATTTAGTTTCTATTGCCCTTGATGTTGATGATACTAGTGTTTATGTTTTTGATGAAGACATAATAAATAAAATTAAAAGAACTCCTTCTGATGTAACAAATAAGGATAAGGCGGTGACTTATCCTACTAAAGAAGTGAATAAGCTTTCTGATGTAACAAATAAGGATAAGGCGGAGGCTTATCCTACTAAAAAAACAGTTGGAGAGAAAAAAATAAAAAAATCTCCTAAAAAAACAAAGAATCTAAAAATAAGTAAAGAAGATACGATAAGAGTGAGTTTATCACACTTAAACAAATTAATGGATTTAGCAGGTGAATTAGTTTTAAGTAGAAATCAATTAATACAAATACAGGGTGGTAAAGATATCCCCGTACTAAGTGTATTATCTCAAAGAATAACAGAAATGCAAGAAAACATAATGGCAACAAGAATGCAACCTATAGATAATTTATTTAGTAAGTTTAAAAGAATCGTTAGGGATTTATCTAAAAATATAGGTAAAAAAATTAAACTTGTAATAGATTCAAAAGGGGTTGAAGTTGATAATACAATAATAGAGGCAATGGGAGACCCTCTAACACACCTTATTCGTAATTCTGTAGATCATGGTATTGAAATGCCTATGAAAAGACTAGAATTAAGTAAATCAGAAACAGGAATAGTTAACTTGCGGGCAGAACATAAGGGTGGTCATGTTATTATAACAGTAAAAGATGATGGTAATGGTATTGATTATAAAAAAGTTGGTGCTAAAGCTGTTTCAAAAGGAATAGTAACAGAAGAAGAACTTACTAGAATGAATGAGAAAGATATAATTAAATTGATTCTTAAACCTGGATTTTCCACAGCAGAAAAAGTGACATCTATATCAGGAAGAGGTGTTGGAATGGATGTTGTTAAAACTAATTTAGATAAAATTGGTGGTACAATTGACATCACAACTAAAGTTGGTTATGGATCAGAATTTTTAATTACTATACCCTTAACCTTAGCTATTATCCCTACACTAATTGCAAAAGTTTCAAATTATAGATTTGCGATTCCTCAAATTAATATAATTGAATTAGTTAGATTAAAAGCTGAAGAAATAAATGAACGCATTGAAATTTTAGGTGAATCTCAAGTATTAAGATTAAGAGAGAAATTACTTCCTTTGGTAGATTTAAAAAACATTCTAAATTTAAAATCATATTACAAAGATCCAGAAACAAATGAATTGAAGGAAGATAGAAGAGGCCATGTTCTAGATAGAAGATTAAAAAAAGTTGGTGAGCGTGAAGATAAGGGCGTTGTAGGCAGTTTAATTGATAGAAAAGGGCCGACAACAAGAAGATTGTCTCAATTTAACTCTAGGAATATTATTGTTGTAAGTATGGGAACAAATGAATTTGGAATTATTATTGATGAAATTTTAGATACTGAAGAAATTGTTGTAAAACCTTTAAATAAGAAATTAAAACAAATCAATTTATTTTCAGGTGCAACAATTATGGGAGATGGAAAGGTTATTTTAATTCTTGATGTTACTAATATTGCAAGAGAAGCAAATCTTGCATTTAAAGAAACTAAAAAATTGAATAAATTAGAACAAGATAAAAAAAATGCCGAAGAAATGATGGAAAAACAAGATTTCTTCGTTTTTAATATCGGAGGTAATGAACAGTTTTCTATACCGCTATCTTTAATTGAAAGAATTGAAAAATTTGATACTAATGATGTTCAGGTAATTGGTAGCAAAGAGTATATTAACTACTTGGGAGAAAGTTTAAGATTAATAAAAATAGAAGAATATTTAGATATTTCTTATCCTGATGGAGTGAAAACAACTAAACATTTAATTATTCCCCAAATATCAAAAGTAAAAGTTGGTATTGTTTTTGAAACTATCGTTGATGTCACAAGTATGAATGCCAAAATAGATGAAAAAACAATACAAGGAAATGGAATTATGGGAACTGCAATGATTAAGGATAAAATCACCTTATTCTTAGATATTTTTGAAATCGTTGAAATTGCTGAACCAGAATTATTCAAAGATATCAATGAATCTATTCCAGAATCAGAAGATGAAAATCAAACTAAAAGTATATTACTAGTTGAAGATACTCCATTTTTTAGAAATTTGGTTTCAGGTTATATTAAATCTGCAGGTTATGAATGTGTTACGAAAAATGATGGTCAGGAAGCATATGAATACTTAATGTCTAATCATAACGATGTTGATTTAGTTGTATCTGACATACAGATGCCTAGAATGGATGGTTTTGAATTGGTTGCAAAGATAAAAGCAGATCCTTTATTATCTCATTTTAAAGTTTTAGCTTTAACTTCTCTTGATAGTCCTGAAAATATACAAAAAGGTCTAGATGTTGGATTTGATAGTTATCAAATTAAAGTAGATAAAGAGAAATTACTTGATTCAATAGATAAAATGATTTCAAGGAGGTAAAATGGCTGTTAATGAAAGCTTAAGATTCGTAACCTTTTATATTAAAGGTTTTTTGTTTGGATTAGACATCTTCTCTGTAAGAGAGATACATAAACAATTAGAGTACACTAAAGTCCCTCTGGCTACAGAAGAAGTTCTTGGTTTGGTTAACCTAAGAGGACAAATTTTAACAATGATAGACACTTCTTTATTACTACAACTTAATTCCTCTGATGTAAATAAAGATTCAAGATATATAATTTTAAAAACTGAAATGAAAATACTTGATGAAAATATAAATACCGATGGAGATATTTATGGATTGCTAGTTGATAAAATAGGAGATGTTATTGAAACAGATCCAAGTAAAATAGAAGATGTTCCTTCTAATTTAAATGCAAAAAACTCTGGTTTAGATATAGAATATGTAAAAAAAATTCTAAAACTTGACAATGATATAATGATGATATTAAACTTAAAACAATTATTTAAAGGATATCTTGAATGAAATATAAAGTAATAATTGTAGATGATTCAGCACTATATAGACTTTTAGTAAAAAGGGCCTTGACTCCATTTTCTAATATTGAAGTTGTTTATGAAGCAAAAGACGGTAAAGATGCTTTAGAACAAATAAAAAAACTAAAACCAGATTTTTTAATATCTGATGTTGAAATGCCAGTTATGAATGGGCTTGAATTACTAAAAAATATTAAAAGAGAAAATATCTGCATTGGCGTAATTATGCTAAGTGGAGCATCTAAACATAATGCGAATATCACTATTGAATCATTAAATCTAGGAGCTTTTGATTTTATTGAAAAACCAACAACGGGCAATAGTAGCAACAATTTTGACTTTATTGGTAAAGAAATTTATCAAAAAATCTTATTGTATAAATCAGTAAATAAAAATAAACCATTATGTAAAGAAAATCATAGAAATGCTAGAAAAAAAGTTGAAAGAAAGATTGATCCTAATAATAAAAATTTAAATAAAAAAATAGTTCATACAACTAGAACAACACCGCTTAAAACAATAGCTCATAACAAAACAAAAACAAGTATATCTAATCATTATGACTTAATATTATTAGGTATTTCTACAGGTGGCCCTAAAACACTTATAAAAATCTTTTCAGAAATAAAAAAACCTCTTCCGGTTCCTCTTTTAATTGTTCAACATATGCCTCCAATGTTTACTAAATCATTAGCAGATAACTTAAATAGAAAATCAGAAATGACTGTTGTAGAAGCTTCAAATGATGATATCGCCAAATCAGGAGTTGCATACATTGCACCTGGAGGTAAACATTTAGAAGTTGTATTGAGAGGCATGCATTATAAATTAAAAATAACAGATAAGCCTCCTGTAAATAGTTGCAAACCATCAGTTGATATACTGTTTAAGTCTGCTAAAGATATTGTTCAAAAGAAAAAGGTTTTACTAATGGTTCTTACCGGAATGGGAAAAGATGGAAAGGATGGAGTTATTGGAGTAAAAAATAATAATACTACAGTTATAGCTCAAGATGAAAGCTCTTCTATCATTTATGGAATGCCAAGAGCAATTGTTGATGCTAATTTGCATGATGCGAAAATGTCAATTGATGAAATAATTAATTTTTTGAATAGCCTATGGTAGCATTAACACAAAAAGTAAATACTAGAGAATACGAGCAATTAAAAGTAATTGTGAAAAAATTAGCTGGTGTTGAACTTGGCAACAATAAGCAATATTTAGTTGAAAGTAGATTTAATCCTGTAATGAAAGAATTTAACATTAGTGGATTTTCTAATTTAATTAACTCCATTAAAATGGGAAGAGATAAAAAACTAATTGAAAAATTTATAGATGCGATTACAACCCATGAAACACTATTTTTTAGAGATAGAACCCCTTTTGATGCTCTTAAAAAGCTTCTTATGGGAGATTTGGGCAAAAAGAGAAAGCTCAGAATTTGGTCTGCAGCTGCTTCAACAGGACAAGAAGCTTATTCTATTGCAATGATAATTGAAGATATAAATAAAAGAAATTCTAATAAAATTAATTATGAAATATTAGGAACTGATATTTCTGAAGATGTATTAGAATATGCTAAAAAGGGAGCCTACAGAAGTTATGAAGTTTCAAGAGGATTACCTAAAGAATATTTATCAAAATATTTTGATAGAGAGGGAACAAATTATAAAATTAAAAATGAATTAAAAAGACATATTACATTCAAAAAGTTTAATTTAATCACAGGTTTATACAATTTTCAAAAATTTGATGTAGTTTTTTGTAGAAATGTATTAATATATTTTGATGATTTAAATAAAAAACTTGTTTATAAAAAAATAGCATCTGTTTTAAATGATGATGGATATCTTTTTATAGGCTCATCTGAATCATTAATTAATTATTCAACTACTTTTAAAAAACAAGCTGTTGAAAAAACTTTCGTATATACAAAAAATTAAGACTTAGACTTAATTTTCCACGGAAAACCAAATTTTAATTCGGGTTGAAGTGGCTAAAAATCAATACTTTTTAGGAATAGTTTCACCTTTTAATACTCTTAAACCACCCATGGCAAGAGCTTTTAACTCATTTTCTCCAGGATAAACTGCAATTTCACTAATAAAACTAACTCTAGTTTTAATTAATTCAATGAGTAATTTACTATACGCAAGGCCACCGGTTAAAACAATAGCATCAACCCGCCCTTTTAAATTTGTTGCACGAGATCCAATTTCTTCTGCAATTTGATATGCCATAGCCTCAAATATTTTTTTATATTCAGACTTCCCTTCATTAGCAAATTTTTCAATTTTTCTAGCATCATTAGTATCAAAATAAGAAGCGAATCCACCATTACCCACTATCATTTTTTTGAGCTGTTTTTTAGTTAATTTATTTGAATATGCTAAATCTATTAATTTAAACAATGGTAACTTTCCTGACCTTTGAGGGGAAAACGGCCCTTCATCAAGACCATTATTAACATTTATTGCCCTACCCTTTTGTAATGCAGTAACAGTTATTCCTCCACCTAAATGAGCAACAATTAAGTTAATATCCTTTATATTAGTTTTATTATCCCTTGCATAAATCCTAGCAGTTGCAAAAACATTGAGAGCATGAAATATACTATTTCTAGTTATTTCTTTATTACCAGAAATTCTAGCAATATCCTCAAGTTCATCGACAGAAGGAGGATTAGTAATATAAGCAGGAATATCATAATCCCAACCGATTCCGTAAGCAATGACACACCCCAAATTTGATGCATGCTCACCTTGAACTCCAATTCTTGCATCTTCTATCATGTTTTCATCTACTATATAAACACCAGACTCTATAGGCTTAAATAATCCACCTCGCCCAACAACAACATCTAGTTCTTTTATTGAAATATTATTTTTTTCTAATTCCTCAATAATTTCATGCTTTCTAAATGAATATTGATTCCATATTTTATCATATTCTTCAAGAAGTTTAACTGAATGCATTACTGTTGTTTCAAAAATACTCTTTTCATTTTTAAAAACACCTATTTTAGTAGATGTTGAGCCTGGATTTATAGTTAAAATTAAGTAATCTTTTTTCTTTTTCTTATTCATATCATTACCTACCTTAAACTTTTAATATAAGAAATCTCTTTAATGTAATTTTCAGCTTCTTCTATTGCTATATCAGAAATAAATCTTTTTTCTTCCTTTGCCTTTTGTAAAATATTTAAAGTTCTATAATAAATTGATTTTAATTCAGAATTTGTTTTTTCTATGCTATAGCCATCCAATTCATTAGAAACTTGAATAACATCACCACTATTAATCAAATATCCAGGTAATACTAATATCCCCTTATCTGTTAATATTTTAAGAGCTTTTTTATCTGAAATAGCACAATTGGTACTTCCTGCAATAATAGAACATTGCATTTCTTTAGCTTCTTCAGATGTAATTGAATTATCAAAAGCACAAGGAGCAAAAATATCACATTTCTCTTTGTATAATTCGTTTGGTTTAACAACTTTAATGCTTGGATACAAATCTTGAACTTCCTTTATTTTATCATAAACTTTATCCGTTATGGTAACACTTGCTCCTTCATTAAGTAATTCTTTAACTAACTGTTTACCAACATAGCCAACACCTCTTACCGATATTCTTAAATCTTTTAAGCTCATATCACCAAATTTTTCTTTTGCGGCAGCCTTCATTCCCCACAAAACACCTTTAGCTGTTTTAGTTGCTCTATCACCACTACCCTCATAAATTTCAGGTAATCCTAAAACGAACTCTGTTTCTCTTTGTAAATCTAGTAAATCTTCATCTGTTACTCCCGATTCAGAAACAACAAAAACTTTCCCTTTTAATTTATCAATAAAAACCCCTAAAGCTCTAAAATATTGCTCTGATTTTACTTTTTCAGGGTCACCGAGCAGTATAATGCTTCCCCCCCCGATATCTCTTCTGCTCAATGCCGACCTATAAGTATTATATTTTGCAATTTTAAGAGCATCATCAATAGCTTCATCATTAGACTTGTAACAATATAATTTACAACTACATAATGCCGGCCCAAGAGTAGTATTATTAATTGCTAAAATAGCCTTTAATCCAACTTTAGGTTCATCAAAGAATAAAACTTCTTTAGATTTAGTTTTTTTCATTGTGTCAAAAATATCCAAAAGTACCTCCTAAGTGAAAACCACGCTTTTTATGTAGAGGTACTGGCCGACTTCAAATGAGTTATAGCTCAAAAGTACCTCCTAAGTGAAAACACATTCCTTAATGGTATAAAATAGCTCTTTTATGATTTTAAATCAAATTAATAAATCTAATATTTTGGAGAGTAATAATATTTCACAAATCATTCACTTCTTTTTCTATTTCTACCATCATAAATTCTATATTTAAATTTTCACAAGCAGTTTTTATAGATACTTGATAAGGCTTTAAATTAGCATCATTTTTCAAGTATTCGGTAAAGAAAATAATTTTTTTATAATTAATCTCCCTTAATTGTTCTGTTATTTTATCAATATATTTAGAAACTTCACTTTCTACAAGTAAATGATCGTAATATGGTATCTTTTTATTAGGCTTTAGTAATCCAAATTCACCACTTAAAATCATAAAATCAACTGTAAGCAGTTTACTAGCTTTGTAAACTTTTTGTATTCTATTACTCTTATATCTTTTTATTGCTTCTAATTCTTTTTTGCTTTTATCCTTTTCTCTTGAACAATAAGTTATAAATATCGTCATTTCAACTCCTACAATAAAATATAAAGCAATATATGGAGAAAACCTACATTGAGCTAGTGCGAGTATTTGCTCTAATGGAAAACGAGAGTTACAAAAAGAAACTCAAAATATTTTATTTAATTTTAATACTTTTGTACTCACTTTTTTTTAAGAACTCTACAAGATTATTATGAATTTCTTCTTTTGACATTTTATATTTAGTATCTTTGAGCTTATTAAATATAGAAGATTCTATATCATATTTCATACAACTAATAAAATTTGAATTTATTACTTTAATATCAAAAAAATTTATATCCTTTTCATAAATTTTAGACTTTGTTAATTTTTCAATAAATTCTATATTTTCTAAATTATCTTTTTTAACTTCATTTTTTGATATCTCATCCATCTTTTTAGATATATTTTTTTTCTTATTCTTTAGTATAAAATCAGAAAATTTCTTTAAAAAATCACCATTAAAAAAACTAAGAGTAGTTCTCGCATCATCTTTACTAGCATTTGCACTCATTTTATCATCACCTAAATCAGGTCCTTGACCTTTAGTTATTATAAAAAAATGATTACTATCTAATACTACTGTTGTAGCTTGTGTAAAACAAAGCTTTGATTCCTCTGAATCATATTTCGCGTTATTAGGCTTTAAAGTTTCTACTTTTTTAGCTCCTCCACAACTCGCTAACATTAATGTAGCAAATACCATAATAGACAACATTAAAGTATTCATAAAATCTCCCTCTTAAAAAATAAAAATGATACCATTAGTAATCTTTTTTGTCAAATCCTAGTTATTTCCACTTTGCCTTGATAATAGCTCTGAAATTATAATCCACTTCATTTAATATAAAAATTATCTATTTAAAATACTTCTAATAAGTAAGGATAATTTATGAAAATATTTTTAATTCAAGTGGTTATAGCACTTAATACATTAATCTTTGATGATCTTAAGATATATTATTTTTCTACATTAACAATGGTTCGGTAATAAATCTCTAGTTAATTCTTAATTTATTCCCTTTTTTCTCATAAAGCTTACAGTTTATAGTTCTTTTTCTATCTTTTTTCTGTATAATCATCCCAAAAAGTTTTAATTCATCTGTTTGATAATCTTTGTTAAACTTTTCAAGTTCTGGAGTATTAAGATTTATTTTATCACCATACTTTTTATTTCTTCCTCTTCCTGA
>JAMOQH010000143.1 GCA_027064085.1 bacterium | reverse complement strand
TGAAGGAGCTACCACTGCCTGTGAAATATGATTTAAGAGAGCAGAATCTTGTTACTTCAATCAAAAATCAAAATCCTTATAATACATGCTGGGCATTTGCTACATATGGTTCTTTAGAATCTGATAACTGACCTTACGCACTCCCTAAATCATTTTTTTAATAAGCAAAAATACTTATCAAAGCAAATATGGCTGCAATGAGTGAGTTAAGGAAATTGAGATATGGGTAGGGAGTGCGTAAGGTCAGTTATTCAGTAAAATAATACATAAAATTATATTAACTAACAAACAAAATGAATGGAATATTGTGTAAAATTATGTATAATCTATTAGGAATTGGTTTAAAGTTGAGGTCTATTTTGTTTAGTAGATTTATGTATTTTTTCTTTTATTGGTTATTATTATCTATACCTTTTATTCTATTTTCGATATTGTTTGATTTTAAGTTGAGATTCGTGTTGCCATTGCCATTTATAGGTTTGTTGATATTTTTAGTGAGTATATTCCCAAAAAAAATTATATCAAGATTTGTAACAGCATTATATATGATATTGCTATTTTTTTCCATTGCTGATACTGTTTTAATATTATTTCAGCATCGAACGTTTGATATTAGATTTTTTAACTTATTGAGTTTTGAGTCTGTTAAGAAAGCTTTGCAGCTTTTTCCTCTCTATTCTACCTTGTTGACTTTATTTTTTATTCTAAGTTTCTTTATAGTTTATATGATTTTCAGAAAAATAGAAAAGAGAGGAAATATAGATAAAAAAGGACCAATAGTATTAGTTGCATCTACTATCTGTATTCTTATTTTGCTTATTTTAACCCCGAATAGTTTTTCATTGTTCATTTGGAAATTTTTACATTATCAAAAATACAAAAAAACTGTATTGCAATGTAAATTGCCCAAGATTAATCTATACGCTTCTGTATCGTCTAAAAAAAAGAATCTGCTTTTGATATATTTAGAATCATATGAAAAAGAATTTATTGAAAAAAAATACTTTAATAATTTGTCTCCTTTTTTGCAGCAATTTTGGGAGGATTCTGTATCTTTTGAAAATGATAGAATGATACCGGGAGCTGACTTTACTATAGCAGGCATGGTTGCTTCACAGTGTGGAACGGTATATTATTATAAAGACACTAAAAACCTTATATGTTTGGGGGATGTGCTCCATAAAGCAGGTTATTATCAAGTGTATATGGGTGCTGCAGATTTAGAGTATGAGCATAAAGGTGATTTTTATAGAAAACACCATTATAATGAGTTATATGGAAAAAAAGAGTTGCCGTCTCATTCCAAACAGCTTAATTCATGGGGTATTTATGACGACGAGTTGTTTGAGTATGTCTATAAAAAATTTTTAGAATTAAATAAGAATTATCTTAGAACAGGAAAATTATTTAATATAACATTAATAACCATAGATACTCATAATGGCACACCATCTCCTTCCTGTCCAAGATATGTAGGAAAGTTCTCTGAAAATCATTTTTTTCAATCTTATCATTGTACCGATTATCTTCTAAAAAAATTAATTAAGAAAATTCTCTCTACTCCTGGAAGCGATAGTCTGGTCATAGCTATATTAGGAGACCATTTGCAAAATTTTGATATTTACGCAAGTAAACTAAAACACATGAATAGGCGCGTTTTGGTTTTAATTTATGACGGTAAGCATAATAAAAAAATTACTCAGAAAACTGCCCACATAGATTTTGTTCAAACATTATTACCTTTATTAAACATAAAAACCAATGCAAAATTTATGTTTGGTGGAAATGCGTTGAAAAAACTTGATAAGAATCATATAAATAAAATTTTTGTTAACAAGAAAGACTTTAAGTTAAGGCGTATGATTAATGCTGAAAATTGGATAACCGCCGTTGGAATAAGTAGTGGAAATTCTAAAAGAAAGATTAAGAGTTTGTATTCTTATGGAGCTGACATTAAGAATATATCTAGAAGTGAGATAGAAAAATATTTCTTTCCGAATATAGAAAAATATAGAAACTTCTCTACGGATAACTATAAAGCTTATTACTCTGTTGATGATAATATGTTATTCTTTCAAACAAAAAAGTTTTTTAGAACTATTCATATATATTTAGAAACGCAAAACGGCTCTTATTATGATGGTAACATTCATTTAAAGGATGCAGTAGTTCTACCCGATAATTGGTATGTTTGGGTGTTTGGAAATCATTTTCATAATGTTTGCAAACTTAAATTAAATATAAGTGAATTGCATGGAATATTTAGCATACCTAATAAAATATCAGTACTTGACAATACAGTCATTAAAAATTTTAAGTATGGCTTAGTTATAAAATTCAATAAACCTAATCCAAAGCCTTTAGAACAAGCGGTGGTCATTTTGCGCTACAAAAAAGATATTTCTAAAGCTAAATTTGTTATTTACGATACATACAACAATATCTCTTACCGTAATCGTATTAAGTATAAGGTAATTTACAGAAACAATGTGATCCTGCAAGAAGACATAGCCAGCAACAAAAAGAGTTTCATAGATATTAAACTAAGCCCTAATGATCATAAGATTATGATTATTATGCAGGCGCAAAAGAATATTGAAAATAATTGGCAATGGGGTAAAGCTGTTAATTTAAAGGTAAGTTTTTATAAAGAGGACTAAAAATATGCAAAAGATTTTAATAGTGTTTGGAACAAGGCCTGAAGCCATAAAAATGGTGCCTTTAATAAAAGAATTTCAAAAAGTAAAGGATTTTAAATTAAAGATATGTGTAACTGCACAACATAGAGAAATGCTTGATCAGGTTTTGAAAATATTTGATATTACGCAGGACTATGATTTAAATATTATGAAATCACGCCAAAATTTATATGATATTACCGCAAATATTTTGTTAGGAATGGAAAATGTGTTGAGTGAATTTAAACCTGATTTGGTGTTGGTCCATGGAGATACTACTACAACTTTTAGTGCGACACTTGCTTCATTTTATCAAAAAATAGATGTGGGACATATAGAAGCTGGACTAAGAACAGGTAACATTTATTCTCCTTGGCCGGAAGAGGCAAATAGAAAACTTACGGGAGTTTTAGCCAAATATCATTTTGCACCTACGACTATGGCTAAAAATAATTTACTGAAAGAAGGGATCAAAGATGAGAATATTGCTATTACAGGAAACACTGTAATAGATACTCTTTTTTTAATGCTTGAAAAAATAAAAAACGATAAAAATTTGCAAAATAAAATATATTCGACATTGAAAACAAATAATTTAGCGATTGATGTTCAACATTCAAGATTCATACTTGTTACAGGTCATAGAAGAGAAAATTTTGGGAAAGGTTTTCTTGATGTATGCAATGCCTTAAAAGAAATAGCTTTGAGCAATAAAAATATAGACATAATATACCCTGTTCATTTAAACCCTAATGTGCAAAAACCTGTATTTGAAATTTTATCGAACATTAAAAATATTCATTTAATAAACCCTCTTGAGTATCCTGAATTTGTATATTTAATGGAGAAGAGTTATTTAATTCTTACGGATAGCGGAGGAATTCAGGAAGAAGCTCCGTCATTAGGAAAGCCTGTTCTGGTTCTTAGGGATACGACAGAAAGACCTGAAGCGGTTGTTGCTGGTACCGTAAAGCTAGTAGGAACAAATAAAGAAAAGATTGTGAATGAAACTCAAAAGTTGCTAAATAGTAAAAGCGAGTATGTTAAAATGGCAAAAGCCATAAACCCATACGGAGACGGTAAAGCAAGTAGTAGAATTGTTAGATATTTAGGAAATACGATATGAAAAAAATTTTACTTGTAGCTTACGCTTTTCCACCATTAGAAGATGCTCAATCATTAAGATGGTATTATTTAAGTCAAGAATTAGCAAAACTTGGATATTATATTGATGTTGTAACAATTAAACATCCGGCACCTCTTGATTATAAAATACATAATAACATAACTATACACAGGGTATATCCTGGTTTTTTTGAGAGTGTAGCATATAAAATCAAAAATAAAATTGGGGTTGGCGATAGTGATAATGAAAAAAAAAGAATCTCATTAAAATTTAAAGCTGCGAAGAGTATATATTTTCTATTTCGTAGTTTTTTTGGTGCAATTTTTCCAGGAAATATTACGACTGAGTGGTATCCTTTTGTGAAAAAATACTTTAATAATTACATAAATGTTCAAAATTATGATTTTCTAATCACATCGCACGAACCATGGGTTGATTCTTTGCTTGGTTTATATATAAAAAAGAAAAACCCTAGAATAAAATGGGTGGGAGATTTCGGAGATCCTTATGTATCCATTTATACGCCGAAATTTAAACTATTTTTTGAAAATAAAATAGAGAATAAAATCTATAAAAATACAGATTTACTTATATTTACAAACAAGACGGTTTATAATAGCTTGACTAATAAATACTCGTATTTAGAAAAAAAGAAACATTTAATATTAGAACAGGGTTTCAATATTAAACTTAAGCAGCAAAATAGTAAAAATAAAATTTTTACTATGGTGTATACGGGGACTTTTTATAAAGATTTCAGAAATCCATTCGAAATTGCAAAGGCTTTGTCGATGCTTGATTTTAAATTTAGATTTATAGTAGCTGGAAGGAATGAGCAATTTAATTATTTATTTAAACCGCTCGGAAAGAAATATAAATTTTTGGGGTTTAGATCACATAAATATATACTGAAGTTACAAAATAGAGCAGACTTGTTGATTCATCTATCCAATAAGCAAATAGAGCAAGTGCCCGGAAAATTTTATGAATATTTAGGATCAGGGACTCCAATATTAATGATTTATCAAAATGATAAAGATCAATTAATCAAATTAACAAAAAAATTGGGGTGTGGTTTAGTATGTAAAAATAGTTATAAAGAAATTTACAAAAAAATAACGTTGCTTTATGAAAATAAAATAAAATTTCATAGAGATGATAAAGCCATAGAATATTTTTCTTGGGAAAATAGGGCAAAGCTTTTGGATAAGGCTTTGAATAGCATAGAGTGAGAGTTAGTAAGGGTTTTGAATTTTTATATATAAATTTTTTAATTAACTAATAATTTCATAGGCTTGAAAAAAAGATAGGAGTATGTTAACTTAGTCAAGCTAAAAATAGTAAATTATGGTATGTAATGTATTAAAAAATTATATAAACTTTTCTATGGAGAAAAAAGGTAAATGGAAAAAGAAATTTTGGCAAAAAATGCAGATAATTCCCACTTTATCGAAAAGACATTAGAATTAGAAATGAAACGTATAAGTAAAGAAGAGGTTGATATATTATTAGAAATTATTAAATCCAAGAAACAAGAAATGAAAGAGTTAAAACATGAGCTGGGGACAAAAGAGTTTATTATTCAAGATTACATTAGTAAATTGAATAACATATATAATTCAAACTTTTGGAAAATAGCTTCAAAATACTATACCATTAGAGAGAAAATATCAATAATATGGCGAATATATAGGGCTTTACGCTCATTGTTTGAAAAAAGTAGACAATACGATGTTTTAAAAGAAACCCATGCAACAAAAAGTTTTAATCCGTATCTTTATATAGAAAGCAAAAAACCTATTAATTTTACAAGAAAAGAAAAAATATTTAATAAAAATACGTTAGATTTTTCTGTAGTAATGCCTGTTTATAACGAAGAGAGTTTTATAAGAGATACGCTAATGTCTCTCATCGAACAAAATTCAAAACCTTCAGAAATAATTATTGTTGATGGTGGTTCGTCTGATAGTACTATAAAAATTATAAAAGAAATAATCCAAAGCACTCCCTCAATTAATATTATTTTAATAAAAAGCTCTCTAAGAAATATTGGCAAACAACGCAATGTAGGCATTAAGTTGTCTAAAAATGAGATCATTGCTTTATGTGATTCGGGTTGTGTTTACGATAAAAATTATTTTTTGTATTCAATTCCTTATTTTCAAGAAGATGAAAGTGTTGATCTTGTAGCCTGTAAATATCTTGCTTATGGAGAAGAAAATAAAGAAAACGATTTTATAACCGACTGGGAAAATTTATATTTAAATGAATATCTACCCTCAGGTTCATCTATGATTATTAAAAAAAGCGTAGCGCTAGAATGTGGATTATTTCCTGAGTATCTTCCTAACACAGGTGAAGATACATATTTTAGTTTAATGTATAGAAGAAAATCTCGAAAATGGATTTTTGCCGAAAAATCTATATTATATTGGGAGATACCGACACAAAAAAAAGATATGTATAACAAGACATTGAGATATTGGTATGGGGATGGCATAAATGGCTTATCATATTATTTGTATCCACAAAGATATAATGACGCATCAAATAATGTTTATACAAAAGGTATAAAAAAAGGTATAAAACAAAGAAGCGCTATAGAAATTAAAAAAAGAAATATTAAAGGTATTGTTGTTATTTTGAGTGGCGTACCTATAACAGATTCCGGTGGAGGGCAAAGAGGTGCTCAATTAGCATGCGAATTTATTAGAAACAATTATAAGGTTTTTTTTGTTAATATTTATCAGAGTAGCGAAGAAATGAAAAAAGTTTTTTTTGATATAGACTATTCCTTGCTCGAATTATTTCCTGTAGAAAAATTTGATATACAACGAATATATAAAGATTATTACGCGTTGTTAGAAAATTCATATATTATCTCGGAAATGCCCCACGAAAAGTTTTTAGACATTTTCTTAAAAGTGAGTAGGTGGGATAAAAAGCCATATTTAATTTATGATTATATAGATAATTGGAATTCAAGCTTAGGTGCTTCTTGGTATAAGGAAATGATTGAAGATAAATTTCTAACTATCTCGGATTTTGTTATTGCTTCTGCATCATCTCTTCAGGAGAAATTAAAACATAAAACAGAAAAAAATATTCATCTTGTTCCAAACGCTGTAAATGATTTGTTGTTTAATCCATCTTATACTTATCAAAAGCCTAATGATTTTCCTTCTAATAACAAACGAACGGTTTTATATATTGGTGCTTTGTGGGGAGAGTGGTTTGATTGGGATCTCGTAAGATATTGTGCTTTAAAGCTTTCTAATGTCAACTTTGTTTTTATAGGAGAAATTCCTCTTGAAAAAATAAAAAATATCTCTAACTTAAGAAACATATACTTTCTTGGATTAAAGATACAATACGAGTTGCCTTCATATTTGTTTTATTCAGATTGCACCATTATACCTTTTGAAAATGACAATATTGTTAAATATGTAAATCCATTAAAAATTTATGAATATTTAGCCATGGAAAAACCCGTGGTAAGCATGTATTATCCTGAGATATCTTATATACCAGGTGTTCTGTTAGCTAAAGATTATTTAGAATTTGCTAAGTTAATTGAAAAAGTTCTTGAGAACAAAATTTCTTTTAATAAAAAAGCTATTAGCAATTTTATAAAAGATAATAATTGGAATAATAGGGTGAAGAAAATCCTTACTTTATCGCAGAAATATTGAATTTAATGAACTTGCTTTCCACAAAAAGGAATACCGACTGTTAATTACCGAGCGATTTAGAGAAATTGGTGGATTTATATACAGACTATCTAATAGCAACAGATTCTGTAGCGATAGTTACAGGATTGTCTGCTATATTAGACACATCACTTTCAAGTGACCATATAATCACAATCTATCAAAAAAGATG
>JAMOQH010000142.1 GCA_027064085.1 bacterium | reverse complement strand
TGTAGCATCAGGTGTTTTATCTTTACCAATTAGAGGTTAATTGTAAAACTCAAAGTGTCAAAAAATGTTTACTTTTGAAGTAATCTGAAGAACAGCAGCTAACATAGCTATCCCTGCTGCATTAAGTCGTGTGGCTTGGTGCGGAACCGAAAGATTCCACCCAGACAAACAAATCAAAGTTTGAATCGGAACGATTCAGACGGGACAGACCACGAAACTGAACCGCAGGTGCTTTTGTTAGCTGTTTTATTCAATTATATTTTTCTTGATTAGCAAAGATTTATCATCAAGTTTTAATTTAAAATATCTTTCATTATTTTCTAAAATCTCAACTTTGCCATAATGTAATTGCCGATGATGATTTGGGCAAACAGTTATCAAGTTTGACAAACCAAGTAATCCTTTTTTAGATTAGCAACAGGAATTATATGGTGTGTTTCAATGTATCTAATACCGTCACTTTTTATGAATGTTCGAGTAGGTAACTTTAATGCATTACAGATTTGGCATTCATAATTATTTGCTTTTTTTATAGCTTTAGAAATAACTCCTCTTTCGATCCTTTTACTTATTATCTCTTCCCTCTGTGTCCAGTGTCATCTTGGCACAGAGGGATGCGACAGATATGATTATCGCGAAAAAATGTTTTTCATTTCTTTCTCCTCATTTTAAAATTACAACTTTTTTAGCTATAATTGTTGAATCATTTTCGAATTTAAGTAAATAAATACCATTACTTAAATCCCCCATATTTACGATATGTTCATTAATCCCTCTTACACTAATCCCCTCATCTATCCTCTTTACAATTTGTCCTTTTAGGTTGAATATTTCTATATTATATTGATTCGCATCTTTTGAACTAAAACTAATTGTTGCCAAATTTGAAATTGGATTTGGGAAAATTGATAATGAAGTTTTTTCAATATCTTGATCTTCTGATGAATTAAGTGAATAATATGTATATACAATATGTGGTTTATATTCTTCATTTTCAGAAGGATAATAAACAATCATATCTTCCCAAGGATCATCATCCATATCCAACGAGAGTTGAATTCTGTATTGTGAAATATATCTTTCATTATATATATCGTTATTGATGTGTTCTGTAACATCTACAGTTCTCCAAGAAATATCTGCTGAATTACTCAATATTTGTTGATTACCAATTCTAGGTGTATGAAATGCATAAGCTGTTAAATTATTACCGTAAACTATATGTTCAAGAATACAATCTGGAACAACTGTTGAATCAGGAAAATCAAAAACAGGAAATGTAAACCATTCATTATTACTAGTACAATTAGCTTGGAAAACAAATAATTGAGCTGAATGTAAACAGTAATTTTCTGGAGCTGATGGTATAGTAAAAGATAAAAAAGATCTACTATATCCGTGTGAAAAAGTAAATAGATCATAAAAATCACCTAAACTTAAAATAGGAGAATTTGTTTCAATGCCCCAATATTCTGGTGTGCTGTTTTCATAACTTATTACACTATCAAGGTCAGGATTACTGTATACCGTATCAATTATTATTTCTTGTGCAATTAAATTTAACAAAGTATAACTTAAAAATGTCAGTATAATGAATATTTTTTTGAATCTCATATTTACCTCTTTTCTATTTATAAAACACTTTATAGGCAGCTAAAGCCGGCATGCCACGTCATCGTGCCCTAACACGGATAGCTTTGTTACAAGTGTCAATGGCAATTAAATCTGGTACAGTTTTCGTTGCCAAAACTGTACCAGTTTTTATTTCCATCTACAACAAGCAACTTTTAAACTGCTCTACCTATTTTAATAATGTACACTTCTTTATAGCTTTTTCAATTCCATCAACTTTAAGTTTGATAAAATAACTTCCGCTTGCAACTTGCTTTTTATTATTATTTTTTCCATCCCAAATTATTTCAAAATTTCCCTCACAAGAATAAGCATCTAAAAGTGTTTTTACTTTCTGACCTTTGATATTATAAATTGATAAATCAATATTTCCTGTTTCAGCTAAATTTAGTTTTATTGTTGTTGCTGGATTGAATGGATTAGGATAGTTTGTAATTGTCGTTTCTTTCAGTATAATCAAATCTTCCGGTTCATTTGATTGAAATTCTCCTTGAAACTCATAACAACCCATATCGATGGTTTCTCCATAAATACGTGGGTTACCTGCTAAATCAAATTCTGGTATCTCGATTCCTTCCGGTAAATCCAACGTTCCAGCATTGATGCATGGTGAAGTGGCTTGCAATGAATAGAATGGATAATCGGTATTTTCACCTATAAAATATGGGTCTGCAAACTCACCTAAATTTCCCTCCAGCCAATTTATTTCAGAAGGAGTTTCATATTGATGCATATTATATACACCACCCTCAATAAGTGAATTGTAAACATTAACTTCCGAATTACTCCAAAGATTAATTGAATAACCATCATTACCATATAGAATAGAATTATAAAGATTAAGTTCTGAATTTGTTACGGTAATTGTTGCACCAGTATAATAACCTAAATTATTATCAGCAAAAGTGCAATTTACAGCATCTAATTTCATATGATCATTTACATTTAGCCCAGATGTTCCACCAACTCCATTGTAATAAAAATCATTAAGATTATTATTTACCTTACAATTAACCATTTTTGTATAAAAATTATTATCAAGTTCAGAGTGACCACCTATTGCAAAAGCACCTCCACTACCGGTAAACTCTCCATTTAGAGGTAGGCTGTTTTCGATAGTAAAATTTTTGAGTGAGATATTCATAAAAGCATCAGGATTATCAGAGTGTACACACATAAATCTAAATGGCTGACCACCTCTTGAATCTCTTATCAAGACATTTTCAAAGTTATAAACACCATCTTTACAAATAATACCGCTACAAGTAGTTCCGTATGAACTATCAATGATGATATTTTTTAAAAATAAATCTGCTTTCTTAAAAAAAATTGCTCCAAAACTATCATCTATATTCGTACTATTCTTTAGTTTAATGTTTTCTAAAAAGATACTAGGTAGGAAATTGTCTTTATGTAGGTAATAATAAAATAAACTAAATTCATGTTCACCATCGAGAATAGTATTTTCTTGATTATCTCCCAATATTTTTATATCATCTTTTACTCCCAAAGGGAATAACTGATTATTGTTTGAAACTGAATATGTTCCTTGCGCTAAATGAATGGTATTTGGTGATATAGAATTGCTTTTTATTAATGCTTGGGCATAAGCAATAGTTTGTAATGGTTCATCTTGATTTAACCCACTATTTTCATTATCTCCATCCGTTGAAACATAAAGATCTGCATCAATTTCCTCGAAAATGTAATTTTCACAGGTAAAGTTGTAATCATATTCATAAGCAATAAAATAATTCACAGGATTTTGAATTGTAAATGTATCTAAGACAATATCATAAGTATGATAGTCGTTCTGCACAGTATAATGATGAATATAAATATCAGTTCCAGTATTTGCATAGTTTGAATAAACACTATTTAGATTTTCTGCATCAAAATTAACATCTGAATAATCATTACCAGAAATAAATACACCACCTCCAGAAGAAGCATAATTATCGTTTATTATATTACTCGATAAATCTACCATAGATAATCTTAAGCATATACCACCTCCTGCGCGTGCACTATTATTAGTTATGATATTATTAGACAAAGAAATATTTACGGATGAATCCATAAAAACTCCAGCACCATAAGAGGAAGGAGTAGTCGTTAGAATACATTTACCATTTTGAATTGTAAAGCCAATCAAATTAGCATTAACACATTCATCAATAATAACACATTTACCATTATTATTACCATCAATAATTGTTTGATTTATGATAGAATCCGCTTGAGTTATTGCATATAGTGATGCTACCGTTATAGATTTTTCCAGATAATTTATATTTTCATAATATATTCCTGGATAGACTAAGATTGTGTCATTATGAGCAGAAGCTATTATACCATCTTGTATGGTTAAATAATCTCCCGAACCATCTTGTTTGATTTCGTAAGTATTACCAATTAGCAACGAACAAAACAAACTTAACGAACCAAAGAGCAAAAGTTTAATTTTCATAGATTTTCCTTTTCAGTAGGCGAGAATGCGCATTCTCGCCTACAATATTTTTTCCGATAATTCTTATGATTCATTGTATTGACAAACCGTTAATATGACATTAGCCATATTAACTTGTTTGCGCTGATCCGGCTAAGCCGGATCACTACTTCATCAAAAGCATTTTACGATTAAATGTTTCTTGTTGTGTTTTAAGCTTATAAAAATAAACACCTGAGGAAACAGTTTTATTATTGGAATCGGTGCCGTTCCAAACTATTGAATGTTTACCTTTTTCAACTATTCCAAAATAGACTTTTTTTACTTTTTGACCTTTACTATTGTAAATATCAAGTTCTATCTTCTGTTCTGTAGCAAGGTTAAAAGATATTGTTGTAGTTGGATTAAATGGGTTGGGATAGTTATTGAATACTTCAGTTTTTAGAAGAGTTTCTTCAGAATTATCATCATAATCTGAATTAAATCTTATTACAGAATATTCATTTCTACCTGCTTTGAGTGGCATAGCTTCAAATTCACCAGACCGAAAATTTAGCACTTTATACTTTTTGATCTTTTCTGTAAATCTAGCTCCAGTAAATAATTCAAAAGTAAAATTACCTGCGTCTCTGTTTACAGCATCACTATAAACCAAGACCTGCTCTGAACTATCTTGAACAACTACCGCACCAAGGCATATTCCATTCTCAAATACACCAATCTCTTCTACACCAGCGGGAATATTAAGCAGATCAATTGCTTCATAATTTGTCTTCTCTGTAAACTCAAAATTTTCTGGTATGCTTCTCATCAATGGAACAGAAGATTGAGAATTATCATCCCATTTAAAACCTGTAATAGGAGGTGTAACAAAGGGATCACCTTTAAACCAAATCATGTAAGTTTTTCCATATTCCATTACTTTACCTTCAGTTTCTTGAGATGGTTTTATAGCTCCACCACGACCTCGAATAATGCTTTGTCTATCATAATACCAATCCTGAGATTTTATCTTTTCTACATCTTCCCAAAAATCACCAAAAGCTTCTACAATATTTTTCGATTCTAAGAGCCAGTATCCTAACCAATGATATTCACCAGTATCCATATCTAGCTGTGACGGTAATGGTGCATTATCATATAGACTACCATAAGTTGTAAAAGGAGTTTCCTGATTACTATCAAATATAGTTATTTGATAACCTTCATGTCGGAATAACATATTGTCAAAATTATGATTTTCGAAGTCATCATCTATATATTGTATGTTCATTAAATCTTGATTAATCCTTTTGCCATCTATACGCGTAAATCCATCGATTGATAAATTACCAGTAGAATAGTCTTCGAAAATACCTGCTGAAGAATTTTCTGTATATGCTTGTTCATAATAACAGTTTAAACCAATATTGGGGTCGTTATCAAAGAATTGTTCATTAAGAACTGGAAAAGAAACCCAATGTATGCCATCATCAAATAAATGACTGTATCCGTCATGGTGATAATAAGAAAACCCCATATCTGCAAAGGTACCATCAGGATCTAAGGGAGCATATGGATTACCAACATCTAGACAAGGACTTAACTGAGCAAGATAATAGTCAGAGGTAAATTGTGGGTCAGTATTTATATTATGAATACCACTATAACCTCCTTGAATATTTGAGTATTCTACCTCAATTGAAGCATCATTTAGTAGTGCTATTTGGGAATTACAGTTTGCAAAATTATCCCAAAGAATTGTGTTTTTTACTATTGGATTGCTAGAAAATACACATAAAATTCCTCCACCATAATGAGTTGCATTATTTTCAACAATTGTATTATGATTAATTTGAGGAGAACAATTAAAACACTCTATTCCTCCTCCGCTAAAGCTAGAATAATTATTCACAATCAAATTGTACTTAATTATATCACTACCAGAACAATATATACCACCACCAGCAGAAGAAGAATTATTAGATATGCTATTGTTCTCTAATATATTTAAACCTCCAATACAAACTCCACCTCCATACTCTGCGTTACAATTTTTTATTATATTATTACTAATATTCGCTGTTGAATATGGACCTCCACAATATATACCACCCCCAAATTGACCATCTCTTCCTGTAAACTGTCGACTATCTGCAAATCCATTTTGGAGAGTAAAACCTATTAGCATAGCATCATCATAGTTTGAATCACCAAATGAAACAACAGTTCCATTATTATATCCATCAATTATTGTATTTTCCTTGTAAAGCTCATCTCCAGTAGTAAGATACTTACTCCCAAGGATTAATTCTTTACCCTCAAATTCAACATTTTCATAATAAGTTCCTGGAGAAACAATAATAGTATCATAATCAAAGGCTGCATCAATGGCATCATTGATTGTAGAATGACTTGTACTTTGAGTAACATTATATGCATAGTTTGTGGGCTTTAAGCCTAGGACTGCCGCATGATGAGTATTAAAATTAAAATTTCCGGGAGTTAAATCACTAAGATGATAAAAATCATCTTGTTCCCCACCCCATCCCCAGTTAATATGAAACAATGAACTATAGGATGAGTATCCATCTACTACAAAGGCATGTCCTGAATTGCCCATACTACCACGATAAAAAACAGGTAAACCATTATTTAGTTCATCTTCTAGCATTTCAACCCAAGTCCAAACACCATAATCATCTTTCCATTCTAGTGTAGCTGCTTCATCATAATGAAAGTAATTTTGGAAAGCAGGAAGTACTGAGAAGGTAGAATTACCCGAGCCTGTTAAGCCATAGTTCATCTCTAATGCTATACCACAATGATAGAGTAATAAAGATGTATCATCAATTTCTAAAGAAGATGCAGGTGGTTCTATAAGAGAATTTGGCATGTTGTCCCAATTGTAAACGGTTTCAAAGTTTGCATATAAAGTTTGATTATTCCATTCATATTCATTGTAACCAGTACCAATATTTGGAAAATTGAAATATTTCATTATTTGACCCATTGCTATAGCTCCACATCCAACAAGACAAGACTCACCGTCAAACGTTGGACATTCAGTGTTATAAGGGGTATTTTGATCCCATGTTGTAGTAAGTAATGGATCAAGAACATCTCTTTGTTGTAGTGGGCTAAATATTTGATAATCAACGCTAAGTCTTTCCCATAGTGTAATAATTTCAGGATTTGGGTCAATCCCTTCAAGTATTGCTTTATCAATTTCTTCAATAAAATTATTGAGCAACATCTGACGAGCAGAAGGTTCATTTTCTTCAGTGTAATGTGTTGTTGAAGAATATCCAATAATAGGATAGGACACATTATCGGCAGCAACAATTATATAACCTTGTGGCTTAAGATTAAATATGTATAATACATCATTAGATATGCCGGTTTTAACAAAATAATCCTCAACTTTAACAGTTTCAATTGAATTATTAATTTCTCTAAAACTATTCAATGCAACGTTCTTGACTTGATTAAATGGGATATTTGCACAGTATAAATTTATAAAAGTCAGTAATATGGCTAATAATAAATAATTTTTGTTTTTCATTCACCCTCCTAGAGTGTTAAATCATGTTTTTATTATTTGTATTTTGAACAAGTAAAATTTTAACCAACTACTATATTTCAGAATACTATACATTTAACAAAGAATCTTT
>JAMOQH010000141.1 GCA_027064085.1 bacterium | reverse complement strand
TAAAATAGTAGTATCTTTAAAAAGAGAAAATCCTGATTTAATTGTTGTAACAGGCGACATTACAGATGATGGCCTTGGTTATATGAAATTTTATAAAGCATTTAAAGAATTTATAATCAAGGGAAAAGTAATTGTAATTCCTGGAAATCATGATGTTAATCCTTTGGGGGCATTTGTGTTTGCAAGTGGATTTAAAATTGCTGATTATAAAGAATTTGCACGGATTATTATGGGAAAACGAAAATATATTGATAATTTTATATTTGAATTTGATAATTTGATAATAATAGGTACAAACAGTAATGCTGGGATTAATAAAAATATTTTTGATAATGCAGTTAGGTATGTGAATTTGCGTAAAGATGAGGCATTGCCTCGTCTTATTGCGAATATGAGTCAGGGCAGTGCTTTTGGTAGTATGAGTCAGGGCAGTGCCCTGACTGTACGGAAGAATAATAAGAAAAAAATATTTTTGATGCATCATCATTTAGAGAAAATTGAGCATGGAATTTTAGGGAAGATTAGCCCAGAGATTGAAGATTTTATTGATAATTTTATGAAGCTTGAGAATAGCAAAGAAGTGAGTAGTTTTTGTAAAGAAAATAATATTGATTTGTTATTGCATGGACATAAACATATTTCATATGAAAAGATATCTAAAAATAATAACAATATGCAAATATTTGGTGCTCCTTCTGTTAGTATAAATAAAGAGTATCATATTGTAAGTGAAAACAATAGTTCAATTTCAGTTAGTAATATTAAGTTTATGAGAAGAAAGGTAAAAATCTAGGATAATATGATTTTTTGGATTGCAAATATTTGATAATGATAAATTGTTGTGTATAATAGTTTTAATGTTTTTAGAGGTGATTTTAATGAATAAAGAAGAAGTAAAAGAAATATTATTGGAATTATTAGAGGAAGATGAAATGGTATTTGATAAATTAAAGAATAAATTTAGGAAATTAATGGACAAGGATACCCACCTTTTAGAATCGAAGCAACTAGATTCTGAACCCCTCCAAGGAGGGGGATTTATGGAGTTTAAAGAAGAAATTAAAACTTTAAAGGCTGTAGGTTATTGGTTTCTGATGATGTGAGGAAAGCATGGGGCAGGAAGAGTGTTTTGGAAGTTGCGTTGGAGATTGAGGAGTAAGGAATATGAAAGATAAGGTATTAAGTAAAGTTGAAGAGTTAAAAAATAATTGTGAAAAGATGTTTCAGTTTTTCTTAATATACCAAAATGATAATTTCAAGAAAGAAGTTTTAGTCGAATTAAAAAAGATACTTATTGTTGATAAAAGTTATAAATTTAAAATTATTAAAAAATTAGAAGAAAAATATCAATCTAAAAGTCGGGATTTAAGTAAATTACATATTTTATTTAAAAATGTTAAATATTTAATTCCAAATTTAGACATTAACTACACTTCTGCTGAAATAAGTTTATTATGGACTGCAATTGAACTTCAGGATGCTAATCATGGTGGAGATCCTCACAGAATAGATAAAGCAGTTTCTAATTATGAAAGTAATCGTATTAATTTATTAAATGATGATTTTGAACTTGTTACATATATTGATTTAAATGTAGTCGTTCATTACAATGATAAGTTTGATTTTGATACTGCTTTAAATGTAAACTCTAGTATTTTATTAGATTCAAATTTTGAAAATTTATCCTTTGTTATGAAGGGAATGGTTAAAAGTAGCCTAGGGCAATCATATTCAATAAATAGAAACTATGAAAAGGCTGAAAAATGTTTTGTTGAGGCAATAGAACTATTTAATATATCTGAGATTGATGAGATTGATAAGTTAGGGGAGATAGATCAAACAAAATGCTATAGAGCACTTAATGCTATTGATGGAGGCTTTACTAATAGAATCTCTATTGTTGAAGATACAATAGGTGATTTAAATGAATGTTTGGAATTATTTAAAAATTCTAATGATATAAAAACACAATATCATCATCATATTTTTTTGAGAACCTTGTTTTTTTGTGATGAGGTAAATCCTGAAATAATAAGTGAATATACAAGTTATTATAAAAATTGGAGTGAGCAAATTCAGCATCCATGGGAGTTAATAAATCTTTATAGAGGAGTATTTTGTTGGCAAAGAACAGAAGATATATTTATGAACTATTCTTTGGAACGTTTTAAAAATTCAATTAAAATGATAAAAATAAATGATTTTGGAGCAACATTAAAATTAATTGGTTCTGTTATATCAACGGTGGCTTTTGCATGTTTTGATGATAATTATTTTTTAGATGATGCAAGGTATTTACTAAAGGAAACAGAGGATAAATTAAAATATTCTGTTCCACAAATGGAAAAGTTAAGAACTTTTATAAATAATAAATGCTTACCTGAAAATATAAAAGAAATAATAGAGATATTACCTTTTAATTATCATTAAACTTATAGGAGTGAAATTGAGTGAATTTGAGAAAAACATTAAAAAATGGTTATCAATTGATAAAGAAAATAAAGAAGAAAAGGATAATTTTTATTATGAAAATTTACTGGATGATGTGGTTAAATTAGCAAAAGAGCGATGGGCAAATAATAAAAATGTAAAAAACAAAGAATTTGATCTGCTGATAACAATGTCAGGGTTTTCTCCTGAAACGAGTATTATATCATCAAAAGTAATAAACCCTAAGCAGGTGCTGGTAATTTCTTCTAAAAAAACTTCAGAGGGGATTAATATTATAGGAGAGCATGTTGTTCCAATGATTGGTTATAGTAATTTTCATCACTTAACTTGTGATCCTACAGACCCTTTGAAGATATATAAATTAATTAAAAACAAGGTTTCTGAAATTACTAATGAAGAAAAATTAAAAGCAATTGTTGATATTACTGGTGGAAAAAAGATAATGAGTGCTGCTGCTGGATTAGTTGCTTGGCAGTTAGATATGCCTATTTGTTATATTGAAAGTAAAAATTATGACCCTATAAGACGTCGTCCTATTCCAGGTGGAGAAGACTTACTTTATTTGCCAAACCCTATTACTCTATATGGGCATGAGGAAATTACAAGAGGGAAGGTACTTTTTAATAAAGGTCAGTTTTCTGAGGCACATGATAGGTTTTTAGAATTATCAGAAAGATTAGAAGAGCCTAAATATGCAAAGTTTTTAAAGGATTTATCAAAATTATACTCAAAATGGTGTGATGTAGATATTGAAGAATTGATGGAGTCTATAATAAATGTAAAAGAGCATTTAAATGATAATTTTGTTATATTGCAGGGGTTTTATGAAAATGATATGAAGAAAGTTACAAAACAAATAGACTTTTTAGAAAGTCTACAGAAAAATGATATTAAAACTAAGTTATTGAACTTTTATTTATTAGGATTATTTTATAAAAATAACCTAAAAAGATATGACTTTTCATGTTTATTCTTTTATAGAGCTATGGAAGGATGCTTTGCATATCGTTTAAAAAATAAGTATAATATTGTTATTAATAAACCAGTTTATTCTAATTTGAAAATAAATAAGGATGAATTAGAGAAAAGATATGTTGATAGTTTAGCTGAGATAGGTTGGGATAATAAAGTCTTAAGCCTGCCAGATTACCCGCTTGGTTATGCAAATATGGCAGCTCTTTTAATTTCATTAGGAGATAAAATGTTTGATGCAAAATATAAATTCAATTTAAAAACAATTGTTTCTATGGGAAGTTTAAGAAATAAATCTATACTTGCACATGGAACAACCCCGTTAAAACTTAAAGATGCAAATAGACTTGAAAAATTTGCAGAAAGATTTTTACATGCATTTTATGAGACTATGGATGGAGGTCTTGATGATTCTGTATCTTTTAAGGAGAATATTGAAGATTTAAAATTTATAACTTTGGAGATATAAATGAAAAAAAAGTTACCTATTTTTTTATTGGTTGACCGTAGTGGTAGTATGTATGGGGATAAAATTGATGTTGTTAATTCATCAATTTCAAATTTTATTAATTCTTTAAAGAAAGTAAAAATATATGATATTTTTTTATCAATAATATCATTTTCTACAGAGGCAGAAATTATTCTTGATTTCAAGCTTTTATCTGAAATTAAATATAGTCCTTTAATTGCAGATGGTAAAACAAAATTTTCAGAAGCAATTAAATTAATGAGGGAGATGTTTTCTGATTTAGCTTTGGAGAATAGTTTATATCCAGAGGTGATTTTAATATCAGATGGAACACCTACAGATTTTAATGACTGGAGGTATGAGGTAAATGAGCTAATTAAATTAGATATTAGTAAAGGAGCTAATTTTAATGCTGTATTTATTGGTGATGATGATGGTGCAACTTTCATTAATAAATTTCTTGAAAATGTAAATAAAACCCATAAAAATAAAGTTTTTTTGGCAAGCGATATAATGTATATAAAAGACTTTTTTAATAATTTAGAAATTAAAATAAAGGAGGTTTAATTATGGTAATGAATTTTTGTACACAATCAAAACCACGTCCATTACCCGTTATTATATTGATTGATACCAGTGGTAGTATGGATAGGGTTATATCTGGAGAGATTGTTAAAACAGGAAGAACAGTTATTGAAGATGGTAAAGAATGGAATATTGTGAAAGGTGGAATGTCTGCAATGATGAGTTTAAATAAATCTTTATCTAAAATGTTAGAAACTTTTAAAGATGAAACAATAATTGGTGCAGAAATACAAGTTTCAATTATTACTTTTGGGGGTGATAATGCAAAAATCCATACCTCGCTTAGAGCTGTTAAAGACATCTTGTGGGAAGATATGACAGCTTCTGGGCTTACTCCAATGGGAAAGGCTTTTAATGTTGCAAGAAAATTACTTGAAGATAAAAGTAAAATATCTAGTCGAGCCTATACTCCTGCAATTGTATTAATATCAGATGGAGAGCCAAATGATAATTGGAAAGAAGAATTAAAAAAATTGTTGAATTCTGAAAGGGCGAAAAAAGCAGATAGAATGGCGATGTTTATTGGAGATGATTCTGGTGAAGCGATGTTAAAAGAGTTTTTAGCCGATGATAGTAAAAGTGTTTTTAAAGCTGATGATGCTGATAAAATATATGAGTTTTTTAAGTTTGTTACAATGAGTGTTACAACAAGGGCTCAAAGTAGAGATTTGAATAAAAATAAAGAAGCTGAAGTTTTTTTTAAAAGGTCATAAAAATGAGTTCTAAATTTATAATGTATGGCTATTCATCTAAAGGTGAAATGCATAAAAAAAACAATTTGCCAAATCAGGATGCTTGGTTTTCTTATAAATATTTTTTTGGTTCTTTAGTAGTTGTTGCCGATGGAATGGGGTCTAAAAAATTTTCTGAGTTTGGTTCAAAGATGGCTTGTAAGGCTAGTTATGATGCTGTTAATTACTGGTATAAAAATAAATCTTCTAATGTAAGGCATTTATTAATGATTTTACAAACAATGTGGACTTCATTAGTTTCGGTAAAATATAGTGATAAGGAATCATGTTCAACAATTCTTTTTGCTTTGGCTTTAAATAATGGTAAATTAATAACTGCACAACTTGGCGATGGTATTATTCTAGTAAATAGAGGTAAATATGCTAGTAATTTATCTAAAGAAAGAGAAGGATTCGGAAATGAAACTTATGCTCTTGGAAGTACATGGAATATTGATAAATGGATAATTAATGAATTTGACATTACCGATGATATAAAAGGAATAATACTTGCCACTGATGGAGTTGCAGATGATTTGCTAAAAGATAAATATTTGGAATTTTCTGAATATATATTAAATATTAGTGATGAATTTCCTCAAAAAAGATGGCGTATTTTAAAAGATGAATTAGAAAATTGGCCTACCCCTTTTAGTGGTGATGATAAAACAATTGGTGTATTAAAATTTATATAGGAAAAAAATGTTAGAAAATAGGAAAATAAATGATTTCCCTTTAACTCTTACTGATGAAAATGGAAGAGTTTATCATTTGGAAAAGAAAATAGGAGAGGGAGGGCAGGGTGCTGTGTTTTTGGCTCAAGAAAAGGGGATTGCAATTAAGCTCATGAGAACTAATCCTAGTGGAAAATTTGAATTTAATAACATGTCTGATATAAAGGAAAGGCAAGAGGCATTTAAAAAAATAAAAAATATATCATTGGATGATATAGAAATAAAATATCCTATTTCAATATTAAGCTTTCCGTATTTAGGATATGTTATGGAAATACTTGACGATATGATTCCATTAAAAGATTTAATGTTCTATGAACATGATGTATTAGTTCCTAAAGATGAAGAAAGTTTTAAAAGATATATTGAAACAGGGGGATTGAAAAAAAGATTAAAGCTTCTTGGTAAAATCGCAGAGACAATGTCTCAGCTACATTCCAAAGGCTTAGTTTTTGCGGATCCATCTCCTGATAATTTTTTTATATCTAAGGATATTGATGATGATTATATTTCATTAATTGATGCAGATAATTTAGAATATCAAAGTAAAATGAGTCATAAAATAATATATACTCCCCCTTATGGTGCTCCAGAGTTGGTTAAGGGGGTTTCTGGGGTTAATACATTAACTGATGCTCATGCATTTGCTGTAATTGCGTTTTGGATGCTGACAGGAGTGCATCCTCGATATGGCGATATTGTAACAGAAGGTGAGCCTGAAATGGAAGAAAAGGCTCAAAAGGGAGATATACCATGGGTTGATGATGAAAATGATAACTCTAATTTTACAGAGAATGGTATGCCAAGAAAATTAGTTTTAAGTTCAAATTTGCAACGACTGTTTAAAGAAACATTTGAGAATGGAGTTAATGATTATCTTAAGCGGCCTTCATTAGTAGAATGGGAAAATGTTTTAAATGAAGCGTTACATTCCTTAATTTCTTGTGAATGTGGATTTCATTATTATGCAAATAATGAAATCTGTCCTTTATGTGGAGAAAAGAAACCACAAACGGTATTAATAAATATAAAATCGTGGTTACCTCCTAAAAAAGAAATTGACTGGGAGGGCGGATTAAGTAGTTTTGGAACAAGTATTGCTTCAATTGTTTTAACAGAAAATATAAAAACTAATATAGACTCGTATCTTATTTCAGGAAATAGATTAAATTCTGAAAATAAATTAAGTCTTGAATATAATGCACAGAAAAATGAAATACTTATAAGTAATCTTGATAGAGGAAGGTATTTTATTGCATCTAAAAATATGAAAGATAAAGTTTTGATTAAACGGAAACATAATTTTTTAATACCAAATAGAGAAGATGATTTAATGATTCATTTTGATAGTGAAAAAAATTATCATCGTGTTATTACATTCGTAAAATTTTAAGAGAAATTATGAAATATAGTAAGATAAAATATGAAAACGAAAAAGGAATTATTGAAGTATTAGTAAAAAAACAAAATGAATTGGATAATATGAATAACGAACCTGTACTTCTTTTTTATTCAAATAAACTAAATTCTTATATTGTGAAAAGTTCTAAAAAACATATTTTAGTTGAGCCCAAAGATAAAAAAAATAATGATTTAATATATGATTTAATTTCGGTAAATACTCCATTTATTACAATAATTACAAAATATATTGAAAATAAAAACGAAACAATTTTATTGATAGAATATTATAAGTTTAATAGAAAAATAGAATTTGATGATAAATTATCTATTGAAGTTGATGATAAAATTTTTAAAGAAATAGAGCTTAAATATTTACCAACTCTTAAAAATTTATCAACGAATGAATCAAAAGATAAATGTTATAAATTTCTTAAAGATGAATTTTGGCTTAAAAAAGTAGATGATAATAAAAACCAATATATTTTTTTGTCAAAAGGAGTAAATGATGATCTAAAAAATAGTGATGAAAATGAATCCTTTAGACTATATGGTGATAAAATAATTGCTGATATTGGCAATATAAACGGGAAATTTATATTACAAAGAATAACGCAAAATAGATATTTTAGTGAAAATTCAAAAGAGAATATTATTATTGCTGTATGTGAAATGGAATTTACTGATACTGCCACTGATATTAGAAGAAATTCAAAAAAGCAATTAGAAGAACTTTCTAAAGCTGGAGAAAGTTTATTGGATAGCTGGAGAATATATAATAAAATTGAAAAGGAAGAATTGGATGAAAAAATAATAAATATTGGTTGTTTTGAGTATGATAGTTTTTGGGTGGAGAATGATAACTATATTTTAAAAATACTCGAGAAGGATAATATTGGTGAAAAACTAAAAAATACAAAGAAATATTTGGATAATAGAGATCCGTTAAACTTATCTATAGCTGATGTTATTCCTGAAGAGATAGGTCTGTTATTATCAAATTCTGATGAGAAAGTAGAAAATAAAACTTTTTTTAAAAATAATATTATGATTAATCCTATTAAATATAAAATAGACTTAACTAATTTAACAATTAAATTTACTCTCAAAGATAATGAAGAAAAAAAAATTCCTGAAATAGGTTATATCTTTTATTCATATATTGGAGATAAAGTCGCAAATGAGCGCAGAAAGAAAGCTCATGATAATATATTTACATCTAAAAACCCAATGCCACAGTTAGCTCAAATACTAGAGGGCATTTCAACGGTGGATGTAAGAGTAAAAAAAATCAAAGCAATTTCTTCTAAATTAAGAAAAAAAATGGAAAGTCAACCGCCTACAAAATCCCAGTTAGAGGCTATTAAAGTTGCGTTAAATACTCCTGATATCGCGATTATTCAAGGTCCACCAGGAACAGGTAAAACGACTGTTATTACTGCAATAATAGAAAGGTTAGCTGAAGAAGTAGAAAAGACTAGTATCCAAAAGCTTAATGATTTAGTTTTAGTGTCAAGTTTTCAACATGATGCTGTTGAAAATGCAACTGATAGAATAAAAATTAATGGTATTCCTGCTATAAAACTTGGTGGAAAAGATAAAGATATAATAAGTGCAAGCAGACGAATTACAAATAAATGGATAGAGGAACAAGAAGTTATTCTAAGTAGTAAACTAGAGGCATTACCTCCTGATTCTATTTATAAAAAACTTAGACTAAAAGTTAATTCATATTTACAAACGCCAGGCAATTCTATTCAAACTTTTGATTTATTAAAAGGTATAAAAAATGATATAAATGGAAGAAATTTAATATCTAATAAATTAATGAGTCTTTTAACTAAAGAGATTGTTAATATGGAAAATGAATCTAAAACAAAGGGTAGTAGAGATACTCGTTTAATTAAATTAATTAGAGGATTAAGAATACATAAAGTATCATTTGCCGATGATGGTTTTGTAAAATCATATAATTTGTTGAAATATATGGAAAGCAGGGATATTATTAGCATTTTACATAAAGAAGAATTAAATATTTTAAAAAGAAGTTTGGAACACTCTTTTCCTGAAAGCCCTAAATTTTTAAAAGACTTAGAATTATTAAAAGAAAATTTACTTGATAGATGTATTCCTTCAAAAAAATCAAGTTTTGACTATATGGAAAATAAAAATATTTCTATATTACTTACAGATATTCTCGATGAAGTTAATCAAAAATTATTAAAAACAAAAACAGGTGAAGCATCTATTTTAGCTGAATATCTTGATGATATACAATTTGACCCACAGGGGGTTATGGAGATGCTTGCACATTATACGTCTGTTTTAGCTGCATCATGTCAGCAGGCTGATTCTTCAAAAATGCAAAAAATAAAAAATAATGATTTGATTTATGATACAGTAATTATTGATGAAGCTGCAAGAGCAACTCCTTTGGATTTACTGATTCCTATGGCTCAAGCAAAAAGAAGAATAATTTTAGTTGGAGACCATAGACAGTTACCTCATATTGTAGAAGATTCTATTTTAGCTAAAATGGAAAATAGTATTTCAGAAAATACTGAAAATGATATTAATATCGAAGAAAAACTAAAAGAAAGTTTATTTGAAAAATTATTTAAAAATTTGAAAGAATTAGAAAGAACTACTGGTGTTAAACGATGTGTTACATTAGATAAACAATTTAGAACAACCCCTGTTTTAGGTGATTTTGTAAGTAAAAATTTTTATGAATGTCATAATGAACCTCATATAGAATCCGGAATGCCAATAGAAAGATTACAACACAATTTACAAAATTATAACAGCAAATCTGTTGCATGGATAGATGTACCCTTAATTGCTGGAAAAGAGCAATCCGGACAAAGTAAGTCAAGGTTAGTTGAAGCTAAAATTATAGCAAAAGAAATAAATAATCTTATTACAGAAAACTCTAAGTTGACTTATGGAGTAATTACTTTTTATGCTGCTCAAAGGGATTTAATAAAAGAAGAAATAATAAAAATGGGAATTAACTTAGAGGATTTAGAAAATGATGATAAATTAAGAATTGGTTCAATTGATGCTTTTCAGGGAAGAGAATTTGATGTTGTTTTGCTTTCTATTACAAGAAGTAATGATTTTAAGTCAAATACAGAAAAAGATTCAAGAAAAAAATATGGATTTATGACATTTCCTAATCGTTTATGTGTTGCAATGAGTCGTCAAAAAAAACTACTTGTTGCCGTTGGAGATTCAAAAATGTTTGAAACTGCTGTTGCTCAGGTTGCAATACCTCAAATGTATGAATTTAACAAGTTATGTAAAGGTGAAGAAGGTGTTTTTAGAAATTATAAAGAGGTATTATAGTGGAATTTGATAAAGATAAAACAGAGATACTTTACTTTAAACCTCAAAATCAGCCTTATGAATGGGGGGAAAGAAAATTATTTGCATGGCCATGTTATGTGTATAAAGTATTGGCTCCTCAACCTAGGCCAAGAAAAATAAATATTTTACAAAAGGCTGTGCTTGGACTCATAAAGATTGGTTTTTTATCGACAAAAAAGGTGGCTGATTATATTGGAATTGAAATTGATTTAACTGCTAAAATTTTTGAAGAATTATTAAATAGTGAATATATAGATGAAAATCATTATATTACTAAAAAAGGAAACGATGTTCTTAATGGTGAAATTAATGATAGAGGGGAAATGATTTCAGCTTATATTTTTCAGGATGCTTTTACAGGAGAATTTTGGGATAGGTTTATTATTGATTTTAAGGATAATATAAAAAAAATAGTTGATAAAAAGTTAAATATTTCAAATAATAATAAAAAATCAATTCATTTTATTGAGATATTTAAAAATATAGATGTTAATCCTCCTAATATGGATGAAGTAAGTAGAATAACAAAGAATCATAAAAAATTAAATTCAAAGTTAAATTCTTCAAGTTTTTCAGAATATAAGCATGATAAAATATATGATTTATATAAGAATATCTCATTAATTAATGAGAAGCCTATTGGAGCTTATTGGTTGACTGCATGGATATATTTCCCTAAAGAGATATCAAATGGAAAATCATGGAATGTTTACGACCCTTTTGGTTTGGAGAATGATTTTAAATTTAGAAAAATAATTACCAAGGTTTCTAAGAGTGATTATGGGTTAAATAAATTTATATCAGGATTTATTAAAGAAGAAGTTTCTGATTCAACAGAGAATATTGTGAATCTTTTGAAAAGACAAAATAAAGATTTGAGCAATCAAATAATAATGCAATTTGGAGATAATATTTTAAAATATGAGGATTTATTTAATTTATTGATGAAACTAAAGTTAAATGAGGTTTCATTGGAAATTCAAGGCCGAAACATAGAAAAAAATACTCTAAACTCTTTATCAAATAATATTCATTTGGTAATAGAATTACTTTTTAGTGAAATATCCGAGCAATTTCCAACTAAAGACAGTTTTAAAAATATAGGTTTGGTTAAGAATGATAAATTAGGAAATAGAGAATGTATAAAAATATTTTTGCAAAATTTAATAGGAAATAATGAAAATATTATATCTAAGTATATTAATATACCATTTGGACAATTGAAGTCAGTAGCGAATTATAATTCAGGAAAAATTAAAGCTAGGTTACTTATAAGTTTATTTACGGTAAAAAATAATCCTGATCATCCTTTGTTTAATATTGTGAAAAAAGAACCAAATATACTTGAAATATTTTTTGAAATTGAAGAATTAAGAAATGCAAGCCAACACGGCGGAAAGGATAAAAAAAGAAGGGATAGAACAAATATTTTATTAGAAAATTATAAGAAGTATATAGGTTTTACCTATAATTTAATTTCAATTCTTTTGAAAAATCTTGAGAACAATAAAGTAAAGATAAAAGTTGACTTTAAATTACAAAAAGAACTAAATAAGGCTAGTTCCATGATTGAAACAGAGGCAAACATTGATGTTAAAAATGAATTTGGAGATAATATTGTAGATTATGAAAAGTATTATAGTGAAATTAGTAAACTGTTTTACTCATATTCAAAATATGTGAAATCAGATTATAATAAGTATGAAGTCAATAAAGTTGCAACCTCTTTTACTAAAGTTTTTGAGTCTATTTTTGAGATAATTAATGAAAGTTTTATTATAGATGATTTTAGAAAGTTTAAGTTTTCTAAAAATGATGATTTAAATTCTATTATTTTTAGTGAATTAGCAAAGAAATTAGGCTTTAATGTTAAAGAAAAAGGGCTTTTAAAGAGTTTAACACATATAAATATTAATAAAATAAAAAATAATTCAACTTTGAATGCAAAAGTTTTATATAGTTTAATGGTGGCTTCATATAATGAAAAACATCCGCTAATAGAATTCGCTAAAAAATTCCCTGATTTTTTTGAGTTTATAGTTGAATTACAGCAAGATATTCGTCAGGAAATTACACATGCAAGTAAAAATAAAAAAGAATTTACATCTGATTATATAAAAAAAATATATATAAAGACTAAAAATATGAATAAATTTTTATTTAATAATTTAAGGGGAGAGTAAGATGGCTATGTTTGATAAGGATACAGAAAAAGAATTAGAAAAAAGAGCAAAAGAGCTTGATGAGCAAGAAAATAAATTGAATAAATTTAAAAATAATTTATTGGAAAAAGAAAAAAAATTAAAAGAAGATATGAAAAAAATTATAAATCAGAATAATATTTTAAAAAATAGAGAATTTGAAATTCGAAAAAGAGAGTTAAATGCAAAAGAAGGATTTAAGAAAGAAGCTTTGGAACAATTTAATCAAAAAACTATTTTACTTAACAAAGAAATTGAGGACCTTGAAAATGACTTATTGAATAAGAAAAGAGAAATCAGAATAGAATTATTAAATATTAAAAAAGAAAATAAAGAGTTTATGGAACGGGAGCAGGAGGGATATAAGGAAAAATTAAAAAACTTAGAATTAAAAATTAGTGATAAAAATAAAGAATTAAAAGTTTTGGATAAAGATTTGTTAGAAAGAGAGAAACGTTTACAGAAAAAAGAGAAATTTTTAATTGATAGAGAAAGAATTATTTTAATCAAAGAAAATGATGCAAAAGAAGGGTTTGTAAAGGAAAATGAGAAGGCAACTTTAAGCCTAAAAAGTGAATTAAATGACTTAAATAAACAAAAAGAAAATTTAATTAAAGAATTGAATGAAACAAGAACTAAGCAATTAAAAGAATTGGATAATATTCGTGAAAATGACAGAAAAGCATTTTTTCTTTCTTTTGAAAAGGAAAGAAGGGAATTAATAAAAGAAATAGAAAAAGAAAAAGCTGATCTTAAGATGGAATATGATAAATTTAAAGAAGAAAAAAAGAAATTTGTAAAGTATGAAGAAGAGTTACAAGTCAAGTATCAAGAAAAAGAAAATAGAATAAATATCCAGAGAAGAGAACTTGATTATGAGCAAGGAGAGATAGAAAGTAAAAAAGAAGAAATTAGAGAACATCTCGAAAATAAATTTGAGGCAGAGTTAGATAATTTAAAAATTGAATTGGATGCTAAAATTCAAACGATAGAGTCTTATAAAGATAGTCTTATTGATTTAAATGAAAAAATTGAAAGTTTTGAAGAATTAAAAGTTAAACTTGAAAATAAAGAACCAAATGAGATTTTGCGAGATTTAAGAAGTAAAGAAAAGAAAATAGAAAGACTTAAAGAAGAATTGTTTAATAGACCATCTATTAAAGAAATTAAAGAATTAGATTTTTTAAAAGAGCAAAAAAATAATGATGATGAAAAAATAAGAGGATTACTTGAAAAAATTTCAAGCTTAGAAATTGAAAATAGTAGAAGTATTAAGTCTGTAATAGAACTAGAAGGCTTAAGAGAGCAATTAAAGATTAGTAAAATTAGATTAGAAAAATATAAAAAAGATGTAGCAGAACTTGAAAATGATTTAAAGAAATATACAGAATCTCCTTCTGCAACTCGTGAAGCAAGAATTGGAGTTATTAAAGAGCCATTAAAGGATTTTGTAGATATTCGTAAAAATTCTTATAGAGAAGAGAATGAAATTGATTGGTTGAATAATATATTTAAAAAAATGGAAGAATCTGGGTTTAAGTTTAATGAGCGATTAGTAAAGGCATTTCATACATCTTTAAAAATATCAGAATGGTCACCATTAACTGTTTTGGCTGGAGTTAGTGGAACAGGTAAATCAGAGCTTCCTCGATTATATTCAAGATTTGGAGGTATACAATTTGCTCCTATAGCAGTACAACCGAATTGGGATAGTTCACAGGATATGTTTGGATTTTTTAACTATATGGAGCAAAAATTTAATCCCAAGCAATTACTTCGTGCTATGGCACAAAGTCAAAGAGATTCATCTGAAGGTAATGGATTTAATGATGGAATATTACTTGTTCTTTTAGATGAAATGAACTTGGCAAAAATAGAGCAGTACTTTAGTGATTTACTCAGTAAATTAGAGTTAAGAAGAGGACAGCAATCTGTTGAAATAGATATAGATTTAGGCTCTGGTGAAAAATATTCTTTAAATCTTGGAAGGAATATTTTATATGTTGGAACAATGAATGAAGATGAATCAACAATGACATTATCAGATAAGGCAATAGATAGAAGTAATGTTATTTCATTTCCTAGTCCAAGAAAATTTCATCAAAGAAATACTTTGAAAATGGCTGGAAAATCAGGAGTATTTAAGTTTGAAACATGGAGATCATGGGGGCGTTCAGTAGAAACATTACCAAAAGAAAAGAGAGCAAAATTTAAAAAGATAGTGGAGGATATAAATGATAAAATAAGATTTGCAGGAAGAGCAATTGGACATAGGGTTTATCAAGGAATTGAAAATTATATTGCAAATCATCCTGATGTTTGTGAATTAACTAAAGAAGATGGAGAACTTAAAGATAAGAAAAATCAGCAAAAATATGATTTTGCTTGTCAAAGAGCTTTCGAAGACCAAATTGTTCAAAAAATTATGCCTAAACTAAGAGGAATAGAAACTGAGGGAGATACAAAGAAAGAGTGTATAGAACCAATAGCTAGAATAATAAGTAAACATGCAGAGGCTTTATCCAAAGATTATAAAATGGCCTCAACAAAGGGATACGGTGTTTTTAATTGGAATACAGCTGAATATCTAGAAAATTTAGAGGATGAAATCGAAGAGAGAGGCAAAGATATCGTGAGTAGTGATAATTCTAAAAAAAATAAGAAAGAGTAATATTATGAATGAATATTTAAAAAAACCATGGGATGAAAATCCTCCTGATAAATATGATATAGAATCTTCTGAGTTTATAAAAAATAATTTTCATGCCTTTGAGTATTGGAGATTAATGCTTGAGATATCACATTTTTTTATTGATGCCTCTAGATATGACCCGATAACAGGTAAATCAATGAATCAATCATTGATAAATATTCTTGATGTACTGAATCAAGAACATAAAAAAATTGATATTATTCCTGAAGATAATATTTATAGAACCTGTGAAAAATGTTTTAAAGCTTTGGAGTATATAATTAGTAATCCAAGAAGAAAAATATTAAGAGAGCATTTGATATTACCTATACACAAAGCAAAAGAAATGGATACTCGTTGTATGACATGGCTTTCAAAACAACCTGGAAGAAAGTTAAGAGAAAAAATTGGTGCAAAACAAAAAGTAATGACAGTTAAAAGAAATTCTTCTTATGATATACTTGAAAATCGTGTTGTTGTTAGATTTATAAAAGATTTTAAGACTTTTTTATCTAATCGAATCAATTGGCTTCCATCGACAAATCAGCAGGATATTAAAATACTCAAAGATACTTTAAAATTATTGAAAACATTGCCTGATAGTAAGTTGTCTAATATTGAAAGAGCAATTGAAATTAAGCCAAATAATGTTTTACTTTCTGATAAGAAATATAATCGTATCTGGAGAGCGGTTCATTGGTTAAGGCATTATGATGAGGAAATTGCATTATTATGGAATAATGGTATAAATAGATTTACATCTTTAATTACTTGGAGAATTATTACTGAATTAAGAAGTTTTAATGAAATTATTTTATTTGATGAATTTTGTAAAGTTGAGCCTGGCTTTAAAACTAAAAATGCTGGAATAATTTTATATGGAAATATTGATGATAGTATACAAAGAAAAAATTTATATATTTTAGGAAATAAAATATATAAATTGCAGGTAGGTAGTATTAATTCGTCACTTATGATTATAATTGAAGAGTTTATTAATAATAAAACTATTAAATATAGTAGCAAAAATAGAAAAATCATTAATTTTAATTTTAATTTTGATATTGATTTTGACAATAAAGTTATTTTTAGTTCAAATATATTTGAAAATAATAAAAAAACTAAAACCATAACGAAAAAAGTTTCTTTGGATAATATTGATGCTCTTATTTCTTTAATTATTAATGATATAAAAAAAGATTTTAATCTAACAAAACCAATAATAAAAAAAATGATAAAAAAAGATGTTTCTGGAAATATTGGAGCTAATTTTTCATTGATATCCCCAGGTATTATTTATGAAAATAATATAGTTAAACTAGATAGCTATCTTTATTCTGTAAAATTATCCTTAGGTGAAGATTTTGATTATCTTGTTGGTAAAAAAAATAGAATATTAAATCCATTTTTTGGTGATATTATATCTATTAATGGTTTTTGGAGTGAAAAAAAACAAAATCACAGAGAAATTCCTGAAATGTTGTATAGAGTTTTAGATAAAATAAAAATAAACTCTAATATTAGTAGTTTCTCAAATTTAGCAATTGCTTTTCCCGATAATATGGATGAATTTAATCAAATAGAAATGCGTTCTTCAATATCAACTTTATTTGGTAAAATTTCTTTTCCATGGAGAAGTGTTTCGACCCTTTTGGGTTGGCAGACTTTAGAGGATTTTAAAAAGAGTGGTATAAGGGAAGGAAATGCTGTAATCGTTTTAGATACAGATGCCACAGAATTAACATTTTCATGTTTGATTGCTCATTATGATGAAAAATTAGAAAACTATTCAAATTCTAAGGGAATATACTGGGAAAGAAGACCTCTTTTTATTGAAGTTTCAGGATTAGGGGAGCTATCCTTTATCGAATTTCAAAGGAGATATTTATTTTTATATATTAAAGAAAAATTTGGAAACCTTAAAGATAAGAAAAAAATTGTTGATTTTATATTAAATACGGGTAAATGTGAAGAGTTAATTCTAAATAAAAAGGAAATTTATATCCCTATAAATAAAGATGAAACCGAATGGATTAAAATTAACTATGATTCAAATATTATAAAAGAAATTGTTAATAAATGGATAAAATTTTTTAATGATAAGTATCGTAAGTTATCTATGGAATTAAAACCTAATAAGATAAAAGCATCAATAAAGGTTAAGGAGATAAAGTTTGTTATAGTAGGGCATTTATTATCTTTAAATAAAATAAAAAACACTATACAATCAAAAAAAATAATATCTTTATATAGAGATATTGATTTAATAGCAAAGGGGGCTGAGTCTTATTTAAATAGATTTGATAATGGATTAAAAACTTATAAAGACTGGGTGCCAGAATTATGGCTTAAAACACAAAGAGATAAAATACAATTATCAGAAGGAAGGCTTGTTTCACCTGGTGAAAAAATTTCTGAGGATATAAAAAAGGTTTTGGTACTTCCTGCAAATCAGGAGTTCATAGCATTTCCATTAAGTAGGGATGAGAATAGTGATAAAGATATGGCCTTTGAGGCTATTTTAGAATCATCTCACTTTCCTTTATCCAAACCAATGGATATTAAAATGAAAGTTGAGTATGTGTATGGAGAGGGAGCTTTTAGATTAATTATTTTACCTTATAAAATTGAAAATCCTCCATTTAAAGAACTTGAAGTGAAATGGAAAAGAGGTGATGAAGGTAAAAAGCAACAGGCTGCAAGTATTAAAAATGAAAGACCTCAAATGCCGGCTAAGATTAATCCTGAGCCTATTATTGATAATATTGTCAATATGATTGATGATTTTGAGAATTATTTTAATGATGAAAAGTTTTTAAGCAGGGTTACAAGTATAGCAGATTTAAAGAAGGGAATGATATTTAAAGGAGAAATTGTAAATATTATTAAAAATGGATTATTTATAGATAATGGGTATGGAGTTGATTCGTATATGTATACTTCAGAAACTGATAATTATTTAGCTGGAGATATTATTTATTCTGAGATTTTAAAAATAAAAGAAAATGAATTTACTACAATTAGTGATTTTAATGAATTAAAAGAAGGATATCTTTTTACTGGTGTTGTGAATGAAGTTAAGTGGAATGGTTACATGGTCGATATTGGTATCTATGAAAAGGGATTTCTTTATGATAAAGGTAAAGAATATAATATCGTAGAAGGGGATACAATTTGGGTTAAAATTGGAAAAATAAATCCTGATGGTTTTTATTTTCTAAATTTAGTGAATAAATATTCGGTATCATTAATTAATTTAAAAAGTAAATATATTGAAATAGAGTTGAAAAAAATATTACAAACTTCATTTGAAAAATTAAATAAAAAAAGTATTAATAATATTAATAATATTATTGTTCCTAAATTACTCAAAAACCAGAATACAGAATATCTTTTAAATTATTTAGGAGATTTTTGTCCTGAATATATTATTGATAATATCCTTGGAGACATTAAGAGTAATAACGGAGATATTCAAAGACATGCTTACTTACAAATTGGATATTTATTTGCTTCGAAATTAAAGAATAAAAAATTATTGAAAGAAGTAATGAAACAAGTTTTATTTTTATATAATGACAAGCAAAATCTTAAAAGTTTTAATCGCTTAAATAGACCATTAGGGGCATTAGCAATGGGTATATGGGGCAATGAAGAATTTATTCATTCTTTAAATAATTTAGATTCTAACTATATTCATATCTTATTGGGCATAATAGAAGAGAGATATAAACGGCTACCTGCTGATATTAAAAAAAATAAAGATATTATGAATGATAAATATAAAATAGGAATGCTATCTGTTCCTTTTAGAAATAACAATGAACTCCTTTTTGGTCTACTAATGTTAAGAGGGCAGGACAATGATTTATTCAAAGCTGGAACTCCAAGAATTCTTAAAATTGCTAAAAAAATTATAGAAATAGATAGAGTTTTTATGGAAAATGGTCATGAAAGTAAATCAAGATTTAATTTTGAGTTATCTTCTGAGGATGATAAAGAGCGTAAGAAAGATATGTCAAAATTTGTTTATATTTTGAATAGTTATTTAACAGGTGAAGATGTATCAAGCCGTATAAAAATAAAGGATATTAGTTTAGATGATTAAAGAAAGTTTACAAATTTATAATTTATTGGAAGAAACAGAAACGTTAGGGCCATTTAAGAGGTTTGCTATTTGGTTACAAGGTTGTAATAAAAATTGTGAAGGATGTTTATCTCCACGCTCTAAATCAATGACTGGAGGTAAAAAATATAAAATACCTGAATTAACCTCTTTAATTTCAGAAAATAAAAATATTGAAGGTTTAACAATAAGTGGAGGGGAGCCTTTTTTACAGGCAAAAAATCTGAATATTCTTATTAATAACTTAAAAAAGATAAATGATTATGGTATTATTTTATATACTGGATATACTTTAGAGGAGTTGAAAATAAAAAATAATGAAGATATAAATAATTTATTAAAAAATATTGATTTGTTGATTGATGGTGAATATAATAGCAAATTAGATGATGGAAAAAGTTTAAGGGGGTCTTCAAATCAGAAGATTATTCCCTTATCTTGTAGATATGAAAATTATCTTGACTTATATGGGGTAAACGGAAGAAAGATAGAAATGTTTTTTAAAAAAGATAAAATACATTTTTCGGGAGTTCCTGGAAAGAAATTTTTAAAAGAATGGAATAGTAAATTTATAAATTAATTATGATTGGGAGAGGTTATGAGTGGAGAATTAGATTTTATTGGGAATATTTTTGGTTCGATTTTTGGTAGTAACAGTAGAAATCAAAGAAGAAATAATAGAAATGAATATAGAGATGAGCAGACTAGACAAAGAAATAAGGAATTGCAAAAAAACTTAAATACTCAAAAGAAATATATTGATTCTTTATCATCTAATATAAAAAATATGGAAAAAAATCATATTAATACAATAAATAACATGAAGAGTAATTTTAATAATAAACTAAAGGCTCAATCTAGTGATATCAAAAATTTAAGAGTGGAGTTAAAGAATTTATCAAATGAGTTTAGTAATGTTACAAGTCAATTACAATCTCAAATCGGTGCATTACAAGATACTGAAATTAAATCACTTGAGCTTGCTAATCAATGGTTAAGTGATACAAGTAAATTACTCGAATTTATTGAACAAAACTATCGTCATGATAAATTTATGCCAGGTCAGTTAAATCAGTTAATTCAAAAAGTAAATACATCTGTTGTTTCAAATATAAACAATGGCATTTATCAGGCAGCTGTTTCAAGTGCACAAAATATTTTTCTTGATGCACAGCAATTAAGAATGGAGCTTGAACTTAAAGAAGCAGAATGGAATATTCTTTATGAAAATATTGAAGTTGATATTAAAGATTTTATTGATAATTGTGAAAATAGTAAAAATGTTGAATTTGAGTTTAATACAAGTAACGGAGTTGAAAAATTTGATGTTGATGTTGATTATTGGAGTAAAGGAGATATTTCATTACTCTTAAAAGAGCTAAATGAAATTAAAGATAATTTTAAAAAAGATAAAAATAATCTTTCTTTGGAAAATTTAGAAATAATGGCTAAAGAAATAAATGAATATGAGAATAAAATTGAAACGACCGTTAATAAAGCTAGAAATTCAGTATTTTCTTCTCAGGTAAGAGGAGATCTTGCAGAGGTACTTGCATCTAAATTTGAACAAAAAGGCTGGGTGCTAAAAGAAGCTATTTATGAAAAGGAGGATTTAAGAAACCCCTTACATATTAAGTTTGGAATGGGAGATGATGAAATTGTTATAAAATATTCTCCGGAGGAATCAGAGGATAGTATTAGAAATAGTATTAATGTTTCATTTTTTGATAGAAGTAGAAATGATGAGAATTATAGACAGGAAAGATTAAAGGAGATTCTCGAAACAACCCAGTATTTAGGTGTTGAGTGTTCTACTCCTGTTTGTAAGGCAGGTACAGAAGATAAATCATGTCAAGATGAAACAAAACTTGATTTTGAAAAATTTAAAACAAAGCTTAGTAAATAAAGATGAGAAAATCTTTTTTTGAAAATATTCATGAGCGTTTTTTTTTCTTATATGGAAATACTCATGATGAATACTGCTCTGATGATTTAAAATTTAGGAAACTTGATGAATTAATTTTTTATCAATTAAAATCAAAAGGATATGAGAGAATTGCCTTATATAATCCCAAAAATAAAATATATACTTATGAAAAGACATCTTATGATATAATTTTAGACTCTAAAAAGAAATTTGAAAAAAAATTAAAAACAAATAGTTTAATACCTAAAGGTCCTTTAGGAAAAAGAGGGCTTTTGTTAGCAAAGGCATCAAAAGATACTATAGCTAAAAATAATTTAAATACAAGAAACGGAGTTTACTCTTTTGGATTAATGAATGACTTAAATGTTGTTGCAAAACTAGATGAAATAATGCAACAAAAAGAAATTAAAACTGCGGTAATATTATCTGATGCTTTTGATTTTTTTAATAATTTTGAAGCTAATGCAAGAAGGCAGATGGCTGCAAATTTTACTAGTTGGTTAAATTTTGGACATGAAAATAATAATATTTGTATTTTTATTTTACCTGATTTACAAGGAGAGCAATTTGAATTAATATTTCAAAGAAATCAGCAATGGCAGTTTTTATATTCAAAAATGTTTAATTTAAATAATCATTTATCTGATTCTGTTTATCCTGTAAGTTATCCTCTTATTGATGAGATTAAAAATACAATTAATTATTATAGAATTAAGTATGATTATAAAATAGATTGGGCTATGTTTGATGAGTATTTACCTAAAATAACATCTTATTCTGTTTCTAATAAAATATCTTTACAGGAATTTGCAAGAATATTAAATGAAAAAAAAGACTTTTCTGAAAAAACTTTTACAGAGCTTTCAGGTGTAACTCTCAATGAAGAATCAGCAGCAGAAAAATTATCTAAAATGCGTGGAATCAATGTTATTAAAGATAAAATTGATGATTTTATTGATGAAATTAATGAATTAAGGGGGGGGGCTGATAATATACAGGCTGAAATAATAAAAATTCCTCATTTTTTTCTTGATAGAGTTTCGGTAAATAAAAAGAAAACAATAGCTATAAACTTACATCTTGCCTTAAAAGGCTCTCCTGGAACAGGTAAAACAACTATTGCTAGATTGCTTGGTGAAATATTTCGAGAAAATGGTTTATTAAAATTAGGGCATCTTGTAAAAGCTTCTAGAGAAGATTTAGTTGCTGCTTATGTTGGACATACTGCTATAAAAACTTCACAATTAATAAATCAGGCTATGGGAGGAATACTTTTTGTTGATGAAGCATATCGTTTATTACAGGGTGGAGAAAATGATTTCGGAATGGAAGCTCTTGAAACAATACTTGAGGCTATGGAAAATCATAAAGGTGAGTTTTCTGTAATTTTTGCAGGATATCCTAAGCACATTGATGAGGTTATTAATTCTAATCCAGGCTTTAAGTCAAGGTTTTCAGAACACAATATAATTACAATTCCTAATTTTAACTCTGATGTGTTGTATGAGATTTTAAAAGATACTATTTTAAAAAATAAAAAAAATATGACTGATGAATTATCTAAAAAATTACCTTTAATTATTAATAAATGGCATGCAGCAAATCAAAGTGATGAAGATTTTGGGAATGCAAGAGCTGTAAAAGAAGATGTTTATAAAGGGATGGATAATAAACGAAGAAAACGAATAAGAAATAGTAAAAATAATGAAAAAATAGATATAAATAAATTTATTTTAGATGATATTCCTAATTTTATGAGAAAATACATTTCTATAAATAGTAAAAGCTCCTTTGAAGAGGTTTTAGAAGAGTTGAATTCTATGACAGGGTTAAATTCTGTTAAAAATCAAATTAATAAATTAATAAAGGGAGTTAAGTTAAATAAAATTCGTGAAAAGAAAGGACTTAAAGTTTTAAAAAATCAAAATTTGCATATGCTATTTATTGGAAATCCTGGAACTGGAAAAACAACTGTGGCTAGGTTAATGGGAAAACTACTAAATGGACTAGGGGTTTTACCATCTGATAAATTACTTGATGTTAGTGCAAAAGATTTAATAGCTAATGTTGTTGGAGATAGTGAAGTTAAAGCCCAGAAATTAATAGAAGATGCTATGGGTGGGATATTATTTATTGATGAAATTTATGGCTTAACAGAGGGAAGTTTAGGAGAAAGCTATGGAAAAGATGTTATTAATAATGTATTAGTGCCTGCAATGACTAAATATAATGGAAATTTGTTAATTATAGGTGCAGGTTATTCAAAAGAAATGAATAATTTCTTAAATAATAATTCGGGGCTAGACAGAAGATTTTCAAGAAAAATAATCTTTGATGATTTTACTTCTGATGAATTATTTACTGTTATAAAAAATTATGCAAAAAAGCAGGAATATATTCTTGATGAAAGATTAAAGCAGGCTTTACTTGATTTATTTTTAAAAACAAAGAAATTAAAAAAAGAAAATTTTGGAAATGCAGGTGATGCGATTAATTGTTTTAATTTAATGGTAGAAAATTTGGGAGAAAGAATTTTAGAAAATGAAAATGTGGATTTATCAAAAGATGATTTAGTAAAATTATTAGCAGAGGATATTCCAGAAAGATTATAAAAGGGAGAATAATGAAAAATATAGGATTAGATTTTGGAACTACAAATAGTATTATTGCATATTATGATGAAAATACCGATAGTATAATGAATTTTGAATTAGCCTCAATGGAAAAGTATATTCCTTCTTACTTTGCTGTTTCTAAAGAAGATGGTGATATCTCAATTGGAGATGATGCAAAAGGTAAAACAGGAAATACTGAATATGATGTTTATTCAAAGTTTAAAATGCTTTTACAGGAAACTGATTCTGATATTTTAGAGGAGTTTGACTGGCCTGAAAATTCTAAAGAAACACCAGTAGAAATAGCTGAAAAATATATTTCATATCTTATTGATGAATATTGCAAAACACAAAAATTTTCTAAAAGTGATATAAAGAGTTTTACTGTTACAGTTCCTGAAATATGGCTTAAAGATGGAAATCATAAAGGGCGTGAAACTTTACTAGAAATATGCAAGAAAAATATAGGACAAAATGTTAAACTTGTAAGTGAGCCTGTTGCTGCGTCTGCTTATTATTCATATTTATATCATAAAAATTACAATACTCATTTTACAGGGCATTTACTTGTTTGTGATTTTGGAGGTGGAACTCTTGATATTAGTTTATCAAAATTAAGTAAAGCAGAAGTAAAAATACTTGAATCAAGTGGTGCAGGCAAATTAACTCATGAATCATTAGGGAGTGCAGGGGTTGCCTATGATGATGCAGTTGTTCAAAATATTTTTGAAGAAAATAATTATGTCCACTCTTCAAGTGAGGAATATTATGAGGCAATTATAGATTTTGAGTACAAAAAAATTAGTCAAAAAACTACTTTGGATAAAAATATTCCTCGTTATTTAAAAGAGCAATCTAGAAATAGAAAATTATTTACTGTAAGTGGAAATCCTTGTAAACCTAGTAATTTATGTAAGGTTTTTGATGATAAAATAAAAAATATCATAATAGAAAAACTTGATGAAATCTCAAAAACATTTTCTAGTCATAATATTGATGTAAATAATCCTGATAAATTTAGGGTTTTACTTGTTGGTGGATTCTGTAATTTCTATTTAGTAGAAAAAACTATTATGGATTTCTTTTCATCGGTTGCATCAACTGATTTTAGATTTGATTCTACTTTTATTGACAGTGATAAAAACCTTGCAATAGCGAAAGGGGCTGCTATTTTATCAGCTGGATTAATATCGCTGGATACTGTTGTACCTTTGAGTATTGGAATTACAACTTATGATGAAAATAAAAATAAAGTTGATTTTATTTCTTTAAATAAAGGTATTTCTTTAAAAGATTCTAAAATTGCAAATTATAAGGAAGAGTATATCGGTTTGCCTAATAGGGATGCCTTTAAGAGGTCAATGAAGCTTTTTATTGATTCTGAAAATGGTCATATTCCTTTTGAATTATCTCCTTTAAGTAAGTATTTACCCAATCCTGTATGGGGAAATAAATGGCAAATAGCATTTTCTATGGATGAAAATAGATGTTATTATATTCACATTAAAGATAAAAATGAAGGAAAAGAAAATAAAATAAATTTAGGTGATTTAATGGAGCATGTAAAATGAATGAAAATAGTAAATTATTTTTTGTTGAGCCAGAAGATGAGTATATAAGTTCAAGGAATATTGATGATTATGATTTTAAATCTGTAATGAAATTAGAGTATAAGGTAATGCAATTAGAGTATAAATTAGTTGAATCTGAAAATGAGAAGAAAACAATTGAAATTAATAGTATTTATGCGAATCATAAATTAAATGAAGAAGTTTCAAAATTAAAATCAGAGACATTTTACTTAAGAGAGGAGATTTCTAAAATATTATTAAGGGTAAAAATACTTGAAGATGAAATTGATAAATATTGAAAATGGAGCATGTAAAATGAATGAAAGTTTAAAGCATCAAGTTAATGGTTTGTGGAAAATATGGAATGAAGAGAAAGATAATTCTATAGAAAAGGATAAATTATCAGCAGAGCTTGCTAAATTTATAATAGATGATATTAATTTAGAGAATATTTCTAATATAGAAACAGAAGATGAACTTGATGATATTATTGATATTGTTGTTGAATGTAACAATACTTCTTTAAAGTTGTTAAAATTTTATCAAACTGTATTTCCTGCTATTAGTGACGAAGATGACGAATTTAAGGATAAGGTGGCTTTATTAAAGGATAAATTAGATAAAAGGGTTAGTCCTGTTGATAATAAAGAAGCAAGAGTTATAGAAGAAATAATTGAAGGTGGGGTAATAGATAAAGAAAAAAAAGAAATTATTGAAATAGAAACTGAAGATAATGAAATTCAGAAAAAAGATGATTTGGCTTTAAAAACCAATATGATGATTTTTTTATTAATTATTTTGATAATAATGCTTGGATTTGATATCTATAAAGGATTTTAAGGGGGAAATATGAAAATATGTAGTAAATGTAATACTAAATGTGAAGATAAGGCTAATTTTTGCTTTGAATGTGGTAATAGTTTTAAGGCTTACTTTGTTAAACCAGAGAAAAATCAGGATATGCTCATAGATGATAAATCAGTATCTCTTGCAAAAGGGAATGAAGAAAAAAGTAAAGTTGATTTGTCCCCTATTTATGAGGATATTAAAAAATTACAAAATAGGGTAAATGATTTAGAAGAGATATTAAGTAACCCAAAACAAGCCAAGAAATTTTCTGATTCTTCTAAAAAACTTGTTGAAGTGCCAACAGATTTAATAGAGAAAATGAAATTTTGGAAGAGTTTTAAAGGTTACGGTAAGGCTGCGGTTTTAATGGAATTAGGTAAACCTGATCAAATTACGGATTATTATTGGTATTATGGAGGTGAGGAGGATTATGTAGGACTTTCTTTTTATGATGATAAGGTAAATAAAGTCAGACTTCCTAACTCATGGTTTAAAAAATAATAATAAGGGAAAACAATGAAATGTAAAAATTGTGGGCATAGTCCTGTTTATTTGGGAAATAAATGTCCTAATTGTAGTAAAGAAGTTGTGAAAGATGTTAAAGTTAGGGGAAAGGATACTTCAAGTACTAACAGTTGTGTTAAAAAAAAAATACTTGTTGGCAATTTATCAAATACTGATATAAAAAATATTGAAAATTTAACGGATAAATTAAAAAAAGCAAAAACTTCTAATGATAAATTTGAAAATTATGTTAAACTTGTAACTTTTATAGAAGAGCTTGCCTGCAAAGTTGATTTTGATTCTGTTGATGATATTGAAGACTTAGTTATTACTCTTGAATATGATTCTGCTAAAAGAATTTCTGATTTTTTTACAAAAATATTACCACAAATAGATAAAAGTGATGATAATTTTATTTCTTTGATTTCTGAAAAGAAAAAAAATATTGATGATGTTATTGAAAAGTATAACACTGTTTTAAAGCAAAATGAAGAATTAATCAGTGTGGAGAAAAGACTAAAAAAAGAAAATGAAAATTTATCAAAAATTAAAAAAAATATAGAAGAATTAAAAAAAATAGAAAAAAATATCAAAGAAAATGATATTAATAAGCTGATTTTACAAACAAATAACATCTCAAAAAATATAACTGTAAATATTGAAAAGCAGGTGGTGAATTTAAAAGAAAATGCAAATGAAATTTTAAAGATTTCAAAAATACATAATAAATCAAATTCTGATATTTTAAATGCCTTAAATGAAACTCTTGATAATATGGACACAAGCAAGAGTCTTGATAGGAATTTATTAAATTTGGCAGATGATGTTATTTATGATATAAAGAAGCTAAATAAGAAGTTAAAAGAGTATGATGTTTTATTGAAAAATAATATTTAATGTAAGAGGCATTACGAGAAAGAGTATGTGGGAAATCTTAGGGATTTTGAAATTGAAACTGCACTTTATGGAGACTTTCTAAAATAAATAAATAAATATTATGATAAATACAATATAGAATCAAATGGAGTAAACTAGCTTAAATCTATAATTTTACTAATTTCTTTTACTAATTTACCACTACTAACTATATCAATAGCAGTTTCTATATATGGTTTTAAGTACTCATCTTTTGTTAAAAATGGAACATTTTCTCTTAAAATAGAAACAGCCTTTTCTACTGCAATACTAGATTTTAAAGGCTTTCTAAAGTCTAAAGCTTGAGATGCAACCATATATTCAATCGCAATAACTTTTTCTACATTATCTATTATTTTTGCAGCTTTATTTGAGCCTATAGTTCCCATAGAAACATGGTCTTCCTTATTTGCTGAAGTTGGTATAGAATCAACAGAGCTTGGATGGGCATATATTTTGTTTTCTGATGTTAACGATGCTGCTGTAACATGAGCAATCATAAAACCTGAGTTAAGTCCCTCATCTTTTATTAAAAATGCTGGTAAATGATCATTAGAATTTGGATTAACCATTTGTTCAATTCTTCTTTCTGAAATAGATGCAATTTCACTAATTGCAATACCTAAAAAATCCATAGCAAATGCTATAGGTTCTCCATGAAAATTACCCCCTGATATAATTTCTTTTTCATTTGGAAAAACAAGAGGATTATCTGTAACAGAATTCATTTCTGTAAATAGAGTTTTTTCAACATAATTAATTACATCTTTGATAGAGCCGTGCACTTGTGGAACACATCTTAAAGAATATGCATCTTGAACTTTTCCGCAGCCATCGTGTGAAACTAATATCTCGCTTCCTTTAAGCATATTTCTAACATTTTTTGCAGTATCTATTTGCCCTTTATGTGGCCTAATAAGAGAAATCTTTTCGTCAAATGCTTTTACTGTACCTTTTAAGGCATCTAAACTAATAGAAACAATGATATCTGAGGATTTTAAAATATTTTTTGCCCTGTATAACTGAATAAGGCCATTTGCTGTCATTGCCTGAGTTCCATTTATTAAAACAAGCCCTTCTTTTGAATGCAACTTAATAGGAGTAAGATTTTCCTTTTTAAAAACATTGCTAGTTTTTTCAATTTTACCATTATAAAAAACTTCTCCTTCTCCCAACAAAGTAATAGCTAAGTGTGCTAATGGAGCTAAATCTCCACTTGCTCCAACACTACCTTGAGAGGGTATAACAGGAAGAATATTTTTATTTAATAAATCGATTAGAAATTCTATTACTTCTGCTCTTATACCCGAATATCCTTGACTCATGACTCTTGCCCTAAGAAGCATTATTCCACGGGTGACTTCTTCACTATAAGGTTCTCCAACTGCAGTGCAATGAGAACGAATTAAATTAAATTGTAACTGTTCTATTTGCGATTTATCTATCTTTTTTCCAGCCAAAAATCCAAAACCAGTATTTATTCCATAAATAGGAGTATCTCCCTTATCTAATTCTTCAACTAAATCTCTTGCTTTTTTAATTTTCTCCTTTAATTCTTGAGATAAACTAAGCTTTTCTTTATTAATAGCTACATTAATAAATTCATTAAATGTCATATTTTTACTACTTAAAACGACCATAAGAACTCCTAAAAAAAGAACATTTTTTTATAACATATTTTTATCATGATGTAAAAGGTAAATGGAAAATAAATGATAAAATCTCAAATGATAAAAGTAAATAAATTCCCCTCTTGGGGGGGGGTTAGAAGCTAGTTGCTTAGCTTCATGGGGTGGGTATCATGATGTAAAAGGTAAATAAATTACAAATTCTGTACCTTTACTAAATTTAGAATTAAATTTGATTTCTCCGTTATGACTTAAAACACCTTCTTTTACAGTAAACAAGCCTATACCTGTCCCATATTTCTTTGTTGTAAAAAATGGATTAAAAATATTTTCCTTATCTTTGTCAGAAATACCTATTCCTGTATCTTTAATTGAAATTTTTATATATTCAACACCATTTTTATTTGTTTTATCGATAAAAACAGTTACTTTTCCATTTTTAGAGCTTGCTTCAAGTGCATTTTTTAGTATATTAATAAATACTGATTTTACTATATTCTTATCAAAATTTAAAATATATGATCCAACTTTAAAGTCTTTAATTATTAAAACTTCTTTATTTGTAAATTCAATTTCCATTAATTCAATTACATCATTTAAAAGCTTTACTATATCATTTGCCTCTAGGTTTAAATCAGGCTCTTTTGCTAATCTTAAATACTTTTCAGTTATATTATTTAATCTTTCTATTTCTATTTTAATATGGTCAAATAATGGTTTTATTTCATCAGGATTAAAGTTTTCGTCAAATATTTCATCTCCAATTATATCTGTATTTAAATTTATTGAATTTAACGGATTTCTTATTTCATGAGCAATTTGTGCAGATATTTTTCCAATTGCTGCCAATCTTTCTACTTCAAGGAGTTTATTTTTAATTTTTATTTCATTTTTATGATGCTCTTCAAGTGATTTTTGTTGGGCTTTAATTTGCTCGTCTCTTTGTTGTAAAGTTGAAATCATATCATTAAATGAATCAACTAAAACACCAATTTCTCCACTACTTTTCATTTCTACTCTATGTGAGTAATCTCCTTTTTTTATAAATGAAATGGCATTTATGAGATTTTTAATTGGAGCAATCAGCATAATTAAAAAAATTAAAATAATAATAATGATAATTGCAGAAAGTCCAATAAATATAAAGTTATAAATAGTTATTTTTTCTAAAATATCTTCTATATTTAAAGATAGTTCTGATAATTTTTTATCTGTAACCGTATTTAAATATCTGATACGAACAATAAGCCTATTTATTGAATTTTGACAATCCTTTTTATCTGCCTTGTTATTAATATACTTGCTACAAGCACTAACATTTTCAGAATAATATCCTTTTAAGATATTTAACTCTATTTTAGCAAAATTATAAAATTTTTTACCATCATAGAATGAATTATTTTTCAATAAGCTATTAATTTCAAATAATGATTTTGTAAAAATTTTATCAATAGGGTGGTTTTTATATCTATTTAGAATAAATAATTTAAAATTCTTTTTTATTTTTTCATCTTTCATAATTTTTTCTAGTATTTTTTTATCATTATTTAAAGTGATTTGAATTTTAGATAAATTTCTTATAAATAAAACATAACCTTTATTTAAAAGAGTAAGTTTTTTATTTACATATTTTAATTCAATATTTATATAAAGAGTTGAAAAAATAAATATAATAATGATAATTGAAAATCCAATTATTACTTTTAAGAAGATATTACCTTTTTTCATGTTTTTTCTTAGATTTTGGTTTATAAGTTCTTATTTTACTTTTTGTACTAGGATAAGCTATAGGTTTCCTTTTAGCTTCTTGCTTTCTTTTTAGGTTTAGTTCTTCTTTTATTTTATTTCTGTAAAAATATGATTTTTCATGATTTACTTCTGTTCCAAGCCCTAGTTTATACATCATGCTAAGTCTTATGTATGCAGTTCTTTTATTTTGCTCTGCGGCTTTATGATACCAATTATAGGCATCATTGTATTCTTTTTTGTTAAAATGATAATCTGCAACAGCTATTTGGGCTCCGGCATCTCCTTTTTTTGCAGCTTTATGATACCAGTGATGAGCAATATCTATATTTTTTTCAACACCAAAACCACCATGATGAATATGTCCCATAAATATTATTGATTCTAAGTCATTATTTGTGGCTTCTTTATTAAGAAAATCTACTATTTCTTTTTTAGTTGTCTCTTCTCCGTGTCCTTCGTAATACATTCTTCTTAGTTCTTTCTTGCTTTCTTGCTTTCCATGAAAAACAGTTCTAAAAAGCCACATAATCTTTTCATCGTCATTTATTGGCCTAATAACATCGTAAGTTAATAATTCAAGAAGAGCTTTTTGAACGGTTTCATTTCCTTGTTTGTAAGCATTTTTAAACCATTCTTGTGCATCTTCTTCTTTTTCGGGTATGATACCAACTTCTTTAGATAAAATATCAAATATTTCTTTAGCTGTCATATTTTCTCCATTAAGTTATTTTTATTTGTTAATATAAAATTCATGCAAATTTCCGTTATTGAAGATATAGTTTTTATTTTCAATAAGAATAATCCCTCCATATATTATTTTACTATTTTCTTTTATATTTATATTTATTTTTCTCCAATTATATTCTATTTTAGTGTCATCATTAATTTCTAGTAATTTAATATTAAATATTCCATTATAAGTAAATAATGAAACATTATATATCCCAATTGGGATATATAATTCTTTTATAGTGTCATCAATTTTAAAATGGTAATTATTATTTTCTTTATCGCTAAGGGATATGGATATTACATTTTCTGGGAAGCTAACTTTTACCATATTATTTTCCAAAAAATTATTTATTGTAAAGTCAGAATCATTATTAAAATCAATTGTTTTAACTATATTCTTAAAGCCTTTTTTGTAAACAGTTATTTCATACTTTCCCGATGGTAATAGAATTTCTTTGTTTTTATTTAAAATAAATGCTCTCTGATATATACATTGAGCATTTAAATTATTTATTAAACATTTATCCAATAACAAGGATTTAATTTTTATTGTTATAAATTCAGGTTCTTGTATATTTTCTAAATGTATTTTAAGTTTATGAAACTCTATATTATCATATTTTAAATTATGAATATTGCTATTATAGTTATAGATAATGGATGGATAGTTATTTATTGTTTTTATTGGTGAAAATAATATCTGATTTGGATCATTTATAAATATATTATAAGATAAAAATTTACTAACAGTTACTTCGTTGTAGTAGATTGATGTTGTTCCTATAATCTTTTTATTTTCAGAATTTATTATTTCTAAATTTAGTTTTGTTGTTAAAGGGATTAAATCAATATTATTATCAAAATCTTTAGTGTTAATTATTATTTCTTTTTTTTGATAATTATCGGGGAAAAAGGTTATTTTATATAATTGACCAAATTTTAAATAATTACTTTTATTGGTATTTATTATAAAAGTTTTATTAGTTCCTAAATCTTTAATTAATGCAATTCCTTTAATATTAAAATTAAATTTTTCTATTTTTTTATTAATTTCAAAAGTAATATCATTGTTATCATAATACTTATAGTATTCTAATGAATTATAATAATAATTATTCTTAGTATAATAAGAAATATCAATTGTTGTTTTTTCTAATGATTCAAGTACTTCAAAATTAAATAATTCATTAAATTTATCTACTTCTAATTTGATTTGATAGTGTCCCTTTTTATCAGGTGTAAAAAATATAAAGCAATTATTTCTGTTTATATCATTATCTTTTAAAGTAGAGCTTATAGGTTTTTCAGTAAATTTCCATTTATATAATTTATTTGTTGGATAATTTTTACAAACATTAATATCAACAGCTTCATTTAGCTTTATAAAGTTATTACTACTTATATTTACTGACATTAATAGTATCAATAAGCCTAAAATAATTTTCATTCTATTATTACAAACCTCCATAACACTTCTGCATAATTATTAGCTGAATTTACCACTCTAAGCTTTATTAAAATTAAATCTCCTATTCCATAAAGATTTCCATTTAAAACTAGCCTATTAGTATTTGATATATTAAAAAAATCCTCATTATTTATTGATATGCTCCAAAAATAATTTAATTTTGAACTAGCTGTTATGTCATCAGTTACTATAGCATATATTTCTTGTGATAAAGTTTCTTTTATTGGAATTAAAGCAATGCTACTATCAGGAGAGGTTTTTAATATCTTAGGATTTGTAGCCTTGTAAACATGAAATGAATATGTTGTATAGTTTTCATCTTCATTTATATCTTTAATTACTAGCTTGATAGTATAATCGCCATATATATCAGGTTTTATACTAAAATCTTCATCATTAGATGTTTCATATAATACATTACTACCTTTAGGTGCTGATATAATACTCCAACTAAAAGAAGTGATTTTATTATAATCTATATCATAAGAATCTGAAGCATCAAAAAATATTTCTTTATCAGTAATAAAATTATTATTATTTAATGATTTTATTACCGCAATAGGTAAATTATTTTTTATTTGTATTGTTTTTCTAGTTATACTTTTAGCATGATATTTATCCTCTACACTTAAGGAAACAGTGTAGATACCAGGTATATCAGGTATAAAAACTCTTCTATTTATATCATTACTTGGTAAAAAAGAATTTTCTTCCATAACAGAATAAGGAGGAACTTCTTCAATTTGCCATGTTAAAACCATGTCAGAAGTTTTTTCATCTATATCTTTATATTGTAAAGATACCGGGGTATTCACTAAAAAATCTCCAGAATAACTAAAATTAGAATTTACTTTCTCATTTATAGGTTCTGTGAATAAACAGCCTGTAAAAAAGAATACGATTAATAAACTACTGTATTTTAATATTTTTATCATTTTCTAAATCCATATTTATTATATAATTCCTTTTTTGAGTAATATCTAACAATAAATTATTATAGTATAAGTCTCCATTTGTTATATCCATATAATATCTTCCTGGTTTAACAAAAAAATATTTAACTTCTCTTAGTTTCCTATTTTTAAACAAGACTCTTTTACCATTTAATGTATTTATGTTTATATATTTACCATATTCATTTTTTAATGAAACTATAATTGAGGCAACTGATTTTAAATTTAAATAAATTTTACTATTATGATTAAAATTATATCTTATTTTTGTATTTTTATGTTTATCATCTATAGTAATAATTCCTTTGTAATCATTTGAGTAGGGGTATTTTGCAATAATTTTATGTTTTCCATAAGGAATTTTAATTTTGTTTGTAATACAACTATTAGAGTATATCTTATCGTCAATGATAACTTTGGCATAAGGTCTAAAGCAATATTGTAATTCCCCATATTTTATTTTCTTAGGAGTAATTGCAACTTTCTTTATTATTAATGATTTATTCTTATTTTTGTTTATCGCCGTAGATGTTAGCATTTTATTTTTAGTGTTATTTATAGAAATAGGGTTTACCCTTTTATTTTTATTCTTGTTTATAGAAGAATAATTTATTAATTTATCTTTGGTATTTACTTTAATCTTTTTATCATTAAACTTAGTATTTATTTCTATTATGTTTTTTGGGTTATTTATTATTTGTTGTAAATATGAATTATCATAATCTAAAAATTTATTTAGAAATTTATTTTTAGAAATTAATGATAAATAGGTATAGTCAAATGTATTTAATTTATATTGGTAGGAAATTTTACTTTGTTTAATAAATATAATATTAAAAAATAGTATTAACATTAGTGTCAGTATTATAAAAAATGAAATAATTATTCTTAATCGTTTTCCATTATTAAAAATCTTTAATTTATTACTTAAAACTCTTAACTGTGGATCTTTGGGAGCTAGTTCAAGAGCTTTACCACAGTAATTAAGAGATTTTAATATATTTTTTTGTTTATATAGCTGATATGAATATTTTTTATAATGTTCAAGTAAATTTTGTTTTAAGTTTATTTGATAAACATCGGGATTTTTAAAAAAAACTGATAGTTCTTCCTTGAAGGGAGGTTCTTTTCCTTCGTTAGCAATTTTTTCTTTTATAATTAGTTTTAAAGCAGTTAAATCATTAATTCTCTTTTTGGGGTCCTTATTTAGGCAAAACTCAATAATCCTTTCCATTCCCTTATCAACCAAAGGATGGGAAATTCTTGGATAGCTGGAATTTAAAACATTTTTTAATGTTGATGCAGTTGAAGAAGATGCAAATGGAGATACATTCGTTATTAATTTATAAATTAATACACCAATAGAAAATATATCAGATTTAAATGTAATTTCTTCTCCCATAACTTGTTCTGGTGACATATATGCTGGAGATCCAAGTAGAGAACCAGCATCTGTAACGGTTGTATTTGATAAAACTTTTGCTATACCAAAATCCATTACCTTAACAGTACCATTTCTGGAAATCATTATATTATCAGGTTTTATATCCCTATGAATAACTCCGTTTTTATGTATATATTCAATAGCTTCAATTATTTCATATGCTATCATTAGAGAAATAATAGGATATCTTATTCTGTGATATTCGAGAAAGTTTCCTAGAGTTTCTCCATTTACATATTCATAAATAATATAATAGTTTCCCTCAAATTCAAAAAATTCATAGATATTAACAATATTTGTATGGGATAAAGTAGCAAGCACAACAGCTTCTCTTTCAAACCTGATAATGTGTTCACTTTCATTCATGTGTGGATGCAACATTTTTACAGCAACTTCTCTTTTTAATTGTTTATCTACGGCTAAATAAACAATTGCCATTCCACCACGACCAAGTTCTTTAATAATTTCATATTTATTAATTAATACCTTTTTATTTTCCATAACTCCTTAAAACAACTATGCATTATATATCCTATTGTAAATTTAGTCTAGTATAAATTTTAGTTAAGTAAAAAAATAAAACTTGACAAAAAAATATAAATAAATAAATTTCTATTCTAGGCTTTTCATTATGAGGAGATATATGAATGGTAAATATTTAATTGTATCAGACTTACATTTAACTGATATAGAAAATAATTCAGATGGTTGGAAACTATATAAAAATGAATTATATTCTATTTCTAAATCCTTTAAAAAACTATTAGAAAATAATAATCAAGAAAATTTAACACTAGTTTTTAATGGAGATATTATTGATTTTGATTTAGTTGTTGCCTATCCTAAAATTCCTGATTTTAAAATTTCTAATAATGAAAAAAAACGAGGTTTATATCCAAATGAAGAAAAAAGTTTATGGAAATTAAAAAAAATCTTATATGACCAAGAAGATTTTTTTAAATTAGTTGCTGAATTTATTGCAAAAGGTAATAAGCTTGTATATGTTATAGGAAATCATGATAGAGAATTATACTTTAATAAATTACAGGTATTTTTTATAGAGTATTTAACAGAATTAGCTAAAAAAAATGGTTTTAATATATCAAAAGAACAAATTAACTTTTATACATGGTTTTATTATAAGAAAGGAGAAATTTATATAGAACATGGAAACCAATATGATTATTATACCTCTTTTAAATATCCTCTTAAACCAACCATAATAAATAAAGGAGTTGAAGAAATTGCTTTACCTATGGGAAATTTATCAAACAGGTACTTAATGACATCGATGGGGTATTTTAATCCTCATGCTTCAGATTATATACTAAGTGGTTTTGCATATTTTAAACATTGGCTTACTAAATATGCTTTTACAAAAAGATCTTTAATGTTTAATTGGATTTGGGGAAGTATTTTAGTGATGTTTAAAATATTTTCCATTAAGAAAAAACAAAACAAAGCTCCTGATGGATATGATAATTTATTAAAACAGGAAGCTAAAAGATTAGATCTAACAATGAAAGAAATAGATAGTCTTAGTGATTTAAGACAATTACCTATTACATATAGAACATTTAGAATGATAAAAGAATTATGGCTTGACAGAGTATTTCTATTTTTTTTACTCACAGGAGGTACTATTGCATTGGCTTTGGTTCCTATTCCTTTGTGGATAAAGTTAATGGTGCCTCTTTCTGCATTTCCTTTACTATTTTTTATCTATGAAATGATTACCAAAGGAGAAACTATTTTTACAATAGAGGAAAAAATACCTAATTATGCTAAAAAAATAGCTAGAATAATAGATACTAAAGCTGTTATTTTTGGTCATTCCCATCAACCTAGGTCATTCCCCATAGACAAGGATACTATTTTTATTGATAGTGGTACTTGGGCTCCTGTTTTTAGTATTAAAACACCATATATCTTAAAAGAAGGATTAAGGAACTACATATATATTGATGTGAATAAAGATGTTTTTAAGTTAAAATCATTTCTTTCAGAAACTGAAAGAAATGTCAAAAATAATCAGTAAAAAAGGAGGAGGGAACCAATGGCTCCCTCGGGGGAATGTTTACTTCTCGGATTAACGAAAAATAATATTAATATTTTTTTATTTAACAACAACTTTAACAGTATCACTTTCCCAAAGACCATGTTTGGTACAATAAGCCATTGCTGTTAAGTTTAGGTTTTTATTAGCCATAATATTAAAAGTAACTCTTAAATTACCCTTGCCACCGTTTCCAAATACAGCTCCTGGCTCAAAATTTGCCTGTGCAAGTAAAGTCTGACCATTGTAAAGCTGAACATATGAAATATAATGGTCAAAATCATCAGGGTGAGGGTATTCATCTCCAACTCTTACTGTAACAGTTAACATTTCACCTTTTGCAACTTCTTTTTCTACTTCAATAAAAGCAGAGTGCCTATCAATGTAATCTTTTTTTGCTTCTTTATCCAATGTATTGATATCTACATATTTGTTTACATTTAACATAATTTCTCCTCAAAATAATCAATCAGTAACTAAACAAAATAACAGCATTTTTATTTCCATTTTTTATTTTTTATTTTTTTAAGTAAAATAAGGCTGTTTTTTGCTAGTGTGTGTTTTTGCAACTAAATATCGTTATAAAACTGTGTTTAGTGGTTGACTAGATATCGTTGCTTGACTTAATTTATTATTTGGGTAGAATGATGTAGTCGTTTTGAGGTATTTATTATGAAATATTTATATTTTTTGTTGTTATTCTCCCTTATTATCACTTCTTGTAGTTCAGAAGGTACTAAATCTGACATAGACTATTGTAAAAATAATCCATGTGCAAATTCTGCAGTTAGGCATAAAACTATTTGTAAGGATTTAGGAAATGACTATACTTGTATATGTGAGCCAGGTTATAAAGAGGATACGAATAAAACTTGTATAAAAGATGAAGATGACCCAAATGGAGTTTGTAAAGTTGATTCTTGTCCTGAAGAAAATTTTAAATGTAAAGAATACAATGGTGATGCTTTATGCGTATGTAAAGATGGTTATTCTTTAGAAAATGGTAAATGCGTCGGAACAAATCCATGTAACAATAACCCATGTAATGAAGCTCACAAAACAATATGTGGAAGAATAACTAATGAAAACTATATTTGTTACTGTGATAAAGGTTATACTACTGATTCAGCAGGAAACTGTGTAACTGCATCTTACGGTAATTACTATGATACTATTACTGATGATTTAAAAAATGATGAATTAATTGATGCCTTATATCAAAAAATAAAAGGACATACCGTTATTAGTTATGGAAGAGTAGAGTCGAAGTTACATACACTTGATGGTGGTAAATGTTCATATAGTGGTTTATCAAACTTAAGTTTGAATGTAGAGCATATCTGGCCTCAATCATATTTTGGAGGTTCTAGTCCTATGGTTAGTGATTTACATCATTTAAGGCTGGTATCTTCAACCGTTAACTCAAAAAGAGGAAATGTTCATTTTGGTGATGTTGTTAAAACTGATTGTAACCCTACTTGTTATGATACTTGTAATTATGATAATAATTGTGCAGAAATCAATAATTGTTGCTATTTTTGTGATTGGGATGGTTATCTTCATAATGATGGTATACAAACTGAAGCCAAAAAAGGTAAACCTTCAACTAATTGCAACGCACATTCAGTATTCGAACCTATAGACAGCTTTAAAGGGGATATAGCGAGATCATTATTTTATTTTGCAGTTAGATATTATAAAGAAAATGGAGATATTAATCAATCTCAAGCTTATATGACTGGTCCTGCTCCATATAATCATATTCCTCCTTATGAAGAAATTGTATTAAGAAGATGGCATAGAGAAGACCCTGTTAGTCAAGCTGAAATAAACAGAAATAATAAGATTTTTAATGATTATCAACATAATAGAAATCCTTTTATAGATAGGCCCGATTTAGTTGATAGAATTTCAGATTTTTGATTATGAATAAACAACTACTCAGAAAATTTAAGCCTGATAGAATAATAATTCATCCTGAAAATAATGATAGGTCTGTATTTTATGCAATTATTTTAGCTTTTATTCTTAAGAATAAACATAAAAATCTTAAAATTGACTTTATTTTAGAAAAAAAATATAGATTTTTAAGGAAACTAGTTCCTTTTAAGATAGGAAAATTAGACTCTAGTATTTATTATGATTTCTATATTTCTTTACAAAAAGACTATAAAATTGTTTGGAAATATAGAGTGTTAAAGGCTAGAGTAAGATTTGGGTTATTTATGCCATTAGCTAATAAAATATTTGATATTATGTTAAATAATGAGGATAATCCTAAGCTAATTATTGAGGATTTTAGTAAAATATTAAATTTAGATTTCTCTGCTAATATTTGGTTTAATCAATTGGAGTTAAAGCCTTATATAAAAAGAAAAGAAACAGTATTTATATCACCATATAATAAAGAAATTACGAGCTTATTAAGCCATAAAATAAGTAAAAGAAATTATAAATTAATTTATAGCAATGATTTTACATTAGAGGAATTACTAACGGTAATAATACATAATTACGAAAGAGTTATAGTTTTAAATTCATCATTTGATCATTTTATTTCTTTTATGAGAAAAGGGAATACTGAAATAGTGTTTTCTTCAATAAACTATCAAGAACATATATATTCTAGGAATACAAAAATTAATCCTATAAAATATACTTGTTCTCCTTGTAATGTTGATTCTGTATATTGCCCATTAAAAGATAAAAATAAAAAATATTTATGCTTAAAAAAAGGAATATTTTCTATTTAATATTTGATATAACTATTGAAAAATAAATAGAATATTCTTTACTTATTTCAGGAAATTTTTCTCTTAATATTTCTCTATCAATACAGTATTCTAAGTCTTTATTGGCAAAAGTAGAGCCTTTATTTACTAAAATTTTATCTCCATCTAAATCAACTTTAATTTGGTATATTTTAGTTCCATAACCTTTAAACTTATTTTTACAATAATAGATTCTTTTTTCTACTAAAGATAAATTGTTTTTTATTTTTTTTATTTTTTCTTTATCTCTTAAATCAATAAAAAGAGATGAAATGAATTTATCCTTTTTTTTGTATAATAATTCATAATCTATTATATCATTAGATTGAGCACACATAAAAAAATATTCATATATTTTAGGTTTAAGCTTAATTATTTTCTTGTTTTTTATATTGCAATAATCATTGTATAAAGTTGCTGTGTTTTCTAATTTGATTTTTAAATATAAGTCAAGTATTCCTAGCTTTTTTTTAGCAGCTATCATTTTAGCATTTTCTTTTTCTATATTTAATAAAATATCCTTATTCGGTATTATTTCCAAGCCTGATTTTAATTTTATATTTTCTATTTTAAAATGAAAAGCTGTAAAATCATAATCACTTAATTTAAATTCATCAGATTTTAAATGTATTATAAAATAACTGTCCATAAATTTACTTTTTTCTTTATTTATTTTTATTCTCTCTTCTGCTCTATCATAGGCATTTAAGTTATCTAGATTCTTTTTTTGGTTTTTAAATTCATTTAATCTTTCACATAAATTTTTAAAATTATTTCTATTAAAAAATATTCTTTCTTCAGAAAAAATATTAATTGAATAGAATGTTAAAATTATATAAAAAATTAAGCTATAGCTATTATTCATAAGTACACCAATAAACTCTAACTAATAACAATTAATAACAATTTTTATTCTTATTAAATTTAAAAATACAACCTTAATGAAAAACTAAAGTATTTATTTGATTTTTTAGATGTGGATTGTAAATATGCTCCCGTTAACTCAACTCTGCTTTCAGGAATAAAAATCTCTGTTCCCAAAGACCAGAAGTTTTCATCAAGAACTTTATTTACCTCATATCCAGCTAGAACAGAAAAGCCTTCAACAGGAGTAACTTGTATTCCTGTATGATACTCATAAGCAGCACTCCCCGATTTATCATAAATATCAGGTGCTGAAAAATTAGCAACAAAATCAAAATTCAACAAAAATATATCATCATCACCAATGGAAAATCCACTAACAACAGACATTGGTGTTTCAATATAATCCAAATTTGTTAAATTATAGCCAACAACACCTATTTTTACATAAGGAGAAAATCTATATGTCATTCCAAGATCAAATGTGGCTGTATGAATATAATTCTTATCATCTTTCTTATATTTGTAATATCTACCGGCAATACCTAAAACAAGTCCCCCGGCTATCGGATAAGCATATGATAATCCAACTTGTAAGGCATTATAATTTACTGTTTTGGAGTTTTCTTTTTTATTGTAGTCGTAGTAACTAACATAAGCTCCTCCAGCAACTACCGATGTTCTACTATCAACAGCAGAAATCATAAATTGTGTAGGAATTTCCGAATTAGAATATTGAGTATCAAGAGACATCATGTATTTTTTATCTTTTGTTATTAAGGTTGCAGGGTTTAAATATGCTGCATCTGTTTTATTTGCTCCAATATTTTGAGCACCAGCCATTGCTAATGATTTAGTGGGAGTAAATTGCCTTTTATTTTTCCATAAATCCAAGTCTGATGAATCTATGGAATACACATATATTGGTAATAATAATAATAATAATAATAATAAATATTTCACTAAAACCTCATGCCATTTTTGGCTCTAAATATAAACCATTGGGCAGTTAGATACAGTGTGCCAACTGTTCCTACTACTCCAAGAGGCCAACCTGTTTTCCAATAAAGTATACCTGTTCCTATTCCTGCAACAAGAGCAAATGCTCCTTTTTTAGTTGCAGTTGATTTTGTTTTAGCAACTCGTCCGCCCATAATAACTCCTTATTTATTTTTTTACTCTTTCCATATAGTCACCAGTTCTGGTATCAACTCTGATAGTTTCTCCCTCTCCAACAAAAAGAGGAACATTTACAACAGCTCCTGTTTCTAATGTTGCTGGTTTACTACCCCCTTGGGCCGTATCACCTTTTACACCGGGATCTGTTTCTGTTATTACTAACTCTAAAAATGCAGGAAGTTCTATTGTTACTGGATTACCCTTGTAAATCAATACATCAATAATTGCTTCCTCTAACATCCACTTAGCATCATCTCCTACTGTTTCTTCAGGTATTGCAATTTGATCAAAAGTTTCATTATCCATTAAAATAAAATCACTTCCATCTTTATATAAATACTGCATAGATCTTTGTTCAACATCAGCTTCCTGTACTTTTTCACCTGAACGAAAAGTTCTATCAATAACTTTTCCTGTTATTAAGTTTTTTAACTTTGTTCTAACAAATGCAGGGCCTTTACCTGGTTTTACATGTTGAAAATCAATTATAACAAAGGGTGTTGTAGATAATTCCATTTTTACACCTTTTTTGAATTCACTTGTTGAAATCATTTAATCTCCTTAAATATATAGTAATAACAAACAACAATGCTATAATACCAAAGACTTGTTTTTTTTTCAAGATTTAGTTTTAATTTCGATGTTTTATCTATTGCAACTTAAATTTTTTGTTTTTTCTTGGTTTTTGAGTTGTAATTCTATCACCTTTTTTAATGTTTTGAGTTGCGATCATAATAAAAGCAGTAGATGTATTTTTATTTGTTGACATTATTATTAATTTACCTATTTGAAAAGTTGGAATATACTCATTTGTTATAGGGTCTTTGTCTCTAATAACTCTAAAAATCATTCCTTTTTTTACTCCATCATTAGCTCCTTTATCTATAAAAGCTAATTCTTTATTAGCAATATTCTCAGCATTTTTAACAAAGTCTATTATATGACCATCTATTCTTCTTGGAGTAGGAGTTTTATCAACGCTAAGAGCTAAATCAATTTTTGGAACAACATGATTACCCCTTTGTATTTCTTGGTAAGCATTTGTAATTATAGCTATTGCTTTAGATGTAGTTTTTCCACTAATGGTTACTTCTCCCAAAATATCAATTAAATAGCCATATTCCTTATCCCTAAGGGGGTGCTTTAGTCTTTTCCTTATTTTATATATATTGTATTTATCTCCAATTTTAATTTTATCTAAATTTTTAAATCTAAGGTAGACTTCATCATTTTTACTTAATAAAACCTTTTCTTCTTTGGATGAAGATATTTTACCTGAACTTTTAAGTTTTTTATCAGATAAAAGAGCTTCGTTTCTTACTGTAATATGGGTTACTTCAGTATTGGTTTTTCTATTGCTAAACATAAAATTTTTCTTTTGAGCTATAGTAATAGAAGATGAGTTATTAGTACTAAAATCACTATTATCAAAATCATTGTTTATGTTTGTAGTATTAATTTTATTTTTAGGGATAATCTTCATTTCACCTGTTTTTAAATTAAACTTTACCTTATCTCCAGGTTCTATTAAATGTGGATTCTCAATTTGTGGATTTAATGCCCATATTTTAGGCCATAAAAAAGGATCTCCTAAGTATTGTTCACATAAATCCCAAAGGGTATCGCCCTCTTTAACTATAACTATTTTACTTTCATCAACATCTAAACTCTTAGATTCAACTCCATATTGAGCATGTAGTGAAAACACTGCTAGAAAAGATATTAACAGAATTAAAGATTTTTTCATTTATTTCCTCCTTGTGGTTTTAGCTGTAAAAGTCTTTTTTTAGCTAATTTACCTGCTTCAGTATTTGGATATTTCTTTATTAAAATATTATAATAATTTTTTATTGCCATATCTTGACGATCTTCTTGTTCTAAAATAAAACCTAATTTAAACATAGAATCAGGAACTTTATTTGCTTTAGAGTATTTATTTATTACTATTTCAAAATTTTTCCTTGCAAGGGGAACATCTTTTAAACTTAAATAGTTTTCTCCTAGCCAATAGTAAAAATTATCAGTTAGGGAACTCTTTATACTAGAATATTTTTTAATTAACTTGTTAAATGAGCTTATGCTTTCATCAAATTTATTGTTTCTGTGTAATAATAATGCATCTGCATATTCTTTTTTCATTGTTTTTAGAAAATGATTTTTATTTTTTTTGTTGTACTTTATTTTTGTTTTTGCTATTTTATGATTTCTTTTTTTATATGTTGAACCAAGCATTGAATTAGTTAAAACAATTGGTTCTTCATCTTCATCCTCTTTTTTACTCAGTTCGGTGATTTTAAGAATTTCATCTTGTGTTAACTTCTTTTTTATTATTTTATTTTTAGTTATATTGTTATCATTAGATTTATTATTATAACTAGCCGTAATAAGTTTCTTTTTTACCTTTATTAATTGATTTTCTAAGATAATTAATTGATTATTTATTGAATCAATTTTTAATTTCATTTTATATTCTTTCTTTTTTAAAGTAGAAATTTCTTCTTGCAAACTATTAATATCTTTATTGTGTTTTTCAACTTTAATATAGCTACTGCAAGAATAAGTAAAAAATAAAATCATTAATAATAAATATATTTTCATTGAAACCCTAAATATACACATCGAAAGTATAGATTATTTTATTCAAAAATGTCAAGTTACTGTTTTTAAATATTTTTATTTTGTTGATATTCTTTTAAAAAACTAAATATTGTAAATTTATTTTTTTTATGCTAGAAAGATTTATTATTTGTTCTTTAGTTGGAGATTTTATGAAAATAAAAAAAATATTGACTCTTTTTGTTATCATTATTATTGTTTTTAGTGCTTGTAATAAAAAAAGAGATAAAGAAAGTATAAAGTCTCAAACTACAAAAATTCAAAAAAGAATAGATAAAAAAATGCTTAATTCTTTAAAAATAAAAAAATCGGTAGTAAGTCAAAAACAAGTTGAAAAATTATCAGATATTTTTAAATATGGAGATAAGTTACTGCAAGAAAAAAAAGAATATCAAAAAAAAATATATGAATTTTCAAAAAATTTCAAGAATATCAAAAATCCTTTAACCATAAAAAAAGAGGGAAAATATAAATATACAAAAGTAACTTACTTTTCAAATTCTGTTTGGACAGCAATTTATCCAACAAAAAAGATGATTGAAAGGCACAAACTGTTTTGGATTATTGTTAGCTATAAAGATCACTTAAATGAGCTAGGTAAAAAAGCTTATAATAAAAGATTTGGCGGTTATCCTGTAAAGCATTTAAAAAATAAATGGGTTTGGGTTATATTGAAAAATAATATTGAGATTAAAATTACTGCAAATAAAAAATCAGTTCAAAATGATAAAATGATAGAAGAAGTATTAAAAGAATTTGATATTAAGGCGATTGAATCTATTTTTGATGAAAATACTAAATATCCTGAGTTAAAAGAATATTTTTTAAAAATTAAAGAGCTTAACTCTAAAATTATGAGAATTAGTAAAAAATTTAAAGAAAAGGAAGTTGAAGCTATTTCTACAATTAAGCCTTTTATTATAAACGATAAAGGAGTTTTAAATGGATTGGATTTAAGCAGAATTTATTTTATAAACAACACTTTTTCTATTTCTGTTAAGAAAAATAAAAAATTATTATTATCAATTCATATTGGAAAAGCAGATGCTTTAGGTTTATTAAGTTATTTTAATAATAAAAATTTAGTACATGATAAAATAGGAAAATTTTCTATAACAGTATTAAAGGATAATATTGCGATTGTTAGACTTCCTTATTTAGCTGTTAAAGTTGCTACATATTTTAAAAATGAATTTAAAGATTCGTCAAAACTATTAGAAATAGCATTTGCTATGGATTTAGATGGACTTTCAAAAGTTAAATAATGATTTCTTTACTCCAACCATATATATCTTCTCTTTGCATGTGTTGAAATTCTCTTAATATAGTATAAAGTTTTTGTGCTACTGGTCCAACATTCATGTTATTATATATTTTAACTCTATCTCCATATTGAATATGACCAATAGATGCAATAACCGCTGCTGTTCCTGATGCAAAACATTCATCTGCATCTAAAACTTCTTCATAAGAAACTTTTTTCTCAATAACTTCCATTTTTAGAATATCTTTTGCTATAGTCATTACTGAATCTCTAGTTATTCCTTTTAATATACTTCCTCTTTCTGGAGTATATAGAGTGTTGCCTTTAACCATAAAAAAGTTAGCTGCCCCAACTTCTTCTATATATTTATCATGAACTGCATCTAAATAAATAACTTCATTTAAACCTTCAGCTTTTGCTTTTTTAGCAGGAAGCATTCCACTAGCGTAATTACCAATATATTTAATGTTACCTGTCCCCTTAGGGGCTGCTCTATGGTAAGATTTAGTAATTCTAAGTTTAATTGGTTTAAATCCTGTTTTGAAATAAGGTCCTACTGGAGAAGCAAAAACCATAAAACCATAATCTTTAGCAGGAGCAACCCCTAATAATGGAGTAGTTCCCCATAAAGTTGGTCTAATATAAAGCTCTCCTTTTCCAAAAGGCGGGATATACTCATGGTTTTTTCTTACTAGCTCTTCTATTACTTCCATAAATTTATCTTCGTCATAAGTGGGCATAGATAATCTCATAGCACCTTCATTCATTCTTTTAATATTTTCTCTATGTCTAAATAAAGCAACTTTACCATCGTGGTTTTTATATGCTTTTAAGCCTTCAAATAAGCCTTGACCATAGTTTAGTACAGCTGCGGCAGGTGATATTGCAATTTCTCCAAATGGTCTAAAGGCTCCTTCATTAACCCAACAGCCTTCATAAGTATTTTCAACATACATATAGGCAGTTGGAGTAAGACTAAAACTTAAATTATCCCAATCAATATTAACAGTCATATATCCTCCTATTAGATAAATCTAACATATTTAGTAATTAATAAATTATTTTATAAAGTGTAGTTCTTCCATTGCTTTTTTGAATAAAGGAAGGCTTTTTACTACAACATCTTTTTTAACAGCATAGGAAAGTCTAAAGTATCCTCGTTTTCCAAAACCAACACCAGGAACAGCTAATATATTATATTTTTTTAAATGCTCTATCATTTTAATTTCATTTTTTATAGGACTTTTTACAAAAATATAAAAAGCACCTTGCGGTTTATAAGCAGTAAAGCCTGCATCAAGTAAACCATTGTATAATAAATCTCTTTTTTCTTTGTATTCCTCTATATTAACAGACTCTGAAACAATATCTTCTACAAGAAGTTGCATAATTGCAGGGGCATTTACAAATCCTAAAATTCTGTTTGAAAATGCCATTGATGTCATTAATTTTTCTTTGAATGGCATATTAGGGTGAACAATTGCATAACCAATTCTTTCACCTGCAAGAGATAAGTCTTTAGAGTGAGATGTTACAAAAATTGTATATTTATAATGTTTAAAAATTACAGGATTTTGGTATCCATCATAAACAATTTTTCTATATGGTTCGTCTGTAATTATATAAATTGGCCTTCCAATTCTAGCTGTTCCTTCTTCAAGAACTTCAACAAGCTCTTTTATAAAATCTTCACTATAAATTTTGCCTGTTGGATTATGAGGCGAATTCAATATTATTGCTGCAGTTTCTGGATTAATCATATCCCTTAATCTTTCTAAATCTGGATTAAATTCATCATCACTACCAAGAACAATTAATCTTGCTTGATGATTATCTGCATAAAATTTATATTCTGCAAAATAAGGAGCAAAAGTAATGATTTCATTTGCAGGGTCTATAAATGTTTTTAAAATTACATTAATTGCACCTGCTGCACCTACAGTCATAATTACATCATCGGCATTAATATTCATGTCAAATTCTTTTGAATAATATGCAGCAACTTTACTCCTTGTTGAATATAAACCTTGATTGGGCATGTATCTATGAGTACCAGGAACAGGATTGTCTGCTATTTCTTTTAATTTATCAAAGAATGCTTGTGGTGGCTCAGTAATTGGATTACCTAAAGAAAAATCAAAAACATTTTCTTCTCCGTATTGTTTTTTTAATTCAATACCTTCTTCGAACATCTTTCTAATCCATGAGGATGTTTGCATTAACTTTTCAATGTGATGTGATCTGTACATAGTCCCCCTAAAATATTATGATATAGTGATATTACATTTACATTTTAAATGCAAGGATTATTTTATTATTTTACAAGCTTATTTAATTTATTTATAAAATAGTTATTCTACTCTTATAGGCTTAGGGTAATTACGGTGTATTTGTTTTACCATTTCAACCAAACGAAGTTTGTTTTCCATGGAATATTTAACCAATAAATTGTTTAAATATTATTGTAATTTTTCTATACTTTCACTTTTTTATGATTAAATTTAACGATATTTCTCTTTTTTTCATTAAAAATAATACCAATTTGATAAATTTCCTTATATTTATCCATATATTTTTCATGATAGTTGTTTTTTATAATTTGATTTAATGCAGTATTGGTTTTAGGAGTGGAATTTAATACTTTAAACTCTAATATATAAACTTTTTTATTTAAAATTACTGTTAAGTCTATTCTGCCTTTATTTGTAACATCTTCTGCTATAATATTTAATCCTAATGATGATAAACAAGCATAAATTACAGAGGCATAATACCCCTCATAAGATAAAATATTGTTATTTACATAATTATTATAGGGAATTGAAGCAAAAAGGGCGATAAGAACTTTTTTGAACTCTTTTAAGTTTGCATCCAGTAGTGATTGATAAATATTGGTTTTCGTAGTATTTAAGCTATTATCTCTTGTTAAATAATCTATAAATTTATTATTTAAAGAAATCTGTACTTCTTTATTTGGTATTTTGAGTTTGTACTCAAGTGTTTCAAAAATAGTTGTGCTAACTTCATCTATTGTTAAGTAACCTGTTTGAAAAAAAAGTGTTTCAACTTTTATATTGTTAACATCAAAAGAGTTTAATAACTCATCGCCTACACTTATATCGGATAGTTTAGGTAAAAAATAATTATTTTCTTTAATAAGTTTAATTAAAAATGTTGGAGTCCCGGTTTCAAACCAGTAGTTTTTATATAATTTACCATTTTGTATAAAAAGTAATATATTATAAGGATTATAGACTTTATCTTTTAAAAAGTTGTATCCATTATACCATGTTTTTAACTTTTCTAAATCAACCCCTTCTAAGTATGGTAAGAATGAACTCTCTATATCATTTTGAGTATAACCACAAACATTACCATATTTAGGATTTAATGTTATATCTGTAATATTATTTAATCCAGAAAATATACTAGTTTTACTAAATTTACTTACTCCTGTTAAAAATGCAAATTTTAAATATTGGTCATTATCTTTTATTCTGGTATAAAAATCTCTTAAGCCTTCCCTTATTTCCTGAGCATTTTCTGGTTTTGTAATATTGTCTAAAATCGGTTTATCATATTCGTCAATTAAAACAACTACTTGGCTTTTATATTTTTCACTTGTTTCTCTAATTAATTCAGAAAAACAAATATTGGCATCTGTTTGGTTTTTACATGTGATTTTCAAGTCTTTCTGGATATTTTCCATAATATGAAGTAGGTTTCTGTTTAAATCTTCTTTACTGTAAATATTACCACTAAAGCTAATTTTTATAACTGGATATTTTTTAGTCCAATCATATTTATCATAAATATAAAGTCCTTTAAATAACTCTTTATTGGCTTCAAAAATATTTTTTAAAGTATCTAGAAATAAAGATTTACCAAATCGGCGTGGTCTGGATAAAAAAACATATTCATTATTTTCAATAATATCAAGAGCGATATCTGTTTTATCAATATAAAGGTAGTTTCCTTTTACTATTTTTTTTAATGTATATATTCCAACGGGTAATTTTTTCATCTTTAAACCTCATAAGTTAGTTTATTATAACTCATTATTTATATTATTCAATTAAAAAGAAATAAATTTATAATTTAGTTACTTTTTTAAACGGAAAACAAAATTTTATTTTGGTTGAAGTTTTTTTAATTCTAGATAGATAATTTATATTAATTATTTATCCACATTTACTATAACTACATAATGGACATACATCACAGCCACCTTGTTTTGTTAAAGTTTTTTCATGACATTGAGGGCATTCTATACCGGTAATCATTTCATCTGGAATTTCTTGGTTTAAAACGATTTCGCTATCTGATTCATCTTCTTCAAATTCATAGATTTCCCAAGATTCAATTTTCCCTTTTATTTGAGGTGCCGAATTATTTGAGATAATTTTTTTTTTAAGTCTTGGGTCATTAAATCCTAAAATAATAAAATGCTCTTCTATTATTTCACCAATTTCATAAAAAATAGATGGAATATACTTTCCTTTTGTCTCTCCTTTTTCTTCTCTTGGACCTCTAAAGTATCCTGTGTTTTCCGGATTAGCAACAGCTTTTAATTCATCAATTACAAATACTGCATTTTCTGTTCTTCTAAAAATAGCCGAAATTAATCTCGTAATAATTTGAAGTTCTATAAATTTGCCTGTATCTCTTGTATTAAAGAATATTTCAAAAGGCCTATCTTTTCCATTTTCCATTTTTATATTGTTAATGGTGATATACAAAGTACTTTTTAATAAATTAGATTTTAGAGCATAAGTACTACCAGATAACTCCGCTGGTCTTGCTCTTTTTACTGTACTAAGTTTTCCATTTTTTTCATCTATAATTTTCCAATCTACAATCTTTCCAGATATTTCTTTAATTCCACTCAAGCTTTTCTCCTATTATTTATATCTCCATTTTGTATATAATTTGGATAAAATATTTTTATTTATTTAACTTATTAAAATTTACCATAATAGCCTTCTTTTAGGGCATCATAAAGGTTAGAAACTACATGTTCTTGGCCTTCATATACAACCTTTTCATTTCCTTTTAATTTAACTTTACTACCATCATCTAAGGTAAATTCATAAGTTGTTTTCTTTAAGTTTTTCTCACTCACAAGTACTCCTGTTGTAAAATTAGGGTTAAATCGAAAAGTTGTTACACCTTTTAAGCCAGATTTATAAGCATTAATGTAAATATTTTTAAAATCTTCAAAAGGGTAATCGGTTTTTACATTAATTGTTTTTGATATACTAGTATCAATATATTTTTGTGCAGCTGCTTGAACAGCAATATGTTCCTTAGCAGTTAATGTTTCTGTTGAAACAAAATAATTAGGTAATTTATCTGGTGTTACAGTATTATCTATTTCTGTTTTGTACTTTAAATATGAAAAGTCCATAACTTCTTGTTGTTGTTTTGTATTATTTCCTTCTATTATTACATTTCTAAAATAAGAAAACATAAAAGGTGGCTCTATTCCATTTGAAACATTATTGCTAACTAAAGATACTGTTCCATTTGGAGCTATTGTTGTGGCATGGGTAAATCTTGACCCTTTTAAGGCTAATTCTAGCCTTAAATCATAATCTAAAGCATCAAAATAATTGGAAGCGGCATGTAGAACTGTTCCTTTTACCTCTTTTTTAGTTAAAAGCCCTTCTTTTTTTAGCAAAGAAATGTCTTTTTTATTAAATTTTTTCTCTATTCTATTTAAATAACTCTCTTTAAGAGTATAAAAAGAGTCTAAAACTTTTGCTATCCCTTTTTCTTCTCCTAGTTGAATTCCTGCGATATAATTTTCTTCTGCAAGCATTTTACTGATTTTAGCTGTAATTTCTATAGATTTTTCACTTCCATAGGCAATTTTAAGCATAGCAAATGTATTTCCTAGGCCTGTAAATCCCATTCCATGTCTTCTCTTTTCTAGAATTTCCTTAACTTGATTCTCTAATGGAAGACCATTATATTCAACAACATTATCAAGTAATCTTGCCGCAATTTTTATATCTTTTTTAAAGCTGTCAAAATCAAAGTTTGCATTTTCTGTAAAAGGCTCTTTTACATAAGTTGGCAGTATCATAGAGCCTAATAAACAAGCCCCATTAGGAGGCAATGGCTGCTCGCCGCAGTTGTGACACACAAAACCATTTCCATCAAAAGCATTGATTCCAGGAACTTGTACATCATAAACATCTTCAAAGCCAAGATATTTAATTGATTTTAATTTTGTTATAAATCTTTCTCTATTTGGCTTTCTTTTAAAGTTACCTATTAAAGATGTTAATTTATTTTGTTTTTCAATATTATTAAAGCCAATAGTCTTTTGATATTTTATAATGTTTTCATTACTTATTATTAATTCATGTTGAGCTTTAGTATGATAAAACTTACTTTCACCTTTACCATCTGGAAGTAGTGTTTTACCTTCTTTTCTTCTTTCTTTATATATTTTAGAATTTATACCAAGTCTAAGTAGCATTCTTTGAGTTGACTCTAAAGTATTTATATTTGATTGTGCAAGTCTTATTGAAACTCCTTTTTCTTGAGTTCCTTGAACAGAAGCATCTGCATCAAATAGTCCTTTTATAAATCCTATATAGAAGTTACTAGATGATTTTTCTATTTTATCTGTTATAACTTTATTACCCTGATAAACATCAAGGTTTTTTGCAATCTTAGTTATTGATGATAATGATAAACGAAATTCGCTTCTTCCACTTATTTCATGCCACCCAGTGAAATCAATTCTTTTCTTTAAAGGAAGTACTGCTTTTTCAACATATTCCATCATTGAATAAGCACCAGAAAGAGTGAAGTTTTCTCCATTTACAATATTTTTATCTTTCCAAACAGATAGAATAGCATTGTTTTCACTAAAACTACCATCACCAATAAGTAATCCTATTAAATATCCTTCATTTTCTTCATAATCATTTATTCCCTTCCATGAAATATTGTTATTGTGATTATTTAATAAGATATATTCATTTTCTTTTATTTTTCCAGCTTCACACCATTCTGATTCAATAGTATTTCTTGTAAATTTAGTTACTTTCTTTATTTTATGGTCATCAGTTAGCTTTATTTTATATCCATCTGATGTCTCTAATTCAATAATTTTTTTAGTTGCTGTTTTGAAAAAACCTTCTTTTGCACTAAGATATTCTGCTCCATTTATTCTAGCTGTAAATTGCTTATTTATTAAATCATTAACCTGTAATGGACCATTATTTGTTTGAACCCAAGTATCCGATGTAACACATGGATTTGTTGCTCTAATTGTTTCTAACCACCAAAGGTTATTTTTATGGTTTACTTCATCTATTAAAATAAAGCCAGGTTCTGCATAATCATAAGTTGATTTCATTATTAAATTCCAAATTTTCTGTGCTGGAATTCTTTCATAAACTTTTTTTACAAAAATTTCACTAGGGTCAATGTTATCATATTCAACTTCAATATGTTCTTTCTCGTATTGAAAATAATGATATTCTGGATGATTATATGGAATATCGCCTTTTTTTATAACTTTAATTAAGTTTTTTTCAATTGTTTCTGTGTTTAAACTTGATTTTCTTTCCCAAAACCATAATTCCCACAATTCATTGTTAATTACAGCATCCATAAATTTTTTAGTAATTAATACAGATAAATTAAATTGTCTAAGTTTACCATCTTCTCGTTTGGCTTTAATATAATCCATAATATCAGGGTGTTGACAATCCATTAATCCCATTTGAGCCCCTCTTCGACCTCCAGCTGATTGAATTGTAAAGCACATTTTATCATAAATTTCCATAAATGATAAAGGACCACTTGTACCACTTCCCACACCTCTTACCAATGCACCTTTAGGTCTAATTGTAGAAAAATCGTAACCAACCCCACTTCCTCTTTGTAGGGTTCTTGCACTTTCTTTTACAACTTGCATTATTCCTTCCATAGAGTCGGGAATTTGATTCATCACTGTACAGTTTATAAGTGATGTATTGTTTTTATATTTTTCAGCTCCTGCATTTGAAATAATTCTACCTGCAGCGATAAATTTACCATTAATCATTAAATTTAAAAATTCATTTTTCCAATATTCTTTATTGCTTTCATTTTCCGATAATTTATTTGCAACTCTATTAAATGTATCCATAATATCATTTTCAACAGGCTCACCATCTTTGTCTTTTAATTGATATTTTGAAGCCCAAATTTCTTTTGAAATGGGCTGTTTAAAAAACTCTTTTTCTTCTGTCATTTTTCCTCCAAATTCAAGCTAAAGATATAATATTTTAAGTTGTTTTGTCAATATAAAAATACATATATGTACCACTTTTATATTTTACTGTTACATATATGTAAAAAAATAAGGTTTTTTAAGGGTTTTAGAGATTTTAAATAAACAGTTAGAAAGATAATATAATGCAAGTTGTTAAATTATTAATGTAATATATTGAAATAACATCTTTTATTTGTTTTCGTATAATTGTTGAGACTTGACTTCAGCTCGTTTTAACAATCTCTATGAAATTCTTTTGTACTTGCCTTTTATTCAATGTTTTTTATTTATTATAAGTAAATAATATTCTTTACTTTCAAACGAAAAATCCCTATAATGAACAGTGATTGAGTATAGTACCATTAGGGAGGTTATATGAATAAATTTTGGGTTATAGTGCTAACTGTTTTTATGTCATTTTCAGTGTTTGCTGATGGAGATAAAAAAAATAATAAAGCTGATGGGGCATGGGAAAATGGGGTTTTATATTTTCGTTCTGGAGATGATTTTTCTTTAAGATTTGATGCTAGAATCTTTTTAGATTTTGCTAGATATAGTGGATCTGATTATGCTTATAATGGTAGTGATTTAAGAAGAGGTCGTTTAGCATTAAAGACAAAACTGCATAAATATTGGCTTGCTGAATTTGATATGGATATTGCAGATAATCAGGTTGAAGCAAAAGACATGTGGGCAGCAAGATTGATAGGAAGTAATTCTATGCTTAAAATTGGATATTATAAGGTTCCATTTAGTATGGAAGAATTAACCTCTTCATTAATTATTACCTTTATGGAGCGTTCATTAGCAAATTCTTTTACACCCGGTAGAAGAATGTCTATAGGATATAACTATTGGGGTAACTATGGTCAAATTTCAACATCTGTATTTGGACAGGAAATTGGTGATTCAAAAGGTAAGTCTGGAGATGAAGCTTTGGGATTCGCATTGAGAGGTTCTTTAGCCTACTCAATTAGTGATATTATTATTCATTTAGGTGTGGGGGCCTTTATGGAAACTACTGAAGATGATACAGGAGTAATAAAAGTCAGTTCTAGACCTGAAACAAAAGTATCTAAAGTAAAATATTTAGATACAGGTGATATAAGTGATGTTGAGTATAATAGTGTTGGGAATATAGAATTTGCTTTATCATACAAATTTATTAGATTGCAAGCAGAGTATATGATAAATAAGGCTTTTAGAGAAAATGATAAGAGAGATTTATCTTTTAGTGGATTTTATGCTCATCTTGGAGTTTTTTTAACAGGAGAAATAAAGCCTTACTCCGTAATGGCAGGAGAATTTTTACCTGTAATTCCTAAAAGAGATTTTGGTGCTATAGAGCTTGCATTAAGAATAAGTAGACTAAACTTAAATGATGTTGGTGGTGACCCTGATCAAGAAAAAATAGAAGGTGGATTAGCAACTCAATATACAGTTGGTCTAACATGGTTTTTTAATACAAACTTTAGAATAATGTTTAATTATTCTTATGCTGATAATTCAAAATGGTCAGATGGAGATGGTGATTACAAAAAAAATATACCGGAAGAAGGAATTGATTTACATATTTTTCAATCAAGATTTATTGCTAATTTTTAACTAAAAAGGAGAAAAATGAAGATTTACTTAACAATTTTACTTGCAATGCTATTTGTATTTGCTTGTGATTCAAGTGACCCAAGTAGTAACGAAACAAAATGTACTTCAGATACTGACTGTACAGATTCAGCAAGACCAGTTTGTAATACAGATGGTAAATGTGTAGAAGCAGGAACAAACCTTTTTATAAACGAAATAATGGCATCTAATGACTCCTACTTAGATGGTAGTGATTGGGTCGAAATTTATAATCCAAATGATACAGATATTGATTTAGCAGGTTTTTATTTATGTGATAATCATTATTCTGATGATGGAATTGATTCTTGTACGAAAATTCCTGATACTGATGCAGTAAAAACTACAGTAAAAGCTAAAGGATTTTTGGTGTTTACATTTAATAAAGACTTAACTGGTATTTTAAATATTACTCAAAATCTTGGAAGTAGTGGTGATAGTGTTTACTTGATTTCTGCAAGTGAAGATGTTGTTGATTCTTATGTATATGATGATACAAGTGGTTTAGATACAGATATTTCTATTGGACGCTCTACTGATGGTGGAGATACATGGGAATTATTTTCTACTTCACTAGAAAAAGCTCCAACACCAAATGCAGCAAATGGTAGTATTCTCTCTTCTGCTGTCTGTACTGCAACAGATACAACTGCTTGTACTGGTGAAACAACTTTATGTTTAGTAGATGATACTAATGAGTTAAATAATAAATGTGTAGCATGCTTAGCAGATACTGATTGTATTGACATGATTTGTAATGATGAAAATGTTTGTGAAGCTGTTGCAGTAGCTGAATGTAAAGCTGATGATGTATCAGAATGTGATGCTGCAACACCATTATGTTTAGTAGATAATACTAATGAGTTAAATAATAAATGTGTAGAATGTCTTTTAGGAACTGATTGTGAAAGCGGTACTTGTAATATAGATAATACTTGTGAACCAACTGTTCCTCAAGCTCTTTTTATTAATGAAATTATGGCAAAAAATTCATTTTATACTGAATTTACAGATAGTGATTGGGTTGAAATATATAATAATAGTGATACTGATATTGATTTAGCAGGATATTATTTATGTGATGATAATTATGCTAATGATGGCATAACTGAATGTACTCAAGTTCCTGATACAGATGCAGTAAAAACAACAGTTGCATCAAAAAGTTTTATTGTTTTCTTTTTTAACAAGGATGATATTGGTGGCGTTTTAAATGTTGCTCAAAAATTAGGAACAAATGGAGATACTGTAACTTTAATTGCTCCTGATGAAACTGTTGTAGACTCTAAAGAATATTTGGATACGGATGCTTTAGGTGAAAATATCTCTTTGGGTCGCTCTGTTGATGGTGGGGATGTTTGGGAATTATTTACAAAAGATGGAGCAAAAGAGCCAACACCAGGGGCAACAAATGTTCAATAAGGAGAAAAATTGAGCACAGAAGAAATAAAAAAGGAATTTGACATTCTGGATATGAATAATTATAAAATGGAAAAGCTTCCAAAAAGAGAAAAAAGTAGTATTGAGCTTTTTTTGATGAAAATTGGAGTTCCATTAGCGTTACTGTCTTTCATATTGATATTATTTGTATTAGATTTAGATTTTTTAAAAAACTTTGATATAGCAACTTTAAGTACAAAAGCAAAAGCAAACTTAGATAAAGTAGGAATGGATAACTTTGTATTTTCTAATAAAGCAATGTTAGCAATATTTGTAGCATCATTGATTTTATGGGTAACAGAGCCAATACCTAATTATTTAACATCTTTGATATTAATAATAACGCTTGTCCTAACTCATGTTCTTCCTGAAAAAGAAGCCTATGCTCAGTTAGGGCATAAAGTTATGTGGTTGAATATATTGTCTTTTATTTTAGCAAGTATGCTTGTTGCAACAGGGGTAGCAAAAAGGTTTGCCTTATGGTTTATAATAAAGTTTGGTAAGAATTCAACGAGTATGATATTTTCATTTATGCTTATAAATCTAGTCTTATCTCTTTTTATATCTGCTACAACAGCTAAGGCGGCTATATTACTTCCAATTTTTATGGTTGTGGCTGCAGTATATGGTGCATCTAATGGAAGTAGAAATAATTTTGGTAGAAATATCGTTTTACAAAATTTATTTCAAAATAATATGGGTGCATCTTCTTTTTTGACAGGCTCTGGAGCTAATCTTTTGGCTGCATCATTAATTGCAGGAGCAATTGGTAAAGATATTTTCTTCTCTGATTGGATGACGGCATCGCTTCCTGTTGCTATGTTATTAATGGTTATTGCTTACTTTGTTGGAACAAAAATCTTTTTTCCTATATCTAAAGAAGAAAGAACTCCTGTCATCCCTGGAGGAATGGAAAAACTAAAGGAAGAGCTTGCTAAAATGGGAAAGATTGGTTTTGATGAAATCAAATCTATTATCATATTTTCAGCTATACTTGGGTTATGGGTAACAGATAAATATCATGGAATTAGTCCAACAGCAGTTGCTTTTTTAGGTGCAATCATTGCATTAATGCCTAAAGTTGGTGTTGTTGAATGGAATGATATTGATATTCCTTGGCATTTACTTATGTTTTCAGCTGGAGCTTATACACTTGGAGCAGGATTAAAAGTTACCGATTTATCGGGAATTGCAGTTAATTCATTTTTTGATAGTATTGGTATAGGTAAAGAAACATCATATATGACTTTATATGTGATTTTAACTGCTGGAATGGTATTTTCAGCCTTAATTTTTCAATCAAAAACAATGAGAACTATGATTTTTATTCCAATTGCAATTGGAATTGCAAGTAGATTTGGTTTTACTGTTATGAGTTTAGCATTTCCATTAGCTATGTTAATAGAACATGTTTATGTTTTACCATTTAACAGTAAACCTGCTTTATTGTCATATACTACAAATCAATATAGTTGGTCGGATACCTTTAAGTTTGGTGTTACGATGCAAGTTATAGCATGGGTTGTTTCTATTATTATGGGAATGACATATTTTAAATTATTAGGAATTACTTAGGAATTACTTAGGAGAGAAAAATGGAAAAAATAATACCTCGTTGGGAATGGAGAACATTTTCAGAAGATTTATCAGAAAGTGAAGCTTTAATTAAAGAAACAGGTCTTAAAATAGAAAGAGAAAGCTCAGAAATTTATATATTATCAACAAATAGCAATGATAATACTAAAATTAGAGAAGAATTAATGGATATTAAAACTCCAATTCGTATGAAAGATGGTTTGGAGCAATGGACAGTACTTACAAAGGCTTCTTTTCCTATTCATATTAATGCTCTTGCATTAGTTTTTAAAGCTTTTGGTGTAGAACTTCCTTTTTTAGAGAAAGATGAACTTAGTTATGAAGAATATATTCAACTAATTAATGATACTAAAGAATTAACTATGGTTGATGTTTATAAGCATAGATTTGGATACATGGTTGGTGAAGCTATTGTTGAAATTGCAGAAGGTAAGTTTAATGATTACGCATATAAAACAATTGCGGTTGAGCATACTGACCCTAAATTAGTTGCAGATACTGTTAAAAATTTAAAACTAGATAAGTTTGAAAATATAAATTATATTAAAGCAATGAAAAATACTGTTTGGAAATAGGAGTGGTTATGGCACAGGAAATAGAAAAAAAATTTTTAGTAAAAGAGGGTACTAATATAGATAAACTTGGTAATGCTGTTGAAATTACTCAAGGTTATTTGTCTTCAGTTAAAGAAAGAACAGTTAGAATAAGAATTAAAGGAGATAAAGGTTTTTTAACAATTAAAGGAATTGGTAATGCAAGTGGTGCAAGCCGATACGAATTTGAAAAAGAAATTACAATAGAAGAAGCTAAAGAACTTTTAGAGCTTTGTGAAAAGCCTATTTTAAGTAAAACTAGAACTAATGTTAAAGTTGGAAATCATATTTTTGAAGTAGATAAATTTTTATTAGAAAATGAAGGGTTAATTGTTGCTGAAGTTGAACTTGGTGATGAAAATGAAGCATTTGAAAAACCGGAATGGCTAGGTAAAGAAGTTACTGGTGATGTAAAATATTACAATTCTATGTTATTGAAAAATCCATATAAAAACTGGAAGTAAAAAGATAATTCTTTTGCAGTTTCAACCTGCTAAGGCAGTTTTACACTGTTCGCAAAGCTAAATATCTTTGCTCATTATATTTAAATTAAGTATAAATCAGTAAATTTATCAATGGAATTAATCTAAAGTTGCAATAGGTTTAATTTCTACAGAATTACTGATTTCGGCATAAGATAAAACAGTATATCCTTGAATAAATCTATCAAGATAATTTTTTAATGCTTTTCTTATTTCTGGTGTTACCAATAAAATTGGAGAGGAATTAAAATTTTCAAAATATGCCATTGCATCGGTTAAATCCTTTATCATCGATTCTGTTTTTTGAGCAGGAAGATTTAATGTTAAATCACCATTTTTATTGCTTTGCATTGATTTTTTAATTAATTCCTCAAGTTTTGGGTCTAAAAGTAAAGTATAAAGTACTTTATCTACAGAAAACTGATTAGTAATATAACCAGATAAGCTTTGTCTAACAAATTCTGTTAAAATATCAATATTTTTAGTTTTATGAATATTATCAGCCAAAGTTTCCAAAATTGATTGTAAATCTTTAACTGGAACTTGCTCATACAATAAATTTTTCATTACAGTAACTAATTCTCCTAATGAAATTAAGTTTGGAACAACCTCTTCTACTAATTTAGCATTATTTTTACTAAAAACATCTAATAATTTTGTAATTTCTTGACGACCTATCAATTTATGAGCATTTTTTCTGATTAATTCTGTTAAATGTGTTGAAATTACTGTTGCAGTATCAACAATAGTAAAACCTAATGCTTCTGCTCTATTTTTATCTTTTGGATTTATCCACAAAGCATCAAGATTAAAAGCAGGCTCTTTGGTTTTTATACCTTTCATAATATTTATATCTATTCCTTCAGGAGCCATTGCGAGCAACTTATCTGTATGAATTGTATATCTGCCTATTTCACTACCTTTTATTGAAAACAAATATTCTTCTGGTTGCAATTTTAAATTATCCCTTATGTGTATAGATGGAATAATAACTCCATGTGAAGAAGCGAACTGTCTTCTTAATCCTTTTATTCTATCTATTAATCTTCCGTCTTTTGATTTATCAACTAAAGCTATTAATCCATAACCTACTTCTAATTCAGCTACATCAACAGATAATAAGTTTTCAATTTGTTCTTCTTCGTTTTGTTTAATATCCTCAGGAGAACTTTGTTCTTGAGTTGAATTTGGAGATTTAGGATCATCATTATTATTAGATTTCTCAATTCCTGATTGAAAATATGCATATAATGATATAACTGCTGACATAAATAAGAATAACAATTTAGGCATACCTGGAATTGCCATAAAAACCAATAATATACCCGAAACAACAAATAAAGCTGTTTTATGCCCAGTAAATTGTTGCCCAATATTAGTACCAAATTTTTCTTCCGAAGCAATCCTTGAAACAATAATACCTGCAGCCGTTGATATTACCAAAGATGGAATTTGGGAAACTAAACCATCACCAACAGTTAAAATTGTATATGCCTTTGCTGCTGAACCAAAATCCATTCCTTGTTGAAAAACCCCTATAATTAATCCTGCAATAATATTAATAAAAGTAACAATAATACCAACAATTGCATCTCCTTTTACAAATTTAGATGCACCATCCATAGCTCCATAAAAATCTGATTCATCGGTAACTTCTCTTCTTCTTGCTTTTGCAGTATCTTCATCAATTAATCCTGCTGATAAATCTGCATCAATAGCCATCTGTTTACCGGGCATGGCATCAAGGGTAAATCTTGCTGTAACTTCTGCAATTCTTCCACTACCTTTAGTAATTACTATAAAATTTATTAAAACTAGTATTAAAAATATAATAATACCAACTACATAATTACCCCCAACAACAAATGCACCAAATGTTTTAATTATTGCTCCTGCAGCACTAGGTCCTTCTGAACCATGTAATAGTATCAATCTTGTTGAAGCAATGTTTAAAGATAATCTAAATAAAGTAATCACAAGTAATACTGATGGAAAAGTTGAAAATTCTAGAGGTTTTTGAACATATACTGAAACAACTAAAATAGTTAAAGCTGTAGATAAATTAAGTACAAAAAAGAAATCCAATAGAAATGTAGGAATTGGCACTATCATTAATAGTAATACAAATATTATCAAAGTTGCAAATATTGCATTAGAGTTATTTTTTATAAATGATGTTAAAGGCATTTTTCTTCTTATAACTAATTCACTCATACTACCTTCCTTTCTTATCTAATTTATATACATAGGCGAATAATTCAGCAACAACCTTAAATAGGTTTGCAGGAATAAAATCACCTATTTCTAAATTCCAAAATAAATTTCTTGCTAGTGGCCTGTTTTCAACTATAGGGACACCGTTTTTTCGCCCAATTTCTTTAATTTTTTGAGCAATAAGGTCAGCTCCTTTAGCTACTACTTGTGGGGCGTAATCATTTTCTTTATCATATTTTAACGCAACGGCAAAGTGAGTTGGGTTTGCAACAATAACATCTGAACTTGGAACTGCTTGCATCATTCTGTTCATGGACATTTCCCTTTGCTTTTGCTTTCTTTTACCCTTTACATGAGGATCACCTTCAAGTTGCTTATACTCATCTTTAATTTCTTGATGAGTCATTTTCATTTTTTCTTCCATTTTAAATTTTTGATATATAAAGTCAACAAAACCTAAAACAAGCAGTAACATTAAAACATTTAATAAAATTCTAAATAAAACTAAGCCCGTAATATGTAAAATGTCATCAATTTGACGCTCTTGAGAGCTAATAATTAGGCCTACAAAACTTTTTGCAGTGACAAAAGTTATAAAACCTATAGCAAATAATTTTATAATTGATTTAAATAATTCAAAGAAAGTATCTTTTGAAAAGAATAGTTGCTTGATTTTTTTTAGTGGATTTATTTTCCCCCAATCAAATTTTAGACTTTCTGTAGATAATATTATTCCTGTTTGGGCAACATTTGCTATTACTGCTATTATCATTAAAGTTAAAAAGATTGGTAATAAAGTTTTTATTAATGTTGTAAATATAACAGAGGCCATGACACCTTTATTACTAGGATTTAAATCAAATGCAATATGGTTAAAAAAGTAAAATTGTAGATGTTGATAATTTTCAATTAGGTAGGTTGAAATGATTGTTAATATTAAAATTCCTCCAAACAATACTGATACAGATACAAGTTCTGAAGATTTTGCAATTTCTCCTCGTTTTCTAAATTCTCGTCTCTGATGTTCCGTTGCTTGTTGGGTTTTTTCTTGGTCTGCCAAAGCATCCTCTCAATATTAACTAAATTATTTATTAGCAAAATTTATTCCTATTTGCCTTAAGTTAAGTAATAAAAAAAATCCTGACTTAAATTTGACATTTTTTTATTTTAGATATATAAAATACTATATTATTTTTTTTTGGGGGATATATGAGATATATTTCATTGTTTTTTATTGCAATTTTATTTTTTGCAATATCATGTGGTTCAAACAATACTGTTAAACCTAAATGGGAAGGCTGTATTACAGATAAAAATTGTGAAGATGGGCAAAAATGTATTGCAGGTAACTGTACTGAAAGTAATACATGTAAAAATGATGCATCTTGTTTAAATGGTCAATTTTGTAATGATGATAAATTATGTGAAAGTTATTGTGAATCCAATGATGACTGTGGTGTTGGATTTATTTGTAATTCAGAATCTAAAAAATGTGAAAAAGACCCTAACACTCATTTATGTGAACAAGATTCTGATTGTAAGGAAAGTGAAATTTGTGATAATTACAAATGTACTCCTAAAAACGACCCTAAAACCTGCAGTAGTGATGCAGAGTGTTTAAATGGCCAACATTGTAGTAGTAACGGAACCTGTACGGCAAACTGTACTGCCGATTCCTGTGAAGATGGCTATGAGTGTAATTCAGAAACAAAAGAATGTCAAAAAACAGTTTGTGAAAAAGATAGTGATTGTAAAGAAGGTTTTTATTGTGAAAACCAAGAGTGTAAAACCAAAGAATATGAGTGTAATGAAACTTCGGATTGTTTTAATGGTTATGAGTGTAAGGATAATAAGTGTCAACTGATAGGAAATGATACTTGTAATACAGTTGATGATTGTGATGGTTCTTTAACTATAAAATGTGCTGGTGCTCATTGGGAATGCATAGAAAATACCTGTGAACAAAAATGTGGGGCTACAACATGTGAAACAGCAGAAGATTGCCCCGGTACTCCTAATATTAATTGCATAGATGCTCATTGGATTTGCAAAGATAATGCCTGTGTAGCAGAATGTGGTGGTGAAAAATGTGGAAACGGAACTTGTGATATTGAACTTGGTGAAAACTACAACAACTGTCCTGCTGATTGTAGGGATGACCATTGTGATGACGGAACAGAACCTATGTGTGATATGATGCCTCCTAATTGTAGTGAAGGTCAAATATTAGCTTATCGTAATAATTGTTATGCTTGTGTAAATCCAAATACATGTAAGCCTATGCCTGAAACATGCAGAACAAATCATGATTGTGGAGAAGGCTTTATTTGTACTGAAGAGGGTGTATGTAAAGCAATAGTGCCTGAATGTACAAAAGCTATTGATTGTGCAGATCATCAATGGAATGTAAGGTGTGTAGGACATTGGTCATGTGAAAATAATACTTGTGTTGAACAATGTGATTTTGAAAGATGTGGAGATGGTGAATGTAGTGCAGAATTAGGAGAAACTACTCAGAGTTGTCCTGCTGATTGTTCAGAAGGGCCTAGTTGTGGAGATGGAATTTGTCAAGAAGGTGAATTATATACTTGCCCAGAAGATTGTCAACAAGTAAATTGTAGGAGTGATGCTGATTGTAATGATGGAAACTTATGTACTCATGATGCTTGTGATAATGGAATTTGTGTCAATATGGCTACGAGATGTCCACAAGGAATGCAATGTAATCCAATTAATGGTCAGTGCGAAGGAGATACACCTAGTTGTGGAGATGGAATTTGTCAAGAAGGTGAAGAATATACTTGTCCGGAAGATTGCCAACCGTTATATTGTCTAAATGATGATGATTGCCCTGCTGGTCAAGCATGTGTACAAAATGTATGTCAAACTGTAACCCCTAATTGTCCAACTGACCAATTTGAAGAAAATGATGATATAGCGCATCCTGCAATACTTCAAAATGGTAATTATGATAATTTAACTATTACTTATGAAGATGAAGATTGGTATTCTTTTAGATATGATGGACAAACAACTCTTGAAATTAAGTTTAGTTTTATAAATTCTGATGGAGATATAGATGTTTATGCATTTCAAAATGGTAGCCTAATAACATCTTCAGAAGGTTATACTGATAGTGAGTCATTAATTATTGACCCTATGAATTTTCGTGAAGGTGAAGTATTAGTTAATGTTGCCTTGATTCAAAATCCAAATGAGCCATATCATGAGTGTCAAACCTATAGTCTTTCAACAAGTATTAATACTAATACTTGCATACCAGACCAATTTGAAGACAATAATACAAGAAGAAATGCAACTAATTTACAATTAGGAAATAATGGTGCGAATTACGACTTAACTTTATGTGATTCTGATACAGATTGGTTTACGATGCAACTAAATACATATACACAGTTAAGAGTTCAAACTGATTTGACATTTAAAACAGAATTATATTTAAGGGGGCAATTCGATGCTGTTGCAACATCTAGAACAAGTTCTGATGGGCATGAAGTTTTAACTTATACAAATAATGATCCTAATGCAAGGTCTATTAATGTAATGCTAAAAGTATTTAAAGGTGAGATAACAATTGATAATAACACATCTTATGATTATAATTTAGATATCAAAACATACGAAATTGATTATTAATTTTTGACCATTTCATACCAGCTACAAGCTGTTCTTACATGGAAATTTTAACCTATAGTTTAAAATTTATAATTACATGGTTAATGTTAAATACATAAACTCTATAAATATTCCTAAACATGCCAATGGAGAAAACTAAAAATAAGGAATTTTTATTGCTTTAGATTATTACATTGAACTTTGGAGAAGTTATGAACAGTGATTTTGTAATAAACTTAATGAATGAAGCAATTAGATTGGCAGCTTTTATTGGGCTTCCTATTTTACTAACGGCTCTTGTAGTTGGTGTTATGATTTCTATATTTCAAGCGATTACACAAATACAAGAAATGACTCTTACTTTTGTTCCCAAAATTGTTTCTGCTGCTGCAGTTTTATATTTACTTGGGCCTTGGATGCTTGATAAATTAATGCATTTTGCAAATCATGTTTTTACAGAATTATTATTAGTTAAATAATGAATACATATTTTCTTGTTGATGATTATTTGTTTCTATTTTTAGTTATTCTATTTAGAATAGGAGGTTTTTTTCTTACTGCTCCATATTTTTCATTAATGAATATTCCTAATCAAATAAAAATACTTCTAACTCTTGCTATATCATTTATAGTAATATTTTATATTCCACCTATTCAATTTACAGGTGAATTATCTGTATTGTTTATTGCAATAAAAGAATTTATTTTTGGACTTTTTTTAGGCTGGGGGATTAAATTAATTTTTATTATGCTTAGTGGAGCAGGGGAAATAATCGGTCAGCAAGGTGGCTTTGCTATGGCAAGATTATATAATCCTTTAGCACAAAGTCAAACAAATGTAATAGCCAATTTTTTGAATACTCTACTAATGCTTATTTTTCTTTCTATAGGTGGTCACTTAATAGTTTTGCAGGTTTTATTGGATAGTTATTATGTTATTCCTGTTAATATGCCTATAGGTGTTTTAAGTAGTTTTGATTTTTTTATAAAGATGTTTATTACTATGTTTACTATTGCAATAAGAATTTCAGCCCCCTCTATTATTACCGTTTTAGCAACTTATATTGCTTTGGGGATTATGACAAAAGTTGCTCCTAAGATGAATATTTTCTCACTAAGTTTTTCTGTAAACATTTTAATAAGTTTGATAGTTTTTATTTTAATTATAGATGGAACAGCAAGAATAATGCTTTTAAATTTAGATACTCATATAAGAGATATTATGATTAATTTAAGAGGGTAATTTAGCCTGAGTTGTCTAAATTACTAAAAAGTAACTGCAATAAATTGCATTTCTTTTTAAATATAAAATTTGACAATTTAAAAAAAGTTATTATCTTAGACTTGTTTAGGATTGAGAGGTAAAATATGTTCAAAGGAACTACAATTATAGCAGTAAAGAAAGATAACAAAGTTGTTATCGGAGGAGATGGACAGGTAACATTTGGCCATACAGTGATGAAAGCTCATGCTAATAAAGTAAAAACTATGTATCATGATAAAATAATAGTTGGATTCGCAGGAAGTACAGCAGATGCATTTACTCTTTTTGAAAGGCTAGAAGATCAGTTAAATAAATTTGATGGTCAATTATTAAGGTCTGCAGTTGAACTAGCAAAAGCATGGCGAACAGATAAGTATTTAAGAAAATTAGAAGCAATGTTAATAGTTGCCGATGAAAAGGATATTTACTTGTTATCAGGAACAGGAGATGTTGTAAAACCCGATTATGATGTAATAGCAATAGGTAGTGGTGGAATGTATGCTTATAGTGCAGCAAGAGCATTATCTGAAAATGCTAAAAATTTAACAGCAAAAGAAATTGCAAAAAAATCGCTGGAAATAGCATCTGAAATCTGCATTTACACAAATAGTAATTTCATTTTTCAAGAATTAGGAGAGTAAATTATGACTACAAAATCACAAACACCAAAAGAAATAGTTGAAGTATTAAATAAATATATAGTCGGACAAGTTGAAGCTAAAAAAGCAGTTGCTGTTGCATTAAGAAACCGTTGGAGAAGATTACAATTATCTTTAGAACTACAAGAAGATATTATTCCTAAAAATATTATTATGATGGGGCCAACAGGAGTTGGTAAAACTGAAATAGCAAGAAGATTAGCTAAACTTGCAAATGCACCCTTTTTTAAAGTAGAAGCATCAAAATTTACTGAAGTTGGGTATGTTGGTAGAGATGTTGAAAGCATGATTAGGGATTTAATGGAAATTGCTGTTACCATGGTAAAAAAAGAAAAACAGGAAGAAATTCAAGAACAAGCAAAAAGAGCTGCTGCTGCAAAGGTTGCAAATTTGCTAAGAAAAGAAAATAATGATGATGACACTCCTCCATCAGATAGTTTTTATGTTGTACCTGAAGATAAACCAAGAAAAACTAGAAAGAAGTTGGTTGATGAGATATTAGATGGTAAACATGATGATAAAGATGTTACCATTACTATAGAAATTCAAGCTATGCCAATGATGAATATTATGGGGCCACAAGGTGCTGATAATATGATGGATGAAATGGGATTAAATATTGGTGAAATGATAGGAAATATGCTCCCTAAAAATAAAAAAAATAAAACAATGAAAGTTAAAGATGCACTCAATGTTTTAACAAAAGAAGAGTCAAATAAAATGGTTGATATGGAGTCTGTAAAAAAGGAAGCTAGATACAGAGTTGAAAACAATGGTATCATCTTTCTTGATGAAATAGACAAAATCGCATCAGCGGGAGGTGGCCATGGACCTAATGTTTCAAGGGATGGTGTTCAAAGGGATATTTTACCTATAGTAGAAGGCTCAACCGTTAACACTAAATACGGAATGGTTAAAACAGACCATATCCTATTTATTGCAGCAGGAGCATTTCACATGTCAAAACCATCTGATTTAATACCTGAATTACAAGGTAGGTTTCCTATTAGAGTTGAATTAAATAGTTTAAATAGTGAAGATTTTGTAAAAATACTTAAAGAGCCTAAAAATTCATTAATTAAACAATATACAGCTATGTTAAAAACAGAAAATATTAATTTAAGATTTACTGATGGAGCAATAAAAGAAGTTAGTAGTATTGCCTTTAAGGTAAACACTAAAATGGAAAATATTGGAGCAAGAAGATTACATACAATTTTAGAAAAACTTCTTGAGGATTTATCGTTTAATGCACCAGAGTTAAAAGATGATGAGGTGGTTATTGATGCAAAATATGTTAAAAAATATTTAAATGATATAGTAGAAGACCAAGATTTATCTAAATATGTGCTATAGGGATATAAAATGAGTGAATTAGAATATTTAAAGAAAAAAATGGCATATTTTAGAGCTAAAGTTGTTAATAATGATGATGGTGAGTTATATTGTGTAACTTGTGGTGCAGAAAAGGACTTAGTTGAAGATGATCATAATGAGGGCGTTTTTTATTGCTTACATTGTCTAGAAAGAGCATGGACACATGATGAAATGATTGTTGAAGGTTTTGAAGAAAGTGATGGAATTGGGGATTAGTTATAAATATTTTAATAAACTTAGCCCTTGTGTTTTACTAACTAGAGCATAGTTAGCTTCTAGTATTTGTTGATATTTAGATAAGTTAGTTGTTTCTTTTGCGATATCCACATCTTCTAAATCTGCTCTTGCTGTTGAATTAATTGATTGATTTACAGCCAATACTTCTATAGTTACTTCTAATTTATTATTACTGTGGCCTATTATTGTTCTTGCTTTTGATAGTTGTTCTCTTGAATCTTCAAGAGTGGTTAAAGCATGTTGTATATTATCACCATCATTATTTTGTAATGCTGTTCTAAAATCAGTTAAAGATTTAAAAATATTTACCGTTCCATTATTGGTATTAGTAAAAATATCACTTCCTGGCATATTTTGGTCTATTCGCAAATTATCATAAATGTCTACTTCTCTAATATCATTATTTCCATTATATTGATAATTAGTTGGGTCAAAAGGTTCTATGTTATCTGTAGTTCCTGAAAATAGATATCTTCCATTATGTTTAGAATTTGCAATACTAAGCATTTCTTCTAATGCTTGATTAACTGCACTAATTGCATCTGTTCTATCTTGTTCACTAACTGTATCATTTGCCATTCTTGTTGCAAGCTCTCTCATAGATTGTAATACAGTAATACCCCTTGAAACTTGAGCTTCACTTGAGTCAAGTAAATCCTTGGTGTATCTTATGTTTTCGTTAAGTTGTTCATAATCAGAATCTTTTGTTGTTATTTCCATAATTTTTTCAGCAGAAATAGGAGCATCAGATGCTCTATTTACCTTTTTCCCTGTAGAGAGCTTCTCTTGTGAAGATAAATAGCTATCTTGGGTGTTGTAGATCCTGTTAGTTAAATTTCCAATTAACATTTGCTGTGATATTCTCATAATTACCTCTCATCAGTAATAATTTAATCGTCTATAATGTAAATTACTTAAATAATGTGATTTTATGGTAATTATTATGGGGATTTATATGGTTTCATATCATAATATAATGTAAAATCAGTCTGTTAAAACTCTATAGTTTCACTAGGGCTAATTTACTGTAATGTATTGATTTTATTGATAAAAATATTTTTGTAAAACTTCTTGACTAAAATCTGAAATTCTGATAAAGTTTTTTATTAGTAGAGAGAATATTTTGAAGAAACAAGAAACAAGAAACAAGAAACAAGAAACAAGAAACAAGAAACAAGAAACAAGAAACAAGAAACAAGAAACAAGAAACAAGAAACAAGGCGTAAAAAGCTTGTTTTTATTTCTTTAAGGAAGAGGTCTCCTGATTATGAATAATATTTTAAAAACGATAGAAAGATTTAAATTTTTAATTATTATTTATAAAAAAGGAAAAAATGAAGAATATTTTAATTTTAGTGGTATTATTTATGGCAATACCTATTTGGGGAATGACTAAAGAACAGTTTGATGAGTTAAATTTTAAAATTGCCTCACCCCTTAAAACGGTTGAAAAATTTAGTGATTACTATAAAATCTCAGAAGATAATACTATTGAATTTACTAAATTATTAAACAAAGTTGGTATGAATATAAATGACTTGGATAATTATATTGAGTATCTATCATATAATTATTTGATTTTTGATACTTCTGAAGAATTATATGCTTATGATTTAAAAGCAATTAAATTATTAGTATTCAAACAAAAAATGTCTAATAAGTTTAGAAGTATAATGTTTGTTATATCTAAAGTGATTAAAACTCAAGATGAAATTATTACCTTTAATAATCTTGAAAAAGGTAAATTACAAGAAATAATTTTTGAATCTAAAGATACAATAAATGATTATAAAGAATATTTTAAAGAAGTTAAGGATAGCTTTTTTACTAATATTGGGGATTATGGTTTTAAAACTTATGAAGATTTGCTTCTTTATGTTCAAAATAAAGCAATTTCTGTTATTAAAAATAGATGGGAAAGAGATTTTAAAGAAAAAGATTTAATAAAATATGAAGAATATATGGGGGTTCTAAACTTAGATTTAGAACTTATGGAAAAAAATATTATTTCAAGCTCTTCTGAATATGAACTTGAACATGAGATATTAATTAATTATGCTTCTTCATTTGGAACAGAACAAGAACTAGGCTCTTTTTTACTTCCCGAAAGAGCTTTAAAAGAATTAAGCTATACTACTAATCAAAACTTTTTTAATCATTTTAAAAAAGGTGATATATTAAGTATAGAATTAGACCACGATGGAATATGGTATAAAGATTTAGATGAGTGGCTTAGAGGATATTATAATCATACAACATTAACAGTTAAAGATCCTTATGTTAATTTAGAAGAAGGATATAAGATTGACCCTACAGAACAAGTATTTTTTTCTGCTGACAGAAAAAAGCCTGTAGGTGCAGGATATGAACAACGCTCAAAATATCAATATACATATATTAAGCATGAAGTTCCTGGAAGTGATGAATATAAACTTTTTAATGAGCCAGAACCTTGGGATATGGTGAGAAGTAGGGTTGTTGAACCTGCTGGAATTTTAGATATTTTAGATGGAACAGAGTATCAATATCTTTCTGATGATGAAATTAGAGCAGTAGTATCATTTGCAGAAAGTACGGAAGGTATGCCCTATGGGATGTTTCTTCCAGGGCATACATATTGTTCAAGAGTTACTTGGGAAGCATATAAAATTGTAGCAGGAATTGATTTAGATTCTTATTTATCAGGAGTAAGCTTTGTTACTCCTGATAATATTATAGAATCATCTAAGACTATAGAATTAGATTATTGGGATTATAGAGAAGAAAAGAATTCGCTTCTTGGAAAATGTAAATATGCTGGAATTTCTTTAGACTTAGATACAGAATATTATATAGCCAGAGAAATAATTAGGCATGTTGATGATAGATCTTATTATCAATGTGGTGTTTTTAGAGAAACAGTAAAAGATGTTGCAAGAGATGTTTATAATAATGAAGAAGCTTGGATAAATGTAGATAAGCTTATTGACGAGAGAGAAATTGCAATACCTGATTTACTTAAATGCAAGAATATTGAGTATTCAAATCAATATACTGAAAAGTGTTTAGCTGTGATTGCATTCATAATTTTAAATGAAAATTTAAATCCATGGTTACTTCAAAAAGATTTAACTTGTTATTATACAGAAGACAATGTCGGATATAAAGATATTTCAAAAAAATTTCATAATGAATGTGTTACTGATTTTGATAGTGAAGATATTTGTAAATACAGAATAGCAGCGCCTATTAATACTTCTATTTTAAATATGGATTTTACAAATGATTCTTTTACATATCAAGTCAAGATAGATAATTTAATGTGGTATTCATCTGACTTTAATAATTATGAGCCTGATGAGTGTAAAAGATGCTATCGCTTAGGTAAGAAAATTCTTGAATCATGTCCTGAATTTATTAATTATTAGTTAGGAGAAATAATGAAACTTTTAATTTTATCAATTTTTATTTTTACAATTTTTATTAGTTGTTCTAGTACTCACGAAAAAGTTGAAGAGCAAGCTTGTAAAGACAACAGAGATTGTAAAATAGATGAAATATGTAATCTGGAGACTAAAAAGTGCGAAACAGTTATTGTTACTCCTAATTGGTCTTATCAATCAGAAAAATTTGATGACATACAATTACCATATCTCTTTGTTAATAAATATATAGATTATGATAATAATGACAACCATGAAGGCAGAGAAATAAGAGTAGTAGGGCTTAAGAATAAGCACTACATAAAGCCTATATCCTTTCCATTTACTCCTAATTCTCCTATTTTAAAAAATAGCTATAATAAGAAATTTTATTTCTATAATAAATTAGATGATTACAATAATGATGAAAAATATGGTTTAATGGAGATAGACCCTAAAACTGGTATGATAAAACAAGTTACAGCAACTTACGCTAATGCTAAAATAGGGGCAATTGCTGACAATGGAAAAGTTTATTCTGTTACTAATAAAGCTTGTACTCATAAAGATTATCCTAAAGTTTTAGGAACTAAAGTATCTGTGTATAATCCTAAAGATAATAAAGAAAGTTTGATTTGTATTCCTTCTATTATTTCTTACTTACATTATAATTTAAATGGTAAAATTTATACCGAAGGTGATGATGAAGATGTTTATATTTTTGAAATTAATCCCAATGATGACAGTATAAAGGAGATCCTTTCTGGAATGAGTGCTCATGGTGGCTGGTCACCTATATCATTTATGGATACTGATTTATTATATGCTAGAATTCCTGAATCTCAAGTTGATAGTGATAATGTACTTGAGATAGATTTAAAAACATTGCTTACTAAAGAAGTTTCAATAAAAGCTTATAAAGCAATTAATCCATCAGTAAACTATAAAGCAGTTTATGGAGGTTTTTCTGATAATAAGGATAACTTATTCATGTTTATGTACAATTATACATTAGATGAGGTTCATCTTGTTCGTTATGATAAAAAAACAGAAGAAGTTCAATGGCTATATTCAGATATGCCATATATTTTCAAATCATTTTATAATAAAGACAGTAATAGTATTGAAATTATTCCAGGGTTAATATTCTTTTTAGATGATTATAGTATTGAGCAATTTAGAGGTGAAAGCTATAAAGTTAAAGAGCCAGTTAAAAAGTTTTAACTAGTAAAACAATTTAATCAAATCTCAATAATTTAACTGAATGTTTTTTACAAAAAATACACTTTCTTTATTTAATTTCTTGACTAAAATCTTAAATTCTGATAGGAATAATTCTTGAATCATATCCTGAATTTATTAATTATTAGTTAGGAGAAATAATGAAACTTTTAATTTTATCAATTTTTATTTTTACAATTTTTATTAGTTGTTCTAGTACTCACGAAAAAGTTGAAGAGCAAGCTTGTAAAGACAACAGAGACTATAAAGATAATTCTTTTATTGATAATAATTTTATAGAATATAGTGTTGAATATGGTGATAATTTTATAAGAGTGGAAAATACTTCTAATACAATGAGATTAGAAGCTAAACTAGATGATAATTCAGTAAAGGATTTGTTGAATATTGCAAATAGCTATAAGGAGTCTATTTTTGATGATTTAATTAGTGATTATAATGTTGGAAAAGTAACTGTATTGTAACTTTTCACTAGTTTTTTCTTAACTTTTTTTCCTATAGAAAGCTTCTCTTGCGAAGATAAATAGCTATCTTGGTTGTTGTGAATCCTGTTAGTTAAATTTCCTATTAACATTTGCTGTGATATTCTTATAATTACCTCTCACTAGTAATAATTTAATCGTCTATAATGTAAATCACTTAAATAATGTGATTTTATAGCAATTATTTTTTTAATTCTTGATTAAGTAAAATAAATTATGATAGAATACAAATTGAAGATTATTGGGGTAGCGAATGTATAAGCTTGTTATTAAAGATGATGAGTCTAATAAAACTGTGATTGCTTTTTATAGGCAAGAAATAACGATTGGTAGAGAAGAAGGAAATACAATTAGATTAACAGAGCAAAATGTATCAAGAAAGCATGCTAGACTAACAAAATCTAATAATCTTATTTTTCTAGAAGATACAAAATCCTATGTAGGAACATTTTTAAACGAAGAAAAAATAGAAGGACAAGTTCAATTAAACAATGGTGATGAAATAAAAATAGGTGATTATCTGATTACTATAATTAATGAAAATGAAGATAATGATGAAACTGTTTTAATAAAAGACGACAATTCAGATAAAGCTAGAAATGATAAAAAAATAAAACCTGTTCCTGTAAGTGAAATAACCGGTAATAAAACGGAAGATGGTGATTCCATAGAAAAGGGGCTTGATGTTTCTTATCCATTAAAACCACCATACAATAAAATAGTTTTTCTTGATTCTAATTTAGCTGGAACATCATTTGACATCTTAAAATCTGTTATGACTATAGGTAAAAGTCCCGAAGCTGATATCGTTGTTACAAATAAATCTCTTGCTGATATTGAAGCTAAAATAATATGCAATGAAAACAGTGTTAAAATTAAAGATATAGCTAATAAAAGTAGATTAAAAATAAATGGAGATCCTTATACTATTTTAGAATTAAGAGAATCAGATATTATTTCAATGTCTTCAATTAATTTTAGATATTGTGATAAAAATTCTAAGTATATTTATAAATCAAAGTCAGGAGCAGAAAATAACAATAAGCTATTTGCAATTATTGGAGGAGTATTGTTATTAGCAATTATATTATTTTTTGTTTTTAATCCATCTAATAAAACAGATGAAGATAATAATACGAATAAAGAAAATATTACTACTGATAATAGCAATAAAAAATTAAAAAATGATACTGCTGAAAATAAAAAATTACCAAAAAATAAAAAAATAGAAAATGACAGCAATGACAGCAATGATATCTCACCAGAGCTAATGGGCTTGCTTTCAAATGGAAAACAGTTGATAAAAGATGAAAATTGGGAAAAGGCAAACGGGATTTATAAGCAAATTCTCAAAAAAAGTCCAAATAATAAAAGTGCGAAAGCAGATATGAAATTAATTCAAAAAGAATTAAAAAACAAGAAGCTTTACATAGATGCGACAAAATTATTTAATAATAAGAAATATCTTAAATCTATAGAAAAGTTTAAAACAATACCTAAACATACAACATATAGTAAAAAATATGAAAAGAAAAAAACTAATTATTTTGAAAAGATTATTAAATTAACGGATAAAAAAATAGCTGAAAAGAATTATGCTTTGGCAAGACAGTATTTGACTGCTGCGAATGAAATTAATGAAAACAGTGAACTTGTAATAAAACGCTTAAATTTTATTGACAAAAACACAAGAAATAAAAAAAATACAAAAAGAGTAATTAAAAAGAAAAGAGCTATAAGTAAAAGGAATACCGGTCTTGCAAAAGCTCTTTTTAGTGAAGGACGAAATTTAGCCACAACTAAACCATCAACTGCATTAAAGAAATTAAAAGCAGCAATGAAAGCAGATCCTTTATATGCACCTCCGTATTTAACTACAGGTATGATATATAAAAATCAATTAGGAAAACCTAAATCTGCTGTTAAATATTTTAAAAAGTTTTTAAGGCTCGATCCTAAGTATGGAAGAGCATCAAAAGTAAGAAAATGGATTGATGACGCAAAATAGAAAGCCTTTCTTGACATTTAATAACAATCAACATTATAATATCTTTTTATTGATTTTTATGGGATTAAAATGTGTGGAATAGTTGGTTATATTGGGAATAATGATTGTAGTGATATACTTTTAGATGGTTTAACAAAATTAGAATATAGGGGTTATGATAGTGCCGGAATAGCTTTATTAAACAAAGGTATTATTACAAGATATAGAGCAAATGGTAAATTAAGAAATTTAAAAAAAGTAATTTATTCAGTAAAGAATGTAGAGGGTAGTATTGGTATTGCACATACTCGTTGGGCAACTCATGGTATTCCTTCTGAAAAAAATGCACATCCTCATAATTCAGAAAATTTTGTAATCGTTCACAATGGTATAATTGAAAATTACAGAGAACTAAAATCATTTATGATAGAAAATGGAACAAAAATATCTAGTGATACAGACAGTGAAATGATAGTTCATTTAATAGAGTATTATTATAAAAAAAACTTAAATTTTGAAAATGCTGTAATTAAAACAATCAAAAAACTTGAAGGAGCTTATGCGGTACTTGTTATAAGTAAACTAGAAGAAAAGTTAATTGCGTTTAAAAAAGATAGCCCAATGATTATAGGTTTATCAGATGAGGGTACTTATGTTGCAAGTGATGTGCCTGCAATTTTATCTTATACAAATAAATTTATTTATTTAAATGATGGGGACTTGGTTATAATAACCAAGTCTGATATGAAAATAACAGATTTTGAATTATCTCCTAAAGAATACAATATTAAAACATTAAACATATCCCCTCTAATGGCAGAAAAAGGGGAATATAAGCATTTTATGCTCAAAGAAATAAATGAACAATCCCGTTCAGTTGCGGATACTTTTAGGGGGAGAATTTTAAAAGGTGGAGATGAGTTAGATTTAGATATTTCTAATCTTGATAGTTTTATTAAAAATGATTTACAGAAAATAGTTATAACTGCTTGTGGAACATCATGGCATTCTGGATTAATCGGGAAGTATTTAATTGAATCAATTGCCCGAATTCCTGTAGAAGTTGATTATGCCTCTGAATATAGATATAGAAATCCTATTTTAGACAAAAATACTTTAGTAATTCCAATTTCTCAATCAGGAGAGACGGCTGATACCTTAGCTGCTGTAAAAATGGCTAAAAAAGAAGACAGTAAAATATTATCTATTTGCAATGTATTTAACTCTTCTATTCCTAGAGAATCTGATGCTGTTCTGTATACTTATGCTGGACCTGAAATAGGTGTTGCATCAACAAAAGCATTTACAACACAGATGTCAGTGATTTTATTGTTAGCTTTATATTTTAAAAAAGTAAAAACTAGTGTTTTAGATAAAAAAATACTTGAGGGTGCATTGTTATTACCTGAAAATATAAATAAAATATTGAAGACTTCTGAATATATTTTTACATTGTCACAAAAATATCATCTATATTCTGATTTTTTATATTTAGGAAGAGGATTAAATTTTCCCATAGCATTAGAAGGTGCTTTAAAGTTAAAGGAAATTTCATATATTCATGCAGAAGCATATCCAGCAGGAGAAATGAAACATGGTCCAATTGCATTAATTGATGAGAATATGCCTACTTTTATTATTGTAACAGATGGAAATAACTATGATAAAGTATTAAGTAACCTACAAGAAATAAAAGCTAGAAAAGGTAAAGTTATTGCGATTGCAACGGAGGGAAATAAAGAGATTAAAGATTTTTGTGATGATGTTATATTTGTTCCTAAAACACTTAATCTTTTAGAGCCTTTTTTAAATGTTATACCTATGCAATTATTTTCATATTTTGTTGCAGATATTAAAGGAACTGATGTTGATCAACCAAGAAATTTAGCAAAATCAGTTACTGTTGAATAAAAAGATGTTTACTACAGTCTAATATAAGTACTTTTAAGGAGATTCCATGAAATATTTAATATTATCATTATTAATACCATTTGTTATTCTTGCTACTGATAGTAAAGAGAACAAGGAAAATTTGCCTAAGGAAAAAAATATTAAAGTTATTAATCCTATTATTGTAGAGAAACTCGATAAAGAGCTTAAAGATGAGAAGGATATTAAAAAATCTGTGAAAAAAGGAGCAGGTGAAAAGGATGGTAGTAAAATCATTGATCCTCATAATTTAAAAGATGTAAAAGATAATAAAATTAAAACTCAAAATATAAATAGTGACGAAATTGATCCCCAAAAATTTATGATAGGGCTTGGGGATAAAAAAGAAAAGGATAAAAACAATAAAGACCTAAAAGAGAATAACGGAAAAGTTATAAATCCAAATTCTACAGAAAATCCGTTTAATGATAAAAAATTAGTTCAAAATATTAATACTAAAAAATATTTAGATATTGTTGATATTAGTGGAAATGTTGGAGTAAGAGTAAATGTTAGAGATGATGACAATAATACAGGTAATACATTTTTTGAATTACAAAATGAATTCAATCTATCATTTTCAAAGGACTTTACAAGCTCTGATTTTAGAATTACACTTGGAACGCTTTCAGAAAAAATAAATAATGACTGGGTAACAATTTCAACAATCCAAGGAAATAAATTGCCAATTGGTTTAAAGGAAGCATTTTATACAAGAAAAGATATCACCGGTTTATTAAATACAAGAATGGGTAGATTTTTCTCCCCTATGGAAGATGATTACTTTTTTAGCAAATCTTTAAGTTTTGATGGGGTTAATATTTATGGTTCAACTAAATCAGGACTTTACTATAAATTGTTATTATCAGCTCTTCAAAATGAAAATGTTTTTACAGATGATATAGATATTGCTAGCTTATCAACTGTTAATTTGGGTTTTAAAAATGATAATTTAAATGTTTCATTATATTATACATGGTTATATGGAAAGACTTTAGACACATTATTTAATGGTTTATCAAATGGAGAAACCTATTCAACTCAAAATCATTATTTAGCAGGATTTTTATCTTATGCATTAAATTTAAATGAAAACAATAAATTAACATTTCAATTAGGTGGTTCTTTCAACTTTTCTAAAGATAAAGATAATTTGGGAGGTTCATTTAGTATTAAACATGAAACTAAAACATTGTTATCTAAATTAACTATTCTATATAAACAACAAAATTCAGTAATTTCTCCACTATCACTACAAGAAGAGTGGTTTACAAATGATGTAATGGGGGGAAGTTTCAAGTTTATGTATAAATACGATGAAGCAATGAGTTCAGGAATTGAATTTTCTGCAGGTAAATCAATTATTAATTCAGATTCAGATTTAAATTATATTACAAGAGCTGTTTATAATATCAACTTTTAAAATTCTAAATTAACTTTATTGTCTTTTAAAAAATTTGCAACTAAATTTTCATTCTCTTTATAAGTTTTATTTTTAATTAATTTATTAACTAGTTTTACTGATTCTGAATATGATATTTTTTTAATTACTCTTTTTATTATCGGTATAGATAATGGAGAAACTGATAAAATATCTAAATTAAGACCTATTAAAATTGGAATTATATTTGGCATGGAAGCAATTTTGCCACAAATAGATAATTCAATATTATATTTTTTTATTAGAGAGGTTATTTCATTTAAAAATCTAATGAATGATGGAGCAAATGGAGATGATAAATATTTAACTATACTGTTACTTCTATCAACAGCAAAAAAATACTGCATTAAATCATTTGTACCTAGTGAAATAAAATCTATATCTTTATAAATATCTTGTAAAATATAAACGGAAGAAATAGTTTCAATCATTATTCCAAGTTTATAATTTTTTTTAATATTTAATTCCTTTAAAATTTCAGCTTCTATTTTTTTTATATCTATAAATTCTTGATATGAGCTAATCATTGGAAATAAAATCTTTAAATTACCAAATTTAGAAGCCTCAATTAAAGCCTTCAATTGTGTTTTAAATATTTTTTGATAAAATGAGAATCTAATTCCTCTAAGTCCCATTGATGGATTATGTTGATGAAAAACTTTTAGCGTATTTGGTGTTTTATCTTCACTAAAATCAAAAGTTCTTATTGTAACTTCAATATTTTTATTTTTTATTAATAGCTCTTTATAAATTATTAGCTGTTCTTCATAAGATGGAATCGTTTCTTTGTCGTGAAACATAAATTCAGAGCGAGCAAGACCAATTCCCTCAAAATTATATTTATTTATTTTTTCTGGAGCATCAATAACATCAATATTAGACATTATCTTTATATATTTATTGTCTGTAGTATAACTTTTATAAAGAGCTTCCTTTTCTAGTTCTAGCAAAAGGTTTTCTTGTTCTTCTTTTTTTATTTTATATTTTGTAATACTACTTTGTTCAGGATTTATAATTATCTCCCCGGTAAATCCATTAATAATGGCAATATCATTATTATTTACAGCATTTAAACAATTCTCAATTCCCATAATATAGGAAATATCAAGAGTATTTGCAATTATTGATGTATGTGAGGTGAATGTTCCTTCTTCTGTCACGATAGCTTTAACGCCTTGTGCATGATATAGTATTAAATCCAATGGAGATATTTTTTTAGCAAATATAACTTGATTTGATAAAATGTTACTACTATTTCCTTTATTTTTAAGTAAATAATTTAGTACTTTTTGAGTTAGAAAATCAATATCATCTTTTCTTTCTCTCATTTTAGGATCTTCTAGAGTATTAAAAAATGAAATTGTTTTTTTGTGTCTTTCTTCTATTATATATGCTGCATTTAATTTTTTTTCTCTTATTTCTTCAATTGCATCATTTATATAATAATCATCTTCTAGATACATTTTATAAAAATCAAAAATGGCATAAATATCCTTTTCTTTATTGGGGTTTATTTTTTTTTGTAATAATTTCACTTCTTTTTTTACTTCATTTATTGCATTTAAAAGATTTTTAACTTCTAATTCAGTATTTTCTATTTTATATTTAGGAACAATAACATTATCTTTTTTTAAAATCCTGATAAATCCAATAATAATAGATTTATAATTTTTATTTCCTTTAAAGTTATGAGGCTTAGGTTTATCTTTCAATATTCCATCTCGTTTTCAATAAGTTCGTAAAGCTCATTTACCGCTTGTTCAGCATCATCTCCATTTGCTCTAATATGAATAGATGTACCACTTGGTGCGGCAAGCATTAATACCCCCATTATACTTTTAGCGTTAACGGTATCGTTATCTTTTGAAAATGTAATATCTGATTTGAATTCTTTTGCTGCACTAACAAGCATTGCTGCTGGCCTAGCATGTAATCCTCTTGAGTTTTTTAAAATTGCATTTCTTTCAGAAATCATTAATCCCCCTTAATTTCCCTGTGCGTAATTGTTACATTGTAATTTTTTAATAGTTTTTTATGTAGGTATCTTGCAATTGATACTGAACGATGTTTTCCTCCTGTACAGCCAATTGCAATATTTAAATAATGTCTACCTTCTTTTTCATACAGAGGTAATAAGTAATTTATAATGTAATCTAACCTCTTTAAGAATTCTTTTGTTTCATTGTGGTTTAAGACATAGTTATAAACATCATCATCTAAACCAGTTTTATGCTTTAATTCTTTAATAAAAAATGGGTTTGGTAAAAATCTAACATCAAACATTAGATGAGAATTTTTAAAATTACTATATTTAAATCCAAATGAACTAATATTAATAAAAAAATTTGATTCATCTTTTTTTAATCTAAAAATATTATCTAATTCTTTATATAATGATTTTAAAGGTAAATTTGTAGTATCCAAAACGAAATCACTATCTTTTTTTATAGGTTCTAGTATATATTTTTCCTTTTCAATAGCTTTCTCTAAATTTGTTTCATTTAGTGGATGTTTTCTTCTTGATTCGTTGTATCTTTTATATAATTCTTTTGTTATTGTGTCTAAAAATAGAATAAAAACATTTTCTATTCTATTTTTAATGTTTTCAAATTTTTCAAAATCTTCAGAAATTAAGTATTCTCTAATATCTATACCAATAGCTATATTTTCATAATTGGTTTTTTCAAGTATTTCTAAGAATTTATCAATTAAAACTAATGGTAGGTTATCAACACAATAAAAATTTTTATCTTCTAAATAGTTTAATACACTAGATTTACCCGAGCCAGAAAGACCTGTCACTATAACAATGTTCACTCTCTTACCTCCAAAGCATTTTTATTTTTTGAAATTTGGGCTAATAATTTATCATTAAATTCTTGTGCAGCATCAAATCCTTGTAATTTTGCTAATTGGTTTCTAACTGCAATTTCAATTATTGTTGCAATATCTCTTCCTTGCCTAAGAGGAAGTTTTAAGTATGGTAATTTTGCATGCAATAATGTGTAATAGTGTTTTCTTATTCCTATTCTATCATAATTTTCTGTTTTATCCCAGTCTACTAATTCAATTACCATTTCTATTTTTTTTCTATCCCTTACAGATACAATTCCAAATAATGCTCTTATATTTATTAAACCAACTCCACGAATTTCAAGATGATGTTTTAAAATTTCAGGAGCATAACCATAAACAAAATCACCACCTGAATATTTCACTTTAATTACATCATCTGCAACAAATCTGTGCCCTCTTTCAACAAGTTCAAGAGCTGTTTCAGATTTTCCAATTCCTGATTTACCTAATAATAATAATCCCACCCCATGAACATCGATAAGAGAGCCGTGTAGGGTTAATTCTTTAGCAAAAATATCTCTGAGTATATGTGTAATGATGTCAATAAATCTCTCAGTTTCCAAATCTGTTACTATTAAAACAACATTATATTCAAGAGCCAGCTTTTTTACAACATCAGGAAATTCTAAAGAGTTAGTTAGTATAATTACAGGAATAATTCTAGTTTCAAAAATTTCTTTAATATTTTTTTCAATAGTATCAATATTTTTTATTAAATAAGAAAATTCCATTCTTCCAAAAATTTGAATTCTGTGATTATACACCGAATTAGCCATTCCTTTTGTTAAGGCTAATGCAGTTTTTTGAATATTATAAGTTTTTATTTGATTTTCTAAAGCATTATTCTCAAATACTGAAGTAATTGATAAATCTTCTTTATATTTTTTTAAAAAATCATTAATTGTAATCATAATAAAGATCCTAAAACACTACATTTTATTATATTTTTTACTCTTTGTAAATAATTTTCTTTATTTTCTAAAACCCTTCATATTTAATGTATTCTCTTTCTATTGAATATACAATATATTTAAGTCTTTCTATTAGTTCTTCGTTATTACTTGCATTTATAATTTGAAATATTAAATCAATAGTCATTCTGAATAACCTAATGATATTTCCTTCTTGGAGATTAGTATAAGTCATCAATTCAACAAAACTAACATCTGCTTTAAACCATAATTTTATAAATGGATATAAAGAAATTGCTTTTTTATTTTCAAAATAATTAAAAATAAATCCATTATTATCAAATCCATCTAAAACTTTCCATCCTTCTTGTAAGTCTTTTTTCTTAAACCTAAAATTATTGTTTTTGCTTGGCTCGTATATTATAGATGTTAAAATAAAAAATAATTCTAATGCAGTGTAGTCAAGAATATTTTCAGCGGTAAAAATTTCAGAAACAATTAAAGATTCAGTATAAACTTTTGCTAAAAAATTTCCTTTTTCTGTTAAATTATTAGTTTTATCTACATATCCATTCTTTTTAAGAACACTTAAACGCCTTTCAAATAAATTAGGTATTTTAGATTTTTTAAATTTATTTTGAAATTGAAAAAAACTATCTTTAAGAATATTAATAGATTCTTTTTTATTATGTTGTCTAATTAAATTAATTACAGTATTGTAAGATAATTTGAACATTGAATTAATAGGTTCTATATCTCCTTGTTTTAGTTTGTCAATATATCCAAATTTTAATATCTCAAAATTAATCATAGGAATAACAAAACCTTCTTTGTCAAGCCCTCGTCTTCCTGCTCTTCCCGCCATCTGAAAAAATTCTTTTGATTTGAGATACCTAAAGCTAACTCCATCATATTTTTTCAATGCTTCAAATACAACCGTTTTAGCAGGCATATTTATTCCTACAGCAAAAGTTTCGGTTGTAAATAATATTTTGATTAATCCTTTAGCAAATAAGTTTTCAACAATTAATTTTAATTTAGGCAATAAACCTGCATGATGAAAGCCTATACCTTTTTTCAGGCTTTTAATTAATAGTTTTGTAGTATTTAAATCATAAATGTCTGAATCCAACTCTATTTCTGAATTGATATAGTCTATGATGTCTTGTTTTTTGATATTAAAATTTACCTCTTCCATTAAATCTTTAGCTAATGCTTCTGCTTTTTTACGGGAGAAAACAAAAAATAATGCTGGAACTTTTTTTTCTTTTTTTAGTATTTTAACTAAATCGATAAAACTATATCTTTTCATGCTTTTAAAGTATGTGTTTAGATTTTTATGTTCTTTATACAAAATATGTTTTACTTCCTTTAGCTTTTTGGTATATTTATTATAATCAAGTAATCCGTAATGTACATCAAAATAAGAATAGTTTAATGGAATAACCCTTTTTTCATAATTAACTATTGCAACATCGTGTTTTTTTATACTTTGTATCCAACCTGCAAATTCATAGTAATTCGGAATTGTTGCAGAGAGAGCTATAATTCTTATTCTTTCTGGGCTAAAAATAATAGATTCTTCCCAAATAATGCCCCTGTCTCTATCATTTATAAAATGAACCTCATCAAAAATAACACATGCTATTTCATCTATCATTGGGTCCGAAATTAATAACATATTTCTGTATATTTCTACTGTCATAATTAATAAATCTGCTCTTGGATTAATTACAACATCACCAGTAATAAGTCCAACTTTATCTTCGCCAAATTCTTTTTTAAATTGTCTGTATTTTTGATTAGAAAGTGATTTAATAGGAGAAGTGTAAACAATTTTTTGCCCCATATTAAAGTATAAATTAATTGCGTAATCAGCGATTAAAGTTTTGCCTGTTCCTGTGGCAGCAGAAACAACTACTGATTTTTTATTTTCAATAGCAATTACTGCATCTTCTTGAAATTTGTCTAGTGTAAATTCTTTGTATTGCATTATATTCCTTATAAAACATATTCATATGCCTATTTTTATCATTTTTTGTATATATTTACAAGTTACTGTGTAATATCTCGTATTCTTCAAAGCCATCAAGTTCAAATCCTATTATTTTATCGTTTTCATCATATTTTAATATTAAATGGCCATAATCAGGTAAAATGACTTCTGTTTCTGAATCCAGTAAAAATATTTCAAATTCTTCCATAGAATCAACTAAGAAAATTCTAATTAATTCATTGTCATATTCCTTGAAAATTTCTATATTAGGTAATACTTTTTCTTTATGAGAGTAAATTCCGTCTAGTTTTCTTGCTATTTTACTTTTATTGATAAATTTAGGCTTTTTTATTTTTATCAATGCTTCGCTATTAAGATATATTTTATTTTTTTCAAAATCAACAACTATTTCTATTAAAAAACCTTCTTCATAAAAATAAAATTTATTACCACCATAGTATTTAATTAAATATTCTTGTTCAAAAAGATTAAGGTAAAGTTCATTGTTTTCTATAAAAAATTCTGTTATTCCACTTTCATAACCTTTATAAAAACCTATTGGAAAATTTTTAAGAATTAATTGAGGTATTATATTGTTTAGGGGGAGGGTAAGTTTATGTTTATACTCTCCATTTGTATATTCTAGGGTTAAAATATCGCTTATTGATGAAATATCAACAGATAAATCATTTGCAAGTATGCAAAAAGCGAAATTCTTTTCGGGGATAATTCTTATATATGATTGAAATCCCGTTGCAAGGAGTCCGTTGTGGTCAAGGAAGTATCCATCAGGAGTATTTTCGTAGTTAAATGAAAGGGTGGTTCCTGATTCAAATATGGTGTTCTTGTAGAGACGAGGCATTGCCTCGTCTGCATGGAGTGTTGTGCTGTAGAGACGAGGCATTGCCTCGTCTCTACTATTGTTATTGTTATTGTTATTATTGTTAT
>JAMOQH010000140.1 GCA_027064085.1 bacterium | reverse complement strand
TAAAGACGAAAGCCTCGTCTTAGGCAGATTGAAATGGAAAAATTTTCTACTATCCCGCTGCGAATCTATAAATTTTAATAAAAAATCAGAATATTACTAGCTATTATTTTGACTTTTATTCTAAATATGATAATATAGTATCCCTCTTGTTATTTTAACAAGAAAAGTGTTTAAGGAGGAGCTTTATGAATAAATTCATCTATATCTTTTTCATCTTAACCTCATTATTTGTAACATCCTGTGCAAATACAACAAATCAAAAAGAAACACCTAAAATGGGTGCTAAAGATGGTGTTTGCTACAGTACTTTAACTTGTAATTCAGGATTAATATGCATTGATATGATTTGTAAAGATGATCCATGTTATAATGTAAAATGCGATAAATGGAAAATTTGTAATGAGGGTATTTGTAAGTTAAAAGCAAATAAATGCGATAGGAAAGAAGATTGTAATGATGATATGGCTACTTGTGATATTGAACACAATTGTATTTATGAAGTTGATTTATGTAAAGATGTAGATTGCTCTAATCATGGTAAGTGCCTTGTTGATACTACTTCACAAAATGCTGTTTGTACATGCTTCGCAGGTTATAATAATAACGATAATCCTCTTGAATGTCAGGAAGATGAAGTTGTTGACCTATGTCTTAACAATAACTGTAAAAACTGGGAAACCTGTAACAGTCAAACAGGAAACTGTGAATTAATACCCGGAAGATGCGGAACCGACAGAGACTGTATTGGAGATAAAATATGTAACGATAATAATTGCCTTGACCCCGTTAACCCATGTGAAGGCATTACATGTAGTAACCATGGAACATGTGTAATAAATCCTGAAACAGAACTTGTAACTTGTAACTGTAATACAACAGCTGGATATTTCCCTGATTCAACAGGGTTAAACTGTATAAACCCATGTTCTGGACACGAAAATTGTGACGGATATGGAGAATGCAAGTCAACAAGTTCAGTTGATGCAACATGTACATGCATAGCAGGATATAAGCCTCAGGGATTAAAATGTATAGAAGATAATAAATGCGAAGGAAGTACATGTGCAGAATGGAAACCGTGTAATCCTATTGACGGAAGCTGTGTTCTTTCTAATGGAAGATGTGATAGCGATAATGATTGTATAACGGGACAGGTTTGTGATGATAATCATAGCTGTATTACCCCAAATGATCCTTGTGAAGGACAACTATGTAGTGGACACGGAACATGTTTTGTAAACAATGATGGTAATGCTCAATGTAATTGTGATATAACTAACCACTATTACCCAAGTGGATTAAATTGCTTAAATCCTTGTGATGGAGAAACATGTAGTGGTAACGGTAGTTGTATTCCTTCTAGTGCAACCGATGCTGTTTGTCATTGTAATGAAGGATTTCATGATCTTGGTTTAACATGTGTTGAAAATGACCCATGTGAAAATATTACATGTGATAACTCATGGGAAGAGTGTAGAAACGGATCTTGTGAGCTTAAAGATGGAATGTGTTCTATACCCGCTGATTGCCCTACAGATAAACCAGCCTGCGAAAATAACACCTGTGTAAATCTTTGTGACAATCTAAACTGTGGAGCAAATGGTCAATGTACAAGTGATTCAACCGAAGCCATCTGTGTTTGTAATGATGGTTACAGTGGGGATTTATGTAACTCATGCAGTGAAGGATATCAAGATAATGATAATAATGGAACTTGTGAACCTTATGTTGTATGGTGTAAACTACAATCTCCATTAACAATTAATCAAGATAAAGACACACAAGGTGAATTAGTTTTTGCTAGAATTTATGTTGAAGGAGTAACTGAAACAACAACTGATGCGTCACCAATAATAAAAGCTCAATTAGGATACACTCCTTATGAAATGACTTCTCCTGTTGTCGAAGGCAACTTCTTTTTTATAGAGGCCTCTTATAATCCTTCTTGTAGCACCTGTGAAGCAAATAACGATGAATATATGGTAAGTTTCCCAACAGATATGGCCGGTGACTATAAATATATCTATAGAGTTAGTGTGGACGATGGTAATTCTTGGTTATACTGTGATTTGAATGGTAGTGGTGGAGCTAATAATGATCCATTTGAAGCAGACCAAGTAGGAACAGCAACAATTAATGGTGCAGTAGAAAATCCTATTACAGAATTATTTATAAGTGAATATATTGAAGGAGCTTCCGGTAACAATAAAGCTATAGAAATATATAATGGAAGCGATAATGCTATTGATTTATCAAACTATGAACTATGGAAAATATCAAATGGAGGGAATTGGGCTGACAATAAACTTACTTTATCTGGAACTTTAAACCCTGGTGATGTTTATGTTGTTTGTCATAGAGATGAAAATTTATTTCCTGATGTATGTGATTTAAAAGAATTTACCATAAGTGCTTTTAATGGTAATGATGCAATAGGCTTAGTTAAAAATGGTAATTTAATAGATTCAGTAGGTACAGAAGGTGGAATTTCTACTGATGGTTGGGAAGTTGCAGGTATTGAAAATGCAACCAAAGACCATGTATTAAGAAGAAAACATACTATTATGCAGGGAAATACAAACTGGGATACCTCAAGAGGAACAAACGAAACAGATAGTGAGTGGATTATATTAACTGATGATTTTTCTAATTTAGGTAGTTTCACTTCAAGTGAATAATCAATTTTAAAAAATAAAATATATAAATTTAATATTTTGCCTTGACATATTAATAATAATATCATAGCTTAAAACATATTTTTAAGGAGTAAATATGAAAATTTTTATCGACACAGCAATTATATCCGAAATCAAAGAAGTTAACGAATTAGGAGTTATTGATGGAGTTACTACTAATCCATCTTTAATAGCTAAATCAGGTAGAAAATTTGAAGAAGTTATCACAGAAATAACTAAAATTATTGATGGCCCTATTTCTGCAGAAGTTATCAGTTTAGAATCAGAAAAGATGGTAGAAGAAGCAATGGAGCTTATTAAAATTCATGATAATATAGTAATTAAAATACCAATGACCGCTGAAGGCTTAAAGGCAGTTAAAATATTGTCATCAAAAGGTATTAAAACTAATGTTACATTGGTATTTTCTACAAATCAAGCATTATTAGCAGCAAAAGCTGGAGCAACTTATGTATCTCCATTTATTGGAAGAGTTGATGATACTTCTTTTTATGGAATGGATTTAATTGAGGATATTATGGAAATTTTTGAAACTTATGGTATTCAAACAGAGGTTATTGCAGCATCTGTAAGGCATCCATTACATGTTTTAGAGGCAGCAAAAGCTGGAGCAGATATTGCAACTATACCTTATAAAGTAATACAACAAATGATTAAGCACCCTTTAACAGATATTGGTGTTGAAAAATTCTTAAAAGATTGGAATGAGTCTCATTAAAAGGATTTATTATGAAAAGAGAAGATTTTTATTTCCCTGCTACAGATGGTAAAGACATATCTGCAATAAAGTGGAGTCCAGATAAAATAGATAATATAAAAGCTATTATTCAACTAAATCATGGTATGGCTGAGCATAAAGCAAGATATGAATATTTTGCAAACAAGTTGACAAATGAAGGATTTATTGTTTATATCCATGACCATAGAGGACACGGTAAAACAGCAAAAAATGAATCTGAAATTGGTTATTTTACAGATAAAAATGGTTGGGAGCAAGTTGTTGAAGATATTCATAGTTTAACAATTAAAATAAAAAAAGATTATCCAAATTTACCATTTTTCTTATTTGGACATAGCATGGGTTCCGTTTTAGTTAGAGACTATATAACTAAATTTGACGAAAATCTTAATGGTGCAATACTTTCAGGAACAGCTCAAAACCCTGGATTATTAGGTAAAGCTGGAGTTAAAATCGCTAAACTTGAAGAATTAAGACTTGGTAAACATGGTAAATCAAAATTATTAAATGCTTTGACATTTGGCGACTTTAATAAAAAATTTAAACCAAATAGAACAGATTTTGATTGGCTAGGTAGAGATAATAAACAAGTAGATAAATATATTAATGACCCATTATGCGGTTTTATTTGTACAACTAAATTCTTTCAAGATATGATAAAAGGAACTCTTGATGTAAATAAATTAGAAAAAATTGATAGTATCAATAAAGATTTAAAAATTTATATTATGTCAGGAACGGCAGATCCTGTAGGCGGATACTCTAAAGGAATAACCAAAATTTATAATGTTTATAAGTCAAGGGGAATTAAAAATATCACTCTTAAATTATATAAAGATGCAAGACATGAGTTAATTAATGAAATCAATAAAGATGAAATAATTAGTGATTTAATTAATTGGTTAAAAGATAATAGTCATATTTAACTTAATTAAACAATAGAATAATAGAAAATAAACAAAATTTTTAGACTTAATAGAAAACTTTTATTTTAGACTACCCCCTAATATCAAAATAAAAAAACAACTATTTAAAGTCTTAACCTCATGATAATTAAAACTACTAAAAAAATAATTATATATAGGGTTGATATTTTTTTAATAACCTGATGACATCACAATCATAGAAAACTTGTATAAGCTATTAATTTATTGTAAAATAATGTAAGTTTATTAAACTGAGGGAATAATAATATGAAAGAAATTAATAAAAAATTCGTCAAACAAGTAGATAAAAAAAATAGAGATGGAAAGTATAAAGCTTCTCCCGTGATATTCTTAGATGGAGTTTTGATTTTAAAACTATTGCTGAAAGGTTTAAAAAAAGTAGGGTAAATACTGCAAGGAGTGTAATATGAGGTGGATTTTAATACTAGTAATATTTTTATTATTAGCTTTTACAACTGAAAGTAATGCTTATAATTTCAAAAGAATAGATGAGGGAAATGGGGAGTTTTTACATGATAAAAAGTCTTCTCCAAATGGTAAATATTCTATAAAATATAAAGCGAAGGAATTTGTTACTCTAAATAGCGGTAATAAGTCAGAGGAATTAGATATCCTTTTACACTCTGCTAGGTATTATTGGGCTCCTAATTCCAAGAAAATCGTATTTGTTGATTCTGATTTAGAAAACATAAGCTTTACCATTTTAGATGTTGTGAGTAAAAAATATGTTGAAATTGATATTGGAGATAAAATGGAAGAGGGAGAGTTTGCTCCATTTGAAATACTGGGTTCTATAGATTATTATAAACTTAATCATCTTTTATGGTCAAAAAAATCTGATGCTTTTTATTTTGATATTGATGCAAGAAAAATTGGAAATCCTGAAATTATAAGTTTAGGAAGATTTGCTATCTTCCTGAATGAAAAGAAAAAAAGTAAAAATAGCTTAAATGTTAAAAAAACTAAGTGTAAAGTTATGGTGTTAGGTGAAGTTATTGATGCATTACCTACTGTTAATCCAAATCAAAGACTTAAAATGTTAAAAGAAGTCAATAGTAAAAAAGATAATTGGATAAAAAAATGTATTAAAGATTTTGACAAAGAGCTTAAAAAAATAAATAAATATAACAAAAAATATAATGAAAAGTTTTTAAATTGTAATATGAAAAATTTCGATAAAGGAATTAAAAAAAGATATGAAATATGTGGCAAATTATTAAAAAAAGAGTAAGTTGTGAATAAAATAAATATACAATATTATAAAATTAAAGATGCTTATTTTATCTTGGGTTCATTTGAAAATAAACTAAATGTAAATAAGAAAAATCAAGAAAATCTTATTAAGAATATAACATAAAATAGGACATTTCTACTTTGCCCAAATAGGACATTACTACTTTGCTACTACATTTTTTTCTTTATATTTGCTTAAAACAAGTATATATGTTATGTTATGATGTTTGGGGACGTTAAGGTTTCGACTGGAAACGGCTTGAATTGTTTTGGCATGTGGATGTTGCTCCTGATCCTTAATCGGTGCAAACAAATTTAACTGGCGAAGAAAATTTCGCATTAGCTGCTTAATTAAAAAGTAGCCGTATTGTTGCTGTCTTGCCTATGGGTGGTAACAATGCGAGTCCTAAAGTAGGCTCGTTCTTGAAGTTGTGCACTGGCTGATAGAATTAAACTTTCAGTGGCTGGGGAAGTGGGAAATTTGCCACTTGATTCGTTCACTTCCTTAACTTAATAAGTGGAAAACATGTATCTAGAGCTATTTGAGGTTTCTTGGACGCGGGTTCGATTCCCGCCGTCTCCACCAAACTTTATATAAAAGATTATATGAAAACATTTTATGATATAGAAGAACAAGATAGAGCAATCTCTATCCTACAAAAAGCATATTTGAATGACTCAATTGCTCAAGCTTATCTATTTGATGGTATTTCTGGCATAGGGAAGTCCTTAGTTGCCAAAGTTTTTATCAAGTTAATTAATTGTAAAAATCCAACACCAACTTTAAATCCATGTAATAAGTGTAGTAATTGTATAAAAATAGAAAAAAATAGTTTTATTGATTTAATACATATTAAGCCCAATTCAACCAAAGAAATTATAAAAATAGATAAGATTAGACAAATCGAAGAAAAAATAGCTTACAAAGCCTATAATGGTAAATATAAAGTTATTTTAATTGAGGATGCAGAACAAATGAATATTTCAAGCTCTAATGCATTACTAAAAACACTAGAAGAGCCTCCACCCAATACTGTTTTCATACTAACTGCATCTAAAATATCAAAATTACCTGATACAATTTTATCAAGGTGCCAAAAGATATTATTTTCTCCATTAAGTAAAGAGGTTATTTATGCCAAATTAAAATTAGAATACAATTCTTTAGAAGATAATAATTTAAAAATCATTGCTTCTATTTCTCAAGGCTCAATGACTATTGCTAAAGAAATAATTGAAAATAATATACTAAATCTTAGAAAAGAATTTATTGAAATTATATTATTACAAAATAACACTAAGTTAGCAAATTTAATAAAATATATAAAAAAAATAATAAAAGAATTTAAAGGGGAAAATTTTTACTTTTTGGCATTTTTTCTTGAAATACTGAAAAGTATAATAAGGGATGCATTAATATTTAATTCAAAATTATCAAAAAACTTATTGTTGAATTTTGATTATATTAATGTCATTGAGAAGATATCTACTAATGATAGTAATATCTTAATACAAGAAGGGGAGAAAATAAGTAACTTACAAAATCAAATTTTAACAAATGTAAACATTGAAACAGCATTTGAGAATTATTTTATAAGTTTTTTAAAAAGGGGCATAGTATGAAGAATTTATTAAGCGTAACAATAGATAATTCACCAAAAATTTTAAATTATATAATAGAAAAAGATATTAAACTAGGAGAAAAAGTTGTTGTTGAAAGCGAAAGAGGAATTACTGTTGCAGATGTAAAAAAGAAAGTTTCTCTAGATGATGAGACTCTAAAAAATGAACACCCTAAAATAATCAGAATTGCAACAAATAAAGATTTAATCTTTTTAGAAACTAAAAAAGAACTAGAACATATTGCCAAACAGTACTGTTTAGAAAAAATTATCTATAGAAATATGAAAATGAAAATTGTAGATGTAAAATATATGTTGCATTCATCTAAAGTGATTTTTTACTTTACTGCAGATGGAAGAGTAGATTTTAGAGCATTGGTAAAAGATTTAGCATCTAGATTAAAAGCTAGGATAGAGATGAGGCAAATAGGAGTTAGAGACCAAGCTCAAATTATAGGAGGTATAGGTGTTTGTGGCAGAGAATTGTGCTGTCATAGCTTTATGGGAACTTTTCTACCAGTTTCTCTAGATGATGCAAAACAAAATGGTTCAGGAAACAGTGATAAATTAATTGGTGTTTGTGGAAGATTTATGTGCTGTTTAAAATTTGAAGAAAATTCTGAAAAATGTCAAAATTGTGATAAGGCTCCTCGTAATAATGGAGTAACTAATTCTCCTAATACTTATAATAAAAATAAAAACAAAAAATTTAAACCTAAGTATAATAAAAATAAATCAAAAAATTATAAACCTAATAATAAAAATAATAAAGAGGTAAATTAATGAAAAAAAGTTTTTATATTACAACAGCTATAGTTTATCCTAATTCAAGAATGCATTTAGGTTTTGCATGGGAAGTCGTTTCTACTGATATGATTGCAAGATTTAAACGAGCAAAGGGTTATGATGTATTCTTTTCTACAGGAATGGATGAACATTCTCAAAAAGTTGAAAAAAAAGCTCTCGAAAATGGTAAAGATGCTAAATCATACTGTGATGAAATGGCTCATGATATAAAATCAGTTTTTAAAGATATGGATATCAGTTATAATAGATTTATCAGAACTAGTGATTCAGACCACGAAGAAATTGCTAAAAAGTTAATCCAACAAGCATTTGATAAAGGTGATATTTACAAAAAAAATTATGGTGGATATTATTGTGATGGTTGTGAAACATTTTATACTGAAAAAGAACTAGAAAATGGCAAAATATGTCCTATTCATAAAACAGAAGCTAAATGGCAGGAAGAAGAGAATTATTTTTTTAAATTAACAAATTACGAGCAACAATTAATAGATTTACATGAAAACAATGATTTTTTAATTCCTGAATCAAGAAAATCTGAAATAATTAATTTTATAAAAGGTGGTTTAAGAGATTTTTCTGTTTCAAGAAATACATTTAAGTGGGGAGTTGAAATACCTTTTGATACAGAACATGTAATTTATGTTTGGTATGATGCTTTAATTAATTATTTAACAGCTATTGAATATGGTAGCGATACTTTTGATAAATATTGGAATAATGCTATTCATGTGATAGGTAAAGACATTACTCGTTTTCATACTATCTATTGGCCTGCAATGCTTATGAGTGCAGGTATAAAACTACCTAAAAAAGTATTTGCACATGGTTTTTTAAACCTACAAGGTGAAAAAATGTCTTCATCAAAAGGAAATTTTATTACACCCGATGAAATAATGGAAAAATATGGAAGTGAGCAATTAAGATATTATTTACTTTCTGATAATAGTTTTGCATCAGATGGTAACTTTTCAATTGAAAATTTAGAAAATAGAATTAACTCAGATTTAGCAAATGATTTAGGAAATTTAATTTCTAGAACTATGAGTATGCAGAAAAAGTATTTTGATTGTAAAATAGTAAAACCTAGTAAAATAAATGAAAAAGACGAGGATTTTATAAAAATAAGAGAAAATATTTTTAATAATGCAGAAAACTTAATAGATAATTTTAATCTTCATGAATATATCAAAGAAATATGGAAATTAATTGGTGCATCAAATAGGTATATAGTTAAAAATGAGCCTTGGAAATTAGCTAGTGAAGAAAATCAAGAAAGATTAACTGAAGTTATGTACACTTTATTAGATACTTTGTATTTTATTGCAATGATGATCTCCCCTGTATTGCCTAAAACTGGAGAAAAGTTACTTGATTTATTAAATTTAGACCCTAGTTTTGATATATCAAAAGTAGAAAAACCTTATACATTAAATTCAGAATCTATCAAAGATGAAAACTATAAGTTATTTGCTAAAATAGAAAAAAAGAAAGAAAAAAAACAATCTCAGCCTGTTAAAAAACTAAAAAATTTAAAAGATGAAGTTACTATTGATGATTTTTCCAAACTTGATTTTAGAGAAGGAAAAGTTTTATCTGTTGAAAATATAGAGGGAAGCTCAAAATTATATAAGTTGATAGTTGATATTGGTGAAATTCGTCAAATTGTATCAGGAATTGCCAAAAATTATCCACAAAAAGATGAACTTATTGGTAAAACTGTTGTTGTTATTGCAAATTTAAAACCAGTTAAATTAATGGGAATTGAAAGTCAGGGAATGATACTTGCTGCAAGCAAAAAGAAAAAATTATCTTTATTAACGCTAGATAAAGATATTAATCCTGGAACACAAATTTCTTAATTTAGTTAATCTTCTTCCATAATATAAGTATTAGAATCAACAAAATTTTTATCCTTTTCCTTTTCGGGCAATCTTCCTTTAATAAATGGTGATTTTATTGCATTTTTATCATCTTGAGATACTAATTTACCTGTATATTTATCAACATAGGCAAAAACAATATCTTCAGGTGGTTCAAATTGAAGTATAGGTTTATTTTTAAGGGCTTTTTCCATATAATATAACCATATAGGGGCCGCTGTTCTGCCTCCTTGCACAAATTTACCCATTGGACGCCTATTATCAAATCCAACCCACACACCAGTTACTATGTCTTTAGTATATCCTATAAACCAAGCATCTCGTTGAGCATTTGTTGTTCCTGTTTTACCACCAACAGGCCTATGTAATTTTTTAGCTCTTACTGCAGTTCCATGATTTACAACTTCTTGCATCATATCAACCATTAAATAAGCTTCACCAGTAGTCATGATACGGTTTTCATTGCTTTCATTTTTATATAATTCTTTGTTATTGATATCTTTTATTGATAAAATAAATTTAGGTTTTTGATAAACTCCATAAGATGGAAATACTGTATATGCTGAAACTAAGTTTAGTAATTTAACATCAACATTACCAAGTGCCATTTGATATGTTTTATTGATATTCTCGGTATCTATTCCAAAGCTTTGTAACCATTTAAAAAATTTATCAAATCCTTGCTCTACATCGTATTTCTCTTCTGATATTTTTGAAAATTTATCTATAACTTTAGAAAATAACTTAACACTGACCATATTTATAGACTTACTTAATGCTGTTTTTAATGAAATTTCATTTCTAAATCTCATTTTTACAAAATTCATGGGCTTCCAAACAGCTCCTGTTTTTCTATTTATTATAGGCTCTGGAGTGTCAAATACTATTTTTGATGGTACATAATCATGATAGCCAATATCTTCATCTCCTGATTCATCTTTTAAATATTTTATTGTTGCTGCATATACAAATGGCTTAAAAACGGAACCAACTTGCCTTAATGCACTTGTTGCTCTATTAAATTGAGATAATTTATAACTGTAACCTCCAACTAATACCATTACCTCTCTAGTTTTAACATCTATAGAAACAACTGCCCCTTGAGCCTTAGGAATAGGATATATTTCATAAAGAGGATAATCAACTTCCTTACCGTTTTCTATGATAACCATTGAGCCTATTTTAGGTTTAACAGCGTATACATAATCTAGCTTTAATATCTTTTCTAGGTTATGAATTTTTGGAGAATAATTTAAAGAAGGATTAAATTTCCTTACCCAAGATAAATCTTTTTTATTTACTATAACTATTTTATCTCTAATTTTTAATTTTGCCCAACCATTTTTACTATTTATTTTTATTACAACTCCCTCTTCAACCAAAGGAGCTATAAAACCTAGCTTATTTAATGGCTTTTTACCATGGTCATAATATCTTAATGGAGTTAATATACCCTGCCTTTTGTTTAAGTTTTTTAAACCTTTTCTTAATGCTATAATTGCAGTTTTTTGTAAATTAACATCTAAAGTTGTTTTTATTTTTAAAGACCTATGATATAAAAAATCATTATCATATTTAGATTTTAGTATTTTAATCACATACCTTGAAAAATATGCCGCTGTTCCAAAATACTTCTTGCTTCCACCTATAAATTCTAACTCTTTATCATAAAATTCATCAAATTGTTTTTGAGTTATAACTTTTGCTTTAAGCATCCTCCTTAAAACAATTTTTTGCCTTTTTTTAGCTCTTTGAGGATATTTATTTAATCTATATCCTGATGGATTTTTAGGTACACCTGCTAAATATGCTATCTCTCCAATATCTAACTGATTAAGAGGTTTGTTAAAATAGAATCTCGCTCCTTCTGCAATACCATAATTACTATTACCAAAATAAATATTATTTAAATAAAGTGCTATAATCTCTTCTTTTGTAAGTAAATCTTCTATTCTTTTTGCTAAAATCATTTCTTTTATTTTTCTAGAAAAGGATTTAGCATTGTTCAATAATAAATTCTTGGCAACTTGTTGAGTAATTGTTGAAGCCCCCTCTTTTTTGCTCATTGTTAAGATATCTATAACTACAGCTCTAAGAATACCTTTATAATCAAGGCCTGAATGTTCAAAAAATCTTTTATCTTCTACTGCTACAAAAGAATCTATTATTATTTTAGGAATTTTATTATGAGGAATTATTGTTTTACGGGCATCTCTTTTATAAAAAATAGCTATTAATTTATTATTTCTATCATAAATACTTAAAGCTGTTTCTGGATTAAAATTTTTTAATTCTTTTTCTCCATATAAACCTTGAGAATAATGATAAAATATTCCAGCTAGTGCCCCTACCCCTGTTAATCCTAATATAAATAATATTATTATAAAGCATTTTATTTTCTTTTTAATATTTTTCATTATTTTCTCAAAAAATAAGTTGTATTAATATAACAAAAAAATAATATATTATCAATTAATTTATAAAATCTTCAGTAGTGTAACTTGCACAAATTCTTATACTACTGTGTATTTTTTTACTCAATAATACTCCAAAAACAGCTAATTTTTCTTGACAATAATTAAAATTCCTGATAAAAATTTTATATAAGTTTTTAAAAGAGAAAAAATGTTACAAGTTACAAGTTACAAGTTACAAGTTACAAGTTACAAGTTACAAATTTTCTTTTCAAAAAATGTTTAAAAACAAGAGGAAGTCCTTAAATATAATAAACATAAAATTGCTAGAAGTAAAAATGTATTAGAAGATTAACACATTTATTAATTTGTTTATTATACACTTTAACTGTATTTATTTAAGGAAAGAAAGATATGAAAAATTTACTAATTTTAATAGGAATAATATTTTTGAGTATAAATATTTTTTCAATAGAAGATGATCCATATAGAAAACCAGATTTTGATATTAATAATTATGAACATTTTGCAAAAGATTATTATCAGTTTGATATGGAGGAAGGTACTGATTATGAAGCCTTAATCACACCTCAAGATGCAAAAGATAAAGCGAGAAGAATACAGTCTATGATTTCTATAATTGATTGTAGTTTAAAAGAATTAGACTATTTGATAGAAATAGAAGCATTAAAAACAATGTATTTAAGTGAAGCTTATGTTGTTGGAGAAGATGGAACCTGTCTAGATGAAAATGGGAATGCTTGTACTCAGTCATATTATGATAATATAACATTTGTAGAAAAGGTCAGAGCATTAAAAAAGAAGGTTTATAAAAATATAACTTCTCCAATTGAAATTATAATACTTGATTGGATTATGTCTCAAAGAATGGAAGTTAGAATATGGGAAAACTTAGATGTTGAAGATCTTGGCAGAATTTCTGATCCAAATGAAAGAAAACAAGCTTTTATAGATAAATCCATTCAGATTTGGGAAAAAGTTCAATATGATTTTTTTGATGAAAAAACAGGTGGATTTACAGATGCATATAAAGAGTATCAAAATAATATTGAAGAGTATGTTACTGTATATATGAAAGAATATGTTGATAATAGTGAGCAAAGTGATGTAACTTTAATAAATGTTGAAGATGATGAAATTCCTGTAAATCCTACAGATTGTAGTTTTCATTGTTTAGCAAGTGGTGGTATTTGTAATGATGGTAATTGTGAATGTGAAAAGGATCAGGATCAGGATGGAGAAGTAGATACTATGCCTTTTGATGAAAACTCTGATGGAGTAGATGATTATTGTATTGATTATGACGGGAATAATACTTCTAATCATTGTGAAGATACTGAAACTTCTATGGGGATATGTAATGGACATGGAAAATGTGTTTATAATAACTGTGTTTGTGAAGAAGGTTATAGATTGTGGAGAGGTAACTGTGTAGGTAATTTTCTAAATTTTCTTGGTGATTCATTAAGTATGACTGCTTATCATGAAAATCAATATGATGAATTTGGGATTTTCTTTGCAGAGGATATTTGGCCAGGAACAAAATCATATCCAAAAGAAGAAAGGTATAGAGTTTCTATAAAAGCTAAGAAATTTTTTGATACAGTAAAAAAAGGTGATGTTTTAAGTGTTAGAGGAAGTGAACATTGGTATGATCCCGTTTTAAATATTTTTAGAGGATTTTTTCATCATACAACATTAGCAATAAAAAATATGAAAATGCCTGATGGTTTTATTCCTGACCCAGATGAAAAGACATTTATTTCTGCAAGAAATCAAAAGATTAATGGGCTTATAAATGAAGGTGTTGTATATGAAACAAGAAGAATGTATCAATATGTTTATTATGGTGACTCCTTTGCAAACAATGCAAATGTAGATGGATACCTATATGCTCCTAATTACTACATTATCTTTGCACAAACTCCAACAGAGTTTGCAATTGAGTGGAAAATATATTGGAAGAAAATTAAATTCTGGTGTTTTACAGTTAAATTTCCAATACCATACCCTCGTTTTTACTTTAAAAATCCAGGAGCAAGTGAAAAAGATAAAGCTGTTACTTATGCAATTAAACAACTAGGAGAACCATATAATATTTTTGATGATTATTTTCCTTTTTGGCAATATAGTGAAGACTCATTTTATTGCTCCTCTTTAGCATGGAGAGCATGGGATAAGGTTAGAGATACAATCTTTTTTGGTTTTGACATAGATGGCACATTAAACCCTACAGTAATGCCTATAGCAATTTTTAAAGACTGGAATATGGACAATACAAGAGGAATGATGTATCATAAATTAGTTGAAGAAGCTTTTTACTTTTCTTTTTAATTTTATGGGGGGAGCAATCCCCCTTTTATGAGGTTATTATAATGAATAAAATAATATACTTAATAGTATTAACCATTTTTATTATTTCTTGTGGAAGTAAAGGTGATACTGAAAAAGAAATTTTCAATACAATAGATTATGTATATGTTATTGTTAGAGTAGGGAAAACTGTTAATACACCTAATAGAGAAAGTAATCTGTTTAAAGTTAATGGAAAAACAGAAGAAAAATTAAAAGATAATTTTGATTATGTAAACTCATTGCTAACTGCACAAGGACATCCATTTAATTTAGATTCAGATTCAGATGAAATTTATACATTTAAAATAAAAGCTAAAAATATAAAAGAAATTGTAGATACTTATAAAATAACAATAGACTCTAATAGTGAAATAGTAAAAATTAAAAGTTTTGAATATATTGGGCTTGGAGTTAAAAATGCTTGGTGTTGGTATAAACACAAGATAGAAGATGTAAGAAGTGAAGCTGATTTTGGTGATGTAAAACTAGTATTTATTGATTTTATGTATAAACACTCTGAAAATCTAGAGTATGCAAAAATTGAAAAGAATGGACAATTGCATGATAAATTAACTGGAATAAAAGATGATACTAAAAATGCATTAAATTGTGCAGATGGTATTGGTGTTTGGCATGTTGAATATTAAAAAATTTTTATTATTAATGACTTTAATGGTATTTTTTCAATCATGTTTAGGAGTTCTAACTCCAAATATAAATAATATGATTTCATCTAAAAAAGGAGATACTAAATATAATGTTTCACTTGGAGGAATATACGATACTAAAGAATATATAGTTAATGGAGAAGTAACTGAAGATCAAAAAAAAATGCCTGCTATTTATGCTAGTTATCAAATAAAGACACAAAAAGATATTTCTTATGAATTTTTTCTAGCTGGAATAAGAAGAATAGATGAATTATATACTGGAGGTAGTTTTTATTTTAATATTTATGAATCAATATATCTTCCTCTTGCTGCAGTAGGTGGAAATATTGGAATTTTAACAGGTTTTAAAACTAAAAATTTTAACTTCTATTTATCTTCAAAGTTTGATGCTTATCGAATCATTGATTTTTTTGGAGAAGGAAGTGAGCCTTTATTAAATTATTATTATAATAACACTACTTCTTTGGGACTAAGTTTTAATAACAAAAATACAAGTTTTTTCTTGGAGGCTACTTTAAGTAAAAATATTTATGAAAGTAATAAGAGCCAAGTCGCTAATAAAATTGATGACTTATATCTAGTTTATCTAGGAGTGTCATTTTAAGGAAAATATGAAAAAATTAATACTTATTGCAACTTTATTGTTTTTCTTTAGTTGCAACAATAATTTAAAAGAGAAAAACACTGAAAAAATTAAACTAAAAGAAACTAATCTAGTAAAGTTAGATTTAATAATGAAACTTAAACCTTTTAAAGATAAATTAGTTTATAAGCATGTAAAAAATGGAAAAGACACTTTTATAAATTTATTAGACAATAAAACTAATGAAATAATTGAAATTTCTTATCCAAATAAAATATTATCCAAAATTGTTTATAATAAAAAGGAGAATAAGTTCTACTTTTTAGAAAGTGGAAGACTTATCACCATTAACCCTAATACTGGTGATATATATAAAGCATCTGATATATTATCAGGTAATATTATAGAGGTTCTAAATAGTAAAATATTAATTCTAACAAATGATTTCTGTAAAATTAATGATGATTTAGGTACAAAATTATTAATTTTTAATAATGATAAAAAAGAAAATGAAATTTGTTTAAAAGCTTCTATAACAAGATTATATGTTAATGAAAATAATTTAATTTATTATTCAGGCTTTACAAATAATGATAATGAAAGTATTTATAGTTTTGATGTAAACACTAAAGTAAACAATAAACTAGTTTCTAAAGTAGGTAAATTGCTACCCATTGCTTTTCAAAGTAAAATAGAATTATATTATTTTGTATTTCAAGAATCAAAGAGAGTTTTCTTTAAATATGACTTATTAAAAAAAAAGGAAACAAAAGTTAATACAAGCTTTTTAAATAAAAACCTAACAGATGCTAGCTATCATTCTATTTTATCTGGATTCTACTTAAATAATAAAATTTACTTGTATGTAGCAATATGGAATAAGCGAAATAAACAAATTAAAAGCTCTTGGTTAGAGTTCAATGGTAAAATAAATGATAACTATAAGAAATTAAAATTTAAGGAATTTTCATACAATATAAATATTTTAAATGACCACCTTATATTAATAGGTAATACTTTAACTAATATTTTACAGGAGTAAGATTCAAACACCTGTAACATTTATTGAGTGATTTTCAGGCTATATTGCTAATACTTGAAATAAATAAACTACAAATATTGTTAAAGAATACGGAGAGTAATTATGAAAACTATATTTAGAATAAAATTAATATTACTTATTTGCTCTATACTTGTGCTAATACTTTTCCAAGCATGTTGTGATGGTGTAAGAATAGATTGTGATAAAACTTCTGATTGTTATGAGGATGGAATTTGTATAGGTGGTTATTGTGAAAGGGATTTCTGCAAGGAAAAAGATTGTGTTGCGGGTAAGTGTATTCAAGATACTGCAGGAACTCGTTGTGTATGTGGTAATAATTCATTGCTTTATAAAAAGAAACTTGGTGGTTCAATGGTTTGTACTTTAAAATGTGAAACACATCAAGATTGTCTTAAAATTGATTCAGCTTTTAATGTTTGTATTAAGGGACAATGTGTAGAATATAATAGATGTGAGCAAGACAGTGATTGCCCTGAAGGTGAAATATGTGATTATAATCACTGTAAAGAGGCTCCTATTGCTGGGTAAGGAAAAGGCACATTCTTGTTGACTATAAGCCTTTTCCATTTAAACTCCTAAAAAATCAAGAAAATCTTATTAAGAGTATAACATAAAATAGGATATTTCTACTTTGCCAAATAGGATATTACTAATTTACTCCTACACTTAATCAAATTTACTTGACAAGTTATAATTTGTTATTATATTTGTATTGTAAATAGGAAATGTCATTTCCTAATAAAATTTATTAAAAATTAGGAGGTAATTATGATGACAAATAATGTAGTTATTAAAAATAGTTTAGATTTATACATAAAAGAAATATCAAAGCATCCCGTTTTAAGTGCAAAAGAAGAAAGAAGCTTAGCTGAAAAATGGTTTTATGAAAAAGATAGAACAGCTGCAGAAAAATTAGTATTATCAAATTTAAGATTTGTTGTAAAACTAGCTCATAAATTTAAAAGTTATAAAATGAAGTTAGAAGATTTAATTCAAGAAGGAAATATAGGGTTAATGAGAGGTGTTCAAACTTATGACCCTAATCAAAATATAAGATTAATACATTATGCTTCTTGGTGGATTAAATCTAGAATGCAAGCTTATATTTTAAAAATGTGGAATATAGTAAAAATTGGTACAACTCAAGCTCAAAGAAAATTATTTTTTAAATTAAAACAAACTGAAAACAAAATATTAATGGAAAGTAAAAATACTATAGATTTATCAAAAAAAGTAGCTAAAGAACTTAACTTGAAGGTTAAAGATGTAGAAGAAATGCAAATCAGAATGGGAATTAATGAAAAATCTATAGATAAACCATTGCTTAAAGAAAGTAATACAGCATATTCAGATTATTTACCTGCAAAAGTTAATATTGAAGAAGATTTTATCAAAAGAAAAATGTTTGAAGAGAATAAGCAGAAACTTGAAAAGGCATTAAAAACTCTAAAAGAAAGAGAAAGGGATATTTTAAATAAAAGATATTTTGATGAAAACAAACTAGGATATCAAGAAATAGGTAATATTTATGGAATTAGCAAACAAAGAGTTTCACAAATAGAAAAATCAGCTATTAAAAAACTTAGAAATTTCTTTTAATTTTATTATCTCCAATATAATCCAATATTATATAATTATAGCTTGAGTAACTAAATCTAAAGTCCTATATACCTCAGAATAAACTCATTTATCTTCTTTTTTCATAAATTCAAAAAATTTAATAGATTGTTTCGCTATCATCATTTACAAAACCTGCAAACTTTAATAGTTTAAAAAGTTCTATAATTTAAAAATTAGATTTTGTTATTATCATTTATGATTAATAATTAGAAAAATAATTCTCCTTTATCAAAGGCTTCAAGTATCATAGCCATATTTGCAATTCTATCCATATTAATAGAGCCATCTTTTTTGCCTTTAAAACTATTTATATTAAGATTTTTGTCAAAAACAATATTTACAATATTATCTTTATAGAGTAGATTATTACCATCAAGAAGGAGTTTTAGCTCTCCTTCGGTATCTGCATATTTAACTTTTATTTCATGTTTACCTTCAATCAGAGTGTGCCTCCATGCATTATCATTTTCTGCATTATAACTCATTTCTGTAAGATAAAACTTAGGTTTATCAAGATAAGGATTTCCACTTGTTGGGCAAAAGATAGAACAATCACCACATTCATTACAAAAATCTCCTATATTTAAAACTTGCTCAATTTGGCTAGTTCTAAAAGTTTTTTCTTCTGTTGCAATTAATTCTCCATTTTTTACTTCTAAATTAAATATAGATAAATCTTTAGGAGCTATTTTATATGCAATATTGGCTCTATTAGGACAAACTGTTGTGCATACATCGCATACTTCATCACATAATAAACATCTATTTGCTTCTGTTTGTGCTTGCTCTTCTGTTAAATCTTTTATAACCATATCAAAAGATTTTCTTAAATCAAGTGAAATTGTAGGAAGTTTTATACCTTCAACACGAGTTGCCTTTTTGATTTTTAATTCTCTTTTGTCAATATTTTTTGATACTTTATATTTATCCCAAGTTATTCCTTCTTTTTTCATGATTTCAAATGCAACTTCTTTTCCGTCTGCAATTGCGTTGATAATGGAAGATGGCCCACGACTTACATCTCCACCTGCATAAACATTATTCATTGTTGTTTGATGTGTAATTTCATCAGTTTTAATTGTACCCCATTTGGTTGTTTCAATTGGAGTGTTATCTAAAAAATCTAAAATACTATCTTGTCCTATTGCCATAATTACTAAATCAGCAGGAATTATATGATTTGAATCATTAATAGTAACTGGTCTTTTTCTACCGCTATCATCAGGCTCACCTAATTTCATTTTTATACATTCTAGTCCGTCATTTGTTGCCTTGATAGGATTTGTAAGTTCTAAAACCTCAATATTTTCATTCAATAATTCTTCTATTTCTTCTCGGTCAGCAGGCATTTCGGCTTGAGTTCGTCTGTAAACTACTTTTACACTTCCTTTATTAACAAGTCTCCATGCTGTTCTTGCTGCATCCATTGCTGAATTACCACCACCAATAATTAAAATATTACCATCAAGTTTTGTAATTTCTTTTGTTCTTACCTTTTCCAAAAATTCAAGAAAGCCAATTACAAGCTTTCCGTCTTCTCCTTCTATTCCCATTCTTTTGCTTGCTGCTGCTCCAATAGAAATATGAATATAATCATGACTATCTTTTATTTCATTAAATTTTTGTGAATCAACAAAATAGTTTTCATGAATATTTACCCCAAGAGCTTTTATTCTATTAATGTCGGCTTCAAGCCTGTGTTCATAGAGCCTAAAATCAGGTATTGAATTAATAAGCATTCCACCAACTTTTTTCTTTGCTTCATAAACATCAACCTTAAATCCCTTTTTAGCAAGAAAATAAGCCGCACTCATACCACTTGGACCACCGCCAATAATACCAATGGATTTTCCATTTAAAGTCACCGCCTCTTTATGGTGAGTCACCGCCTCACCATTACGGGCGTTAAATCTTTTAATATCTCTTATAAGCAATGTATTATCATAATTCATTCTTGTACATTTATCTTGACAAGTATGGTCGCATGCCATTCCTGTTGAGTTTGGAAAGGGATTGCTATCTTGAATTACTTTTAAGGCTTCGTCATATCTGCCTTGAGATGTAAGATACATATATGTAGGAATTTCTTGCGTTGTAGGACATGTTGTTACACATGGAGCAGCAATACAATCAAAAGTTGTTAATTTTCTGTCTGTTTTAATTGTATCCCATGGAAATTTTTCTTTTTTGTAGTGATTTTCAGTCAAAACTTCTGTTGCGTAATTCTCAAGATTTTTAGCGATATTATTACCTACATATTCATCAATTGAAGAATATCCTTTCATTGCTTCTCTGATATTTGTAAAATATTGGGCTAATCTTCCATATCCACCTGGTTTTAATAAATCAGAACAAACAGTAATAGGTTTAATACCTGTTTTTAATAATTTTGCTACATTAAAGGCATCTACACCTGCTGAAAATGATATATCAAGAGTATGATTAAACTCTTTTTGTAGTTTATCAGCTAAGTTTACTGAAATTGGGTGCAGAGCTCTTCCGCTCATGTACATCATGGTTTCATTTGGCGGGAAATTATCTTTATGATTAATAACTTCAAGAGTGTTTGTAAGTTTTATACCGAATGCAACTCCTTCTTTTTTTGCCAAATCAATTAATCTTTGTAACATAGGAATAGCATCTTTATATTTTAAATCATGTCCAAATGCTTCATCAGGAACAATTGAGTTTTTAAAGCCAAGAGTGTCATTTAATATACCTCTTAGTTTGTCTTTACCTAAAAGAGTAGGGTTTAATTTGATAGTTGTATCATATTTTCTTTCTGATATTAAATACTGAGCAATTTTTTCAATTTCTTCAGGTGGGCAACCGTGCATAGTTGAAAGAGTTAGAGAGTTGCTCATTTTTTGAGGAATATCTAACTCTTTTACTCTTGGGTAAATTTCAGCAACTTCTGATATGTATTTATTATATAAATCTCCGCTATTTTCCATGTTGTTTAAAAATGTTTGTACGTTATCTTTTAATATACCTTCGTAAGAATATCCAACACTCATGTTAAAAATCATTCCGAGGTCATTTGTTCCATTGTCAAAACCGAGTTTATCTTTTAGTATATGAATTATAATCCATGCTTTTAAATATTCATCAAATGATTCAACAAGTTTTAATTCTTGACTCCATTCACAGTTATATCCTTCATCTTCCATGTCAATACAAGGTTTAGAAACTTCAATTTCATCTAGAGTTTGAACAGTTTTGAGTTCTATATATTTTGCTCCCATAAGATAAGCGGCAATGATATTTTGAGCCATTTGAGTATGAGGACCAGCTGCAACGCCTAATGGTGTTTCTAGGTGTTCACCATATCTTTTCATTGAAAAAGGGTCGTTTTTTGAAGGTCTGAAAAACATTTCCTCAGGAAGTCCAAAAATTTCCTTTTTACCTTCATATTCGTTTAATATCATGTTTAATAACTGTTTAATCCCTACTAGATAAAATCTATCACTCATATACTCTCCTAAAAAATCTACGATTTACTACATTTTTCTGGTATATCTTACGCTTACCATGTTCTCGTTCGTTAATTTACTATAAAAAAGCCGATTTATCAATATTTTTTATTTTTTTGCAATCACAAATATCAAAAGTGGTCTTTAAAACAGATAATATATAAAATTGTATGTTATAAGTAAAAATAATATATAGTTAATTCTAAAAATTAATTACTTTAAAAATAATTATAAATATGATATTTTATACTTTTACTTGTATTAAACAAGATTAATTAATACTTAGGAGAAGAAATGAATATAAAAAAATTAATATCAAATAGATTTGGAGGCAAAACCTTCGGGATAGCTACGGGTGAATATAAATTTGGTAAAATAAAATCTGCCAAAGAAGCTGCAATGAAAGCAAATCCTGATTTACCTATTATTGACTTAGGAATTGGTGAACCTGATGGTATGGCAGACCAAAAAATAATTGACGAACTTTATAAACAAACAATGGTTTATGAAAATCGTGGATATGCTGATAATGGTTGTGAGGAGTATAAAAAAGCAGCCATTAAATATATGGAAGATATTTATGGAGTGAAAGGTTTAGACTTAGCAACAGAAGTAACTCATGCTATTGGAGGAAAAAATGCTTTTGCTTTTTTACCTGCAGCATTAATAAATGAAGGAGATTATGCTCTTATAACTTCACCCGGATATCCTGTTTTAGGAATACATACAAAATGGATGGGAGGAAAAGTTTATCCTCTTGCCTTAAAAGAAGAAAATAATTTCTTACCTGAATTAGATAAAATTCCAGTAGATATATTAAAAAAATCTAAAATGCTTTATATAAACTATCCAAATAATCCTACAGGAGCAGTTGCAACTAAAGAATTTTATGAAGAAGTTGTGGCTTTTGCTAAAAAACATAATATTATTGTTGTTTCTGATCCTGCTTATGGAACTTTACAATTTGAAGGCAAACCTTTAAGTATTTTATCTATAGAAGGAGCAAAAGATGTTGCTATTGAAGTACATTCTATGTCTAAATCATTTAATATGACAGGATGGCGTTTAGCTTTTGTTGTTGGGAACAAATTATTAATGGATTTATTTAAACATTCAAAAAACAACTATGATAGTGGGCAGTTTTTAGCTATACAAAAAGCAGGAATTTATGCACTTCAACACCCTGAAATAACAGAAGAAATTAAAAAGAAATACTTTAATAGGCACAAGTCTCTTGTTAAATTACTAAATGAGATTGGTTTTAATGCTAAAATACCTGGAGGAACATTTTTCTTATATGTAAGAATTCCAAAAGGCGTAAAAAATGGAGTTAAATTTAATAATGCAGAGGAATTCTCTCAGTATCTAATAAAAGAGTTACATATTTCATCTGTTCCATGGGATGATCAAGGTCCTTTTATTAGATTTTCTGTTACTTTTGAATTACAAGGTAAAACTGAAGAAGACATTTTTTCAGAATTAAGAAAAAGATTAACATCCATTTCTTTTGAATTTTAGGACATAATTATGATTTTTCACAAAAAACCATTCATTTTAAATGACAAAATAGAAAATGAACAAATCAAAAATATTATTAAGATTTTTAGAAATGGAAATTTCAATGATGCTCAAAAAAAACTATCACTCATAAAAAAAGATAATTTAAAAAAAGATGAATTACAAGAATATGAAAAATTAGAAAAAATGCTTGAAATAGATAAAGCTGGAATATTTGCTGTTTTATTCATGCTAATTGTGATTATTTTTTTATTTATTGATTTTGTTGGAAAGTAGGAAACCTACTTAACCTTAGAAAGACCTTTAATATCTAAAGATAAAATTGCTTCTTTAAGTTTTTCTGCATTTTTAAATTCAGTTTTATAATATGTTGACGCTTTAATTGATACTTTAGGAAGCTTAATCATAGCTAAATTATCCTTTAATGTAGTTACCTCAAAACCACCAACTTTACTACGCTTTAAGTCTTTGTTTTTGAAATAAGATAATAAGCCTAATACACCAGGTCTTCCAATTGTTAAAGTAAAAACAAACTTCTTACCTTGCTTAACACTAATTAAAAATGTATTACTATTGTAGTATGTTACTTTGCTTAAATCTAAATCTTTTAAAATTCCTTCATTAGTGATAAAAGGCTTAAGGGCATCTGCACCTTCTTTTTCTTTAGCTTTAAATTTTGCATTAACTACATTAATTTTTGCATTAATCGCCTTAATTTTCAAGAAATATTCTTTTAATTTAGGATATTTTGTTTTTTTGTCAAAGATATGTTCCATAGCTTTAAGATCAAACTCTTTAAGAATTTCTTCCATGGCTTTATCTGATTTAGCTTCTTTAGTGTAACCACTAATTTTAACTTCAATATCACCTTTTAACAACAACCAAGCCCAAGCATTTTTAAAATGCTTGGCGGGGTATCCTGCAAATTTATCCCTATAGGCTTTTCTTCCTTTTTCATCAATACTGTGCTTATAACTAATAGTTATCCAAAATGAATAATTTTTTCTAGCTTTTAATGATGCTTCATCTGGATATATTGTAACCCATACTGAATCAGAAAAATAACTATAACCAACAAATTTATGCTTAGATTTAGCCTTTACTTTAAAAGGAGTTTTTATTTTTTTAAACTCAGGTGATAATACAGCAATTTCATGTTGATATCCACTTCTTTCTTTAACTAATTTATCACCAAAAGCAAAAATTTCAGATAATTTATTTATCTGTGCCTCTGTTGCTTTAGAATCTCTAATAGTTAAAGCCTTTGCATTTGTTTTTTTTACATCAGCTTTTTTTTCAACTTTAGCTGTTCCTTTATCAGCAACTTCTTCACCCTTCTTTTTACCACATGCAGTAAAAAATAGTGAAATAATTAAAAACACAACTAAAAACTTCAAAATTTTCATAATCCCTCCAAATATTAATAAAACATAGTAATTTTATAGCATTTTACATGGATTACTGCAAATAAAATAAATAAAACATTATATATTTAAGAAAAAACGGGTAATTTACTTAATTAATCAATTAATTTTATATATTAGCACAATAATAGATAAGAGCTCTACAATCTAGAACAGTATAAGAATATAAAGTAATTGATATTACATATTTTTTAAAATAATAAATGAACAAATAAAAATATAACTTGCCCTCTACCTTTTAATTAAATTATATGCTATTCTATAAGTATAGTTAAGAGATACATTAAAAAAGCTGATGTTCTCAAAAGGGGTTAACGGTTATTAGGAGATTAAAATGGCTAAAAAAGAAAGTAAAACAGTAGACAATAGGCAAAAAGCTTTAAATGCAGCCCTAGCAATGATTGAAAAAGAGCATGGTAAAGGTGCTATTATGATTTTAGGAGACGATAGTTCATTAAGTCTTGATACTGAAGTTATTCCAACAGGAATAATGCAACTTGACAGAGCATTAGGAATAGGTGGTTTTCCAAGAGGTAGAGTTGTTGAAATATATGGTCCAGAAGCATCAGGTAAAACCACTATAGCACTTCATGCAATTGCATCTGCTCAAAAAAATGGAGGAACAGTTGCCTTTATTGATGCAGAACATGCACTTGATCTATCTTATGCAAAAGCTTTGGGTATTCAAACTGATAAACTTTTAGTTTCTCAGCCTGATGATGGTGAACAAGCTTTAGATATTGCAGAAACATTAGTTAGGTCTAATGCAATTGATATGATAGTTATTGATTCAGTCGCAGCACTTACACCAAGAGCAGAAATTGAAGGCGATATTACCGATACATCTGTTGGCCTTCAAGCAAGATTAATGAGTAAAGCATTAAGAAAGATTACTGGAAGTATTAACAAATCCAAATCCATAGTTGTTTTTATCAATCAAATGAGAGCCAATATCGCAACAATGGGATATGGTCCTAAAGAAACAACAACTGGAGGTAAAGCATTAAAATATTTTTCATCTCAAAGAATTGAAATTAGAAGAATTGGCTCTGTTAAAGCTGGAACTGATGTTATTGGGCAAACAGTTAAAATTAAAATCGCTAAAAACAAATTAGCATCTCCATTTAAAGAATTTACTACAGATATTACCTATGGTATTGGAATTGACCACTATGCAGCATTGATAGACTTAGGAATAGAGTATGGTTTTGTTAAAAAAGCAGGAGCATGGTTTTCTATAAACAATGAAAAATTAGGTCAAGGTAAAGAAAATAGTAAAAAGAAGCTTAAAGAAGACTTAAGTGTAAGAGTACCTTTAGAAAGAAAAATCTATGATAAATTAGGTGTTAAATATATTGAGCCAGAAGCTTATGTTGAGGAGAATGCTAGCCCTAAAGAATAATTGTGTTTATACTTTTCTCCATTTAAAATCACCATTTTATAAATCATAACAACTTGAATTTTTATCTAATACAATGAGCTATTTTCTTGATATCTAAACACAAATCTAATATTCTTTACAGAATCAAACTTTTATGTATAATATTATACAGTAGGAGTGACTATGACTTATTTATTATTTGAAAATCCAAAATATTTATTATTATTTTTGGGAATACTTGATATTATTTTAATATTTTCTTTAAAAAAAATTCCTTTCAATAAAAAGAAAATTGCTATTATAATTATTGCTATCTTAATACCTACTATACATATTTCAGCAAAAGTAATTGAAACAGATAACGAAAAAGTAGAAAGAGCTCTTATTAAAATATCTCAAGATGCTAATAAGTTACAAATTAATTCAATTACTCCTATTTTAGATAATAATTTTAATGGAGAGTTTAAAAAAAAGAATTATAATAAAGAAGAGTTTATTAAATTATTAAAAGAAAAAGTTAGTAATAAAGTAATAAATGCAATAAACTTTAAAATAAAAAAAATTATATTTAACAAAAATAGTGCCGATACTATTATTATCTCATTTGTTGATTTAACAACAACAGAGGGAGTATTTCGTTTACCACTAGAATGGAAAATGAAATGGAGTAAAAAAGGAGATAATTGGTATATTATCAAAACAGAATCCCCAACTATGATAAAACTCTGAGGAACAATGAAAAGATTAACACCTAGACAAGAAGCAAGAGAAATACTAAAAACTTTTAAAGAGTTCTCTAAATCTTATAATATACTTACAAACCAATTAAACTTACTACAAACACGACATCAAATGATGTTAACTCTAGGAACACTAACTCTAACAATTACCGGTTTTTCTGGTCCTAAAATGGCTGCAAGCAATATTCTTTCAAAATATGGTATGATATTTGGTATATTTTGGGTATTATTATCTATTGTTGCAATATTGTTATCAACAGTTAACTTAGTCTGGGTTACACAGTTTCATGGAGAAACAGATGAAGATACTTTAGCTTTACTAATAGAAAGAAGAAATTTAAGAACAAGAATGTTTCATATACAGTTAACAATGCTTGTAATAGGTTTAACTTCTTATGTTGTAGCAGTTATTGCATATTTATATTTGGGGGTATAATGAAATTAAAAAAAATTATTGCACCATCACTATTATCAGCAGATTTTTCAGATTTAAAAAATGAAATATTATCACTTGATAGCAAAGTTGAATATTTACATTTAGATGTTATGGATGGATCATTTGTTCCAAATATTACTTTTGGTCCATTGATAATTAAAGGAATAGTAAAAGCTGCCAATAGTGTTGGAAGCTTTAAATTCGATAGCCACTTAATGATAAATAATCCTGATAATTACATTGAGAGTTTTGTAAAAGCAGGAAGTGATATAATAACTGTTCATAGCGAAGCTCTAACTCATATAGATAGAACAATTTCTTTAATAAAATCCTTTGATAAAAAAGCAGGTTTAGCCTTAAATCCAGCAACTCCATGTAGTGTACTGAAATACATTATTCAAAAACTAGACTTAGTATTAGTAATGACAGTAAATCCTGGTTTTGGAGGGCAATCATTTATTGATTATACTTTACAAAAAATAGAAAGAATTAAAAAAATGGCATTAGAATATAATCCAAATTTAATTATAGAAGTTGATGGTGGAGTGAAAAAAGAAAATATTAAATCAATTTATGATGCGGGAGCCGATTTATTTGTTGCCGGAAGTTCTGTTTTTGGTAAAACAGATAGAGCAAAAGCAATCAGAGACTTAGAAAAAGAGGTTTTATGAAAACATGTCCTAGTTGCAATAATATGCTTGACAACGATGTAACAATTTGCCCTTATTGTGGTAGAAATGTAATAGGAATTACAACTTATGATTATGGACTTAAAAAAAAAGGACAAGTTGTTGATAAAACAATGAAAAATGAAGGTATATCAGAAAAAATATATGGAAATAAAAAAGGTATACGAAGCATTGAAGATGAGCAATTAAAAAATAGTATAGAAATAAAATATAATATCAATTTTAAGAAAAATATTGGAATATTTATATCACTCTTTTTTTTATTAGCACTTATTGAAAAAATTTCAACTTATAAATTATTATTATCAGGAAATGAAAGTAAATTATATAGCTTTTTTATTCCTATAGCCTACTCTATTCTTATTTTTCTAGCAATACATTTAAAGTTCAAAGTTAGAATAAAGCTTTTTATTGTTATTTTATTAAGTGGTGCATTTTCTACTGCTTATTGGTTTTATAATGAGATTTTTCAATTTAATTTTATAGATATTTTATCCAAGCCAATAAATTTAGCAATAATTACATTATTCACTGTTAGCTTATTTTTAAAGTATAAAGCTCCAAAATTTGTCATATTGTTAGGCAGCTCATCTTATATTTTATATCAGTATTTTATGTATTTAAAATCTATTAATATTGTATTAATTAATGCTATTTTTTTAATTAAAGTTTCTGTATTATTTATATTAGGGATTTCTTTATTTTTATTTTTATTTTATGATTTTCTATTTTTTGATAAAAAATAGGATTAACTTAGACAATAAAGCTTAAAAAACTCTGTAAAAGTTAAATAAATAAGTTTATTATATTCAAACTACTGAAAAAATGGACTTCCGTCCATTTTTGTACCTGGAGAGAAATAATTATCACAATTAGGAGCAGGATCTAAATTTTCAGGATTACAATGATGTTTGTAACTTCCCTCAGCATTAGTTGATTCTAATTCTGGATATAATACAGCACTACCATAACGCCAATTCCATTCATCATATATTGCCGAAAAAATAGTTTTATCATTAGCTATACTATCATCATTATCCTCATTTAAATTGATAAAAATAATATCTCCACCATTATTTAAAGATAGTGAAGAATCTACCAAGGTAAAAACTGTTGCACCACCAAAATCTCCTGTTGGGTTTCCACCACCGAAAATAACTATTACTTGATGAGCCCGTATTAAAGTATCATTTGGGAATACAGCAATAATATTATCAGCCATATCACTTAAATATACCTTAGATAAATCTAAAATTTTATCACTTACATTTATAATTTCAATAAATTCATCATCAGTACCACTTCTTATTCCATCATTATTTGCATCACCAAGACTATCATCAGTAGAAGGAGCAACTAGCATTTCATTTATTACTAAATCTCCAATATCTGGAGTTACACCACTCTCCAATTCATTTACATGAATATTTAAATTTTCTGAAATTACCCAATTTTCTGCACCATCAGGTTTATATTCTCCATGTAAAATAAAATCTCCACTTTTTAAAAATTTTATACTGCTATTTTCAATTACATAAGGAGCAGGTACTTCATTTGGTTCTATTACTAAATATGATTCAAATGTTACATCTTCGTCATGGTCGGAATAATGAGCAATAATATTTATATTCACTAATGTTTCATTTTGATAAATATCATCAATTGGAGATAGTTTTAATTCCAAAGTTTGTAAAACACCAACTCTTTCTTTAACAGTTAGTTCAACAGTATTACTATTTTTACCATTATAAGAAACGTGAAATTTATAAATACCTACTTCATTTCCTGACAAGAAATTATCACTTGTTTTATTAGGAACTAATGTGGTTTCATAATGCCATTCTACATCATTAGTAATATTTCTTTCATCTCCATTAGATAGTCTAGCAACAACAGAAACTTTTACTCTTTCATCAATATAAACATCATTTTTATCTATAGTTAAAATGACATCATCTATTTTAATTTCTTCAGTTGTAATAGGAATATGTGTTCCATTTATACCATTCAAAAAACAATAAACTTCAACACTTCCAACTGATTTTATAGTTACTCTTCCATGACTTCCAAATGAATTTGAAACAGTTGCAATATTTTCATCACTTGATTTCCAAGTAACCGATTCTGTCATATCTTGAGTATCACCAGTTCCATATTTCCCAATTGCTTTAAACTGATAAACTTCTCCAACAAAAAACTTACTTGAAGTACTAGCGATTTTAGTTTCTATGGATTGTAAGCCAGCTTCTGATACTATTCTCATACTTACTTCATTACTTTCTATTTCTTTATATGAAGCAGTAATTATTGTTACCCCTTGCCTTATTGCGGTGAATAACCCATCATCTGAAATATAGGCAACAGAAGAATCAATTGTATTCCATTTTAATTTAGTTACATCTAATACTTTTGTAGAACCATCTTTAAATGTTCCTTCTGCAAAAAATCTTATTTTTTCTTTTTCTTTAAGAACAAAAACACTTCCATTATTAGTAATATCAATTGCAATTAAATCTTTATATTCATCTATTTTATTTTCATTCTCTCCACAAGAAATAAACAGTAAACTTAACACAACAAATGTAATGACAATTTTAAAAATACTTCTAAACTTCATATTTTACCTATTCAACACAAGGTCTTTCATCAACATTTCCATCACAGTCATCATCTTTGTTATTATTACAAATTTCCTCACTTGTTGCTTCAAGTGGAGTTGCATCACATTTTTGATTACCTGTTTGTTCATCGCAAACATAACTACCTTTTACTCTACAAACCCCTAAACCAACATAACAATCTTCTCCAATATCAAAAATTTCATCAATATCACCATTACAATCATCATCTATACCGTTACATATTTCAGGAACAGGCATGATATCTGATTCGCACTCAGTCCAAGACTCTCCACCTACACAAGTCATAGTTCCTTTTTTGCATCTTGAATTATTTCCAAAATTTGTAGCATATCCACCATAACAGTCTATATTTGAACCACCTTCACAATTACAGTTCTCATCTATATAGCCATCACAATTGTTATCTAATCCATCCCCACAAGTTTCAGTTTGAGGCTCAGCAGGAATTGCTCCACATACAAGTTTATTATTTGCATCACAAACATATCTTGCAAATCTCATACATTGCCCTTTTCCTGCACTGCAAAATAAGCCATAAGCACCTTTAAAATGTGTTTCCCTTCTATTATCAGTTTCGTTACATTCTTTGTACAAATCACTACCATTACCTTCATCATCAATAACAGCATAGATATTATACTCTCTTGTATCGTTAGGATTTTCAGGTGTAAACTCAAAAGATACTATCTCTCTTCTTCCTGGCCATAAAGGAGTTTGAGTATATACAACTCCTAGTAATTCTTCTGGATTTGGATAGAATCCTTTATAAATTGCAACAGGTATTCCTGCAGGTACAGAAATTGAACCTAAATTAGTAACTTTTACATCGATAGTATATTTTAAAATAGGGCAATTTTCCCTTTTTACTTCAATTTTTTCAACAACTAGGTTTGGAGCATTAAAAACACCTTTGCCTTGAACATTTTGCCTGTAGTTATTATATTTTGTCCAATTTGGTGTTTCATTTTTAGGAATTTTACCACTTTCTGTTACATTGGTAACATGATATGAATGTTGATTCCAAATTTGGCGTGTTCTAAGCCATGAATTATCAGGGTCTTCAAAAACTCTTATACCATGAAGTCCATTTCCTTTATAATCAGCATTATCCCATTCACAATTATTAGATGCATATGGTAAATCATAATTATTTGCAGGAACAACAACTTCGCTTTTACCATCACCATCAACATCAACAACAATTGGATATTCAAATATTGTAGCAGAACTGTTTTCTATTTTAAATCTTTCCGCTCCAGTTAATCCATCATAAATTCTGAAATAACATTCATCGGCATATAATACTTCAGCTCTTCCATCACCATCAAAATCAAATAAAGAACTACCAGTTTGGCGACTGGACCTATCAGTTGTTGATTTTTCCCACAGTACAGTAACTTCACCTGTCGTCAGATTTGGTTTTAATACTCTGTAATAATCTGCACCTGCAACAGCAATCTCTAAATCAGGGTCTTCGTCAAAATTTGCAATAGTTGGAGCTCCACCAATAGGATTATTTAATTTCCAATTTGTAAAAGGCTCATCAATAGTAAAAGGAGTAACTAAATTATATTGCATTGCATTATCGATGTATAGCTTACCATTTGCTACAACAACAGTTTCAGGAGTACCATCATTATCTAAGTCAGCAATAGCAGTATAACCATCAGGCCTATTACTTGGAGCTGTTGAAACAACTTGACAACTATCACTAGGTTTACCAGAAATTATTTCATTTCCTGTTACTATATCCATAAAGCCATCATTGTTAAAATCTTGAACAACCGTAATGTATCTTCTATGTGGAAAGATCCATTTAGTATTACCATTATCATCAACATAAGTTGGAGCACCATTTATTAATGGATAATCGGAATTATTACCAAAAGATAAACCATTAGAATGACATTTTTCAACACCCGTTTGACCATTTAAAATGTATTTTCCTATTAAAACTTCTGGACTACCGTCATGGTCAATATCAGCAATTGCTGGAGCTCCAGCAACTTCATCACCAAAATGGTCATTTTCAAATTGATCTATAGTAGTATTTTGAGTCCATTTAACTTTAACTTTATCATTATTTATATCATATTCAAAAGCAATAACCTTTTTACCATCTGCACTTAATGCAACAATATCATTTAAATGGTCATTGTCCAAATCTCCAAGAGCCATTGCACTTCCACCATCAACTCTTGGCAAGCTACTTGTGTCAAATAAATCCAAACCTGTTTTACCATCTACAATTCTTAGTATTGCTTCACTGTCAAAGTTACCACTTTCAAAAGAAGAAAATATTACATCTGGAGTATCTCCTTTTAGGTTAACTCTACCATCGTGATTATCATCATTAAATATTCCAACAACTGGTGGCATGATAACATTATTGAATGTAGGTAATACACTTGTTGCACCATCCCAATTCCACGCAACTAAAACAGGTAAATCTTCTCTGTATGCAGGCTCAAACATACACTGGTCGTTAGGGGTATCACTTATTTCTAAACAATGCCCTGATATCGTATCACAAAATTGATTTTCACCACAGTTTTCATCATTCTCACAATAACATAATCCTGTAGCTGTATCACAAAGTCCGTTTTCACCACAGTTTTCATTGCTTGAACAAGTTGTGCCAAGAGGTTTACAGCTATTTCCATTGATACAAGCATAACCTTGCTCACAGCAACCTCCTATTGCACCACTACATTCAACTTTACCATTGCATTTGTCTTCTACACAGTACCCAGATTCCTCATGGTATCCTTCAATACATTCACACCAAAAATCACCTTCTATATCTTCTTTACATTCACCTAAACCATTGTCTGAACAATGATTTCCAGTAGATAGACAACCCTTGTTTTGTTCACATTGTTTTGTGGTTTCGTCATAGTGGTATCCTGCATCACAAATACAGTTACCACTACCAGAGTCACAACTACCATGAGTTCCACAGCTTATTATTTCGCCATTTACCTCACAAAGATTTGTTTCTTTTTTGCATTCTAGATTTTCTGCATAATAACCATCGACACAATCACAAACAGCTACCCTATCTTGTACTACACATTCACCATGATAAGAACAATTAACATCTTTGCACGGGTCATCATTTTTTGCAATACAAACATCGTTAACTAATTCAAAGCCATCATTACAGATACATGTTGCTAATTCATTTCTAACTTCACACACTGAATTACTAGGGCAATCTTTATTGCTACAATCCTTTACTCCATTACCTGTATCAGAACAAGAATACAAAAATACTGACAATAACAATACAAAGAAAATATTTTTCATACAGAACTCCTTACAAATAGAATCTTATTTTACCATTTTTTATAAAAAAATCAATGATATAAATAAAAAGTTTTTTATATTTTAACAAAATCGCTTTTAAAACCTCAAAAATCTACTCATTTAAATAAATTTTTCTCAACTTGCACATTTAAATAAAAGAAGTTATACTATTATTAGGAGGTTTAAATGGTAAAAAATAAGGATAAAAATAAAATAGAAAACCGTTATGATAAAATCTTAAAAGAGCTTTTAGATAAT
>JAMOQH010000139.1 GCA_027064085.1 bacterium | reverse complement strand
AATTAAGCAGATTAAGAAAGTTGTAACTCGTATAGGTCGTGGAGAAGTAGGGGCACATAGTGACCCGGTTAACAGTGCAGAAATGTATGTTTTACTTGATGAAAACGGAGGAATAGTTGATAGTGAAATTCAAGAAGAAGTAGAAGAGGAGATAAGAAAAAAATTAAAAGGAATTCCTGGAGTTGTAGTAAATATTTCTCAGCCTATTGAGGCTAGTATAGACGAATTACTGGAGGGAGTAAAAGCAGAACTTTCTGTTAAATTATTTGGTGATGATTTAGGTAAATTAAAAGAAAATGCAGATAAGATATCAAAATTGTTAAAAACTGTTAGGGGAGCTCAGGATATACAAGTAGACCAGATATCTGGAGCAGAGCAGTTGGTAATTACTCCTAATAGAGATAAAATGGCTAGATATGGTATTAATATGGAAAATGTTCAGGATACCATTAAAATTGCAATAGGTGGAGAAAGCGTTGGTAAGATTTTTGAGGGAGTTAAATCTTTTGATATTTTTGTAAGGTATGAAGAAGCTGAGAGAAAAGATAAAGAAAGTATATCAAATCTTATTATTAAAACAGAAGATGGTATAAATATTCCACTTAAGGAAATTGCAGATATTAGTGAAGTAAGTGGTTATAGGCAGATTACAAGAGAGAATAATCAAAGATTTATTACAATTCAATGTAATGTTGACGGTAGAGATATAGGCTCATTTGTTGCGGAAGCTCAAAAGAAAATAGATAAGGAGATCAAACTTCCCGTTGGATATTTTACAGCATGGGGTGGACAATTTAAACTTCAGCAAGAAGCAAACAAAAGGCTTTCTGTGGTTATTCCCATTACTCTTTTAATTATTGCATTATTATTGTTTTTATCATTTAACAATGTCAAAAACACCATTCTTATACTTTTAAACATACCACTTGCATTAGTTGGTGGCGTAGTTGCTTTATGGATTAGTGGGCAGAATTTATCTGTTCCTGCAACGGTTGGTTTTATTGCATTATTTGGTATTGCACTTGAAAATGGAATGGTGCTCGTCACCTATTTAAATACTCTTGTGAGTGAAGGAATGGAGGTTAATAAGGCAAGTCTAGAAGCTGCTAAGCTAAGAATTAAACCAGTGCTTATGACTGCAGTAACAACAGGTCTTGGATTGATTCCTCTTTTAATTTCGACAAGTACAGGGAGTGAGGTTCAGAAGCCACTTGCAACAGTTGTGATTGGAGGATTGATTACTTCTACGATTTTGACTTTATTAGTTATACCGTCTTTGTATAAGTGGTTTAGTGATAAAGCTAAGGAGAGCTCCAAAGCTTAAAGCTTTTATGCTCAAAAAAGTAAAGCTACCGTATTCAGTACGGCATAGCGCTTTCTTTTTTAATTTTGAGCCATATCTCAAAATTTTTTGATTTAAATTATCCTATTTTTATTTAAAACAGTATTTTTAAACAGTATTTTTAAGAAAACTACTAAGGACTCACTAAGAATTAATAGATAACCTAGATTAATCTTGCAATAAGATTCTTTTTATAGTATTTTTATGTAGTTATTTATAGGAGATTATGATGGAAAATAGAGCAGTTTTAATAATAGATTCATCAGAACGGAATAGTGACTTATATTATGCAACTAATTTTAAAGTACCTGATCCCGTAATGTATATTGAAAATGGAAGTGAATCTTTTTTAGTTTTAAATGATTTAGAGGTTGATAGAGGAAAGAAAGAAGCAAATGTGACAGAGGTGATTGCTGTTTCTAAGTATGCAGAGAAATTAAAATATGCAAAAGATAAAAATTTTCTTCTTTTAGATATAATCTTAAAAGAAAAAGAAATTACAAAACTTTTAGTTTCTGAAAATTTTGGTGCTTATTATTATAAAAAATTAGTAAATAATGGTTATGATATAGAGATAAAAAGAGGTTCTCTGTACGATAGTAGAATTATAAAATCTCAAGAAGAAAAGAATCATATTTTAAATGTAATGAAAGATGTTGATAATGGTTTTAGAGAGGCGGTTAAAGTATTAAAAGATTCTAAAATAGAGGGAGAATTTTTAAAGTATAATGGAGAATTATTAACTTCAGAATATTTAAAGAAAGTTATAAATGTTTACTTAATGGGTAAAAATACTATTTCACATAGTATAATTGTTGCATCGGGAAATCAAACTGTTGATCCTCATAATGATGGAAGTGGTTATATTTATGCAAATGAACCTATTATTTTTGATATCTTTCCACAATCATTGGATACTTTATATTTTGGAGACCAAACAAGAACTGTTGTAAAAGGAAAGGCTTCAAAAGAAATAAAAGAAATTTGGAATACTGTTTTTGAAGGTCAAAAACTTGGAATTGAAATGTTAAAAGATGGTGTTGATGGATTTGATATTCATAATAATATATTAAATTATTTTAATTCAAAAGGATATAAAACAGGATTGATTAATGGTAGAATGCAAGGGTTTTTTCATGGAACGGGGCATGGAGTTGGTTTAGATATACATGAAGCTCCAAGGATTAATAAACAAGCTCATAATATACTTAAAGAGGGGATGGTTGTTACTGTTGAGCCTGGTTTATACTACGAGGGAATAGGGGGCGTAAGAATAGAAGATACTCTTTTTGTTACTAGAAATGGATATGAAAATCTTTCTGTTTCTGAAAAATTCTTAGAAATTGACTAAAATTAATTAATGGCTTTTCATAACCTTGAAACAAGTTTATTACAAGCAGTGGTTTAGCCAAGCAAAGCTTGTCTTCCCACTATAATTATGATTTAAAAGGATAATAATGATATATTCTAAAGTTACAGATAATTTAAATTTTTATGGAAATTCTAATCCAATGGAATTGGTAAAAAAGTATGGCTCACTTTTATATGTTTATAATGAAACTATTTTAAGAACAAGAATAAGAGAAATGAAAAGTTTTTTATCATATAAAAATTTTACAGTTAATTATTCTGCTAAAGCAAATAGTAACCATGAGATATTAAAAATAGTTAAAGATGAGGGGATACATGTTGATGCAGTTTCTATGGGGAAACTTTTGATATTTTTATGAACTAGGGCCGTTACAAGCAACTATGTTGTTTTCCACAGGGTTATCAGTTACTGTTTTTATTTGAAAATTTAACCAAAGTTTAAATTATTTTAGTTTTAAAATATAATTTTAAGCTGAATGTAGAATGTTTAAATATAAAAATTGAAAAATTGAAATAATTATGTTATTTTGTGGCAGTTTTAGGTGGAGTTATGGGAAAAATAATATCAATTGTTAATCAAAAGGGTGGAGTAGGAAAAACTACTACTACTATAAATCTAGGGGCATCTCTTGCCGCATATAAAAAGAAAGTTTTATTGATTGATTTAGATCCTCAATGTAATGCATCAACTGGTGTAGGCTATGATTTTAATGATGAAAATTTAACGATGTATGATGTACTAATTGAAGGTGACTCTATAGCTGAAGCTATAATTGATACTAAATTAGAAAACTATCATTATATTCCTTCAGACAGAGATTTAGTTGGTTTGGAATTAGAATTTGCAGAGAATCCAAGAAGAAACTTTATCTTAAAAGAGCAAATCGGAGCAATTAAAGATAAATTTGACTATATACTAATTGATTGCCCTCCTTCTTTAAATTCATTAACATTAAATGCATTAATTGCATCTGATTCTGTAATTATTCCATTACAAACTGAATATTATGCAATGGAAGGCCTTGTGAATTTAAATAATACTCTAAATTTAATTAAAAAATCTCTAAATCCTACTTTGAAAGTAGATGGAATATTATTTACTATGTACGATAAAAGGACAACTCTTGCAAGAATGGTTGTAAAAGATGTTGTTGAGGCTGCTCCATACCATGTTTATAGTACTATCATACCAAGAAATATCGTATTAAGTGAAGCTCCTTCACATGGGGAGCCCGCTATTTTATATTCGAAAAGCTCAGTTGGTGCGAGGGCTTATATAAGGCTTGCAAACGAGATTATAGGAGGTAAGCGTGGCAAAAAATAGAAAGAAACTAGGTAGAGGAATCAGTAAATTAATGGAAGCTTATGATATTAAAGCTGAGGATAAGGGTTTAAATTCTGATTCTGATTTTATAGTATCTTGCTCCCTTGATAACATTATTCCCAATAAAAATCAGCCAAGAAAACAATTTATAGAGTCTGAAATAAATGAATTATCTGATTCTATAAAGCAAAATGGATTATTACAGCCTATTTTAACAAGAAAACTAGAAAATGGAAAATATGAAATTGTTGCAGGAGAAAGACGATATAGAGCAAGTAAAAAAGCAGGCTTAAAAGAGATACCTATTTTGGTAAAAACACTTACAGATAAAGATGTTTTGATTTTATCTATAATTGAAAATGTACAAAGAGAAGATTTAAATCCAATTGAAGAAGCAAAAGCATACCAATTAATGATTGCTGATTATAAAATAACTCAGCAAGAGGTATCTGAAGCCGTTAGTAAATCAAGAGCAACTATTGCCAATATGATTAGATTGTTAAAACTGCCAGAAATCATTCAAAATTATGTAAGTGATTTAAAAATTACAGCTGGGCATGGAAAAACATTACTGTCTCTAGATAATAATGATGATATTATAAAATTTGCCGAAATAGTTGTAAAAGATCATATATCGGTAAGAGAATTAGAGAGACTCATAAAAGAACACATTAACAATAAAACTAAAAAAACTAAAAAAATAGTTAAAGAAAGAGATTTACCTCAAATAAAAGAAATAACAGAACTATTATCTAATAGATTTAATACTAAAATAAAAGTAAATCATAAAAATAATAAAGGAAAGATATTAATTGAATACTCATCTAGAGAAGAGTTGGATAATTTAGTAAGCATGTTGTTGAAAGAGGACTAAATGGCTAAAAAAGAGAAATTAAGTAGAAGAAAAAATGATGAAATTACTGTTATTCTTGGAGAAGGAAGTAAATTAACTGGTAAATTTGAATTTGAAGGTGTTAGCAGAATTGATGGAAATTTTGAAGGTGAAATTGAATCAAAAAACACCTTGATTGTTGGAGAGTCTGCAAGTATTAAGGCGGACATAAAAGTTGGTAAATTGATTTTAGAAGGTAGAATTGAAGGTAACATTATAGCAAAAGAAGAAATCTTAATACATCCTACAGGAAAATTATATGGTAATATTGAAACTCCTGCATTAATTATCGAAAAGGGTGGTGTTTTTGATGGAAATTCAAAAATGGAAAAAAAAGATAATATAAAAGATATAAATGGTTTAAAAGTAAAAAAATAAAGAGGAGATTATTATGTTGGATGTTAGATATTTATGTGATAATATTGATGAAGTTGAGGGAATACTCAAAAAAAGAGGAAAAGATTTTGATTTGTCAAAAATTAAAGAATTAGCAGCTCAAAGAAAAGATTTAACTCAAACTTATGAGTTAAATCAGCAAAAATTAAATCAAAATAAACATTTAATGGCTAAATTAGATAAAAAATCAGAAGAGTTTATCCAAAAAAGAGATGAAATGAAAGAAATTTCTTCTACATCTAAAGAGGCTAAAGTAAAGCTTGCTGAAGTTATGGAGCAATTAGATGAATTAGTTATGTTTTTACCTAATTTACCTCAGAATGATGTTCCTCTTGGTAAAGGCGAAGATGATAATATTGTTTTAAGATATTGGGGAGAAAAACCCATACTTGATTTTGAGCCTAAAAATCATTGGGATTTAGATCCGAATCAAAATCTAATGGATTTTGAAAGAGGTAGTAAAATAACAGGAACAAAGTTTACTGTTATGAAGAAAGCCGCCGCAACTATGGAAAGAGCTTTAATTAGTTTTATGATAGATAATCATTTGGATAGTGGTTATGATGAAATATTTCCTCCATTTGTTGTAAATAAAGAGGCAATGACGGGAACAGGCCAATTACCTAAATTTGCTGATGATGCATTTAAAATAGATGGTATGGAATATTATCTTGTTCCAACAGCAGAAGTTCCTGTAACAAATTTATATCAAAATGAAATTATACCTGAAGATAAACTTCCCTTAAAAATGGTTGCTTATACTGCATGCTTTAGAAAGGAAGCTGGAAGTGCAGGAAAAGATACAAGAGGACTAATAAGGCAACATCAGTTTAATAAGGTGGAGTTAGTTAAAATCACAAAACCTGAAGATAGTCATAAAGAGCATTTGGCTCTTTTGGCGGATGCTGAAAGTATTTTACAAAAATTAAATTTACATTATAGAGTTGTTGAGCTTTGTACAGGAGATTTAGGATTTTCTGCATCTAAATGTTATGATATTGAAGTGTGGTTACCAGGTCAAAATAAATATAGAGAGATTTCTTCTGTTTCGAATTTCTTGGATTTCCAAGGGAGAAGAGCAAAAATAAGATATAAAAATAAGGAAACAAAGAAAAATATAATCGCACACACAATTAATGGTTCTGCATTAGCAGTTGGAAGAACTTTAGTTGCTATTTTTGAAAACTATCAACAAAAAGACGGGTCAATTGTTGTTCCTGAAGCTTTAAGACCTTACATGAGAGGAATGGAAGTAATTAAAGGGTAAAAATTACAGCTCTGCAAATACTTGCTTCTACATTATCTATTTTCATAGGGAAGATAAAGTAGTTATAAATTCCATTATTAGCATTTGATAAGTTTAAGTTTTCTATTATTAATATATTGTTTTTAAGAAGACTTTTATGAAATTTAAAATCAGGGCTATTATAAGGTTCTATTGTGTAAAAATCTGTTCCAATAAATTTTACCTTGTTTTTTATCAGAAAATTAAGATTTTGTTCATTTATTGAGTTATATGTTTTAAGAAAAGTGTTCTGTTTATTATTGGTTTTTATAAAAATACTATCTATCTCCGTATTTAAGTCTTTGGGAAAGTTATGTAAATCTACAATTAACACTTTACCTATAAAGTAATTAATATCATCAAAATCACTACTTGTTTTACCTTCTTTTAAAAAATGAGAAGGGTAGTCTATGTGGGTTGAGGTATGAAGTCCTATTTCTAGTTTTGTTAATCTAAAGTCGTCATTTTTAAAGTTATAAAGTTCTTCAATTTTAGTTTTTGGGTCATTTGGGTATATAAAAGTATTCTCATTTATTTCTTGGGTTATATCAATTAACATATTTTCTAGTATCCAATATCCTTTATTATTATATTTAATGAAATAAAATAGTCAAATTTCTTAATTATTTGAAAATATACTCATTCCTATGATAAAATAACTAGGAATAAAATTAATTAGGAGAAACTTATGAATGAAAAGCAAGTTTTTGAATATGGTTTAAAATATCATCATTATGCAAATACAGCCTATCCTTTAACACCATATTCTTTTAATAAATACAGAATTAAAGAAGAAGCTAAAATAAAAGAGTTTTTAGAATTAGAATGGGCAAAAACAGAAGAATTAAGCCTTTATGTTCATATCCCTTTTTGTAAAGTTAGATGTAAGTTTTGTGAATATGTGGTTTTGGATAAGTCTGAAACTACAATAGAAGATTTATATGTATCTTTATTGCTTAAAGAAATTGAAATGTATAAAAGTATATTAAAAGATAAGAGTATCATTGGTTATGACTTAGGAGGAGGAACTCCTACAAAGTTATCTGTAGAAAATATACAAAAAGTAACTAATGCTTTAACAGAATCATTTAATTTTCAAAAAGATGTAGTTTTCAGCATTGAAACAACTCCAATAATTGCAGCAAAAGAGCCTGAAAAAATAGATGCAGTTTATA
>JAMOQH010000138.1 GCA_027064085.1 bacterium | reverse complement strand
ATCAACATTAATTTCAGCAATCATTTCAATATCTATTGCTGCAATCGTGTGGACTAATAAAAAATATAATACAGCTAGTTTTGAGATTGCTGATGAATTATTTAAAGTTGATTGGCCAAATGGTGAAGAAACTAAAAACTCAACCTTAGTTACAGTGGTTGTATCTGTTGTTTTGTCTATAATGTTGGCATTAATGGATATGGTATGGTCAGCATTAACAACTTGGCTTATCTAAACATCTATTCAATATTTAATGCAAATCCAATACAAAAATTCTGTGTATAATGTAAAAAATGGTAAAAATCTCTTAGATTTTATTTTTAGTATAAATAAAAATATAGAACAATCACATTTCTGTAAAAAGGGTCAGTGTAAAAAATGTTATTCTATGGTAATGAACACTGGAGCCTACTCTACAAGAGAAGTTTTAGCATGTCAAACGGAAATATATTCTTCAATAAGAATTGTTGCCTTACCAAAAATCTTATCTAAAAATTAAATCAGAATATATTACCTAGCATTAAATCAGCAAGTAACTGCTCATTTGTTTTCTCATTTTTAGCAAATTCATTCTTTTCAGGTAAAGATTTTTCCTTTTTTACTTTTGAAATAGAAGAATCATCAATTAAAGTCCCTTTGAATCCTTCTTCTACCCTATAAGCAGATTCTCCAACGATAACCGTATCCATATATAAATCATAACCTAGAGTTTCCACTTCAGAAATTGTTATTATTGTTCCAACTAAATTTTTATTAGAAACTCCATCTAATTTTTCCTTAAAAATAACAGCTTCTTCAAGTTTATATTTTTTTTTATTTATTAATGTTAAAATTTGTTCTGCAGAAACATTACCCTTATTAGTCGATTCTAGCTCTTCTAATAAAGAATATTTTAAAAAAATTACTTTCCTTTCCTTCATGTTAAACCCTCTTATATAATATACTTATATACTATATTTTAACAACATAATCCAAATTTTCGTCAAATGAACCTTTTAAATAAGCAATTAATAGTTCCAATTGCTCATCAATTCTAGAGTTATCAGTTGGCATAGCATGATAAAAATGGCTTTTTACCCAAAAACTCACATTAATTTTATTTTCTAAATACTCTATTGTAACAATGGTTGGAACATACCTAACATCAAAAGAGCAAGAAGCTCTAAAATGACTACCCCTTTTATAAATAAACTTATTATCCTTAATGTTTTCTAATAATTTAAAATTATATTTTTGAGCCCATTTATTAATTCTCAGAACTAATAGACTATCAGCATCATTAAAATTAAAATTAGACTCTACTTTATAGTTCATCACTACACCCAAAAGCATCTATTAATATAATATAGCATTTTTAAAAATTAATCAAAATTTAAATTCATCTTATATTGATAATTTTTTATATATATGCTATCTTATCTTATTGTTTAGGAGGACTAATGTTAAAGTACAGTGCAATATTAATAATTCTAATATCACTTATTTCATGTGATAGTAAAAAAAACACTAAAAATATTAAAGAAAATGCAACAACAGTTAAAAAAGAAATTGTTAAAAAGAAAACTGTTAAAAAGCCTGTTAAAAGAACAAATAGCTTTAAGGAATTCAAAGCACCAGAGTTTGCCTTAAAAAATACTACTGGTGATACAGTTAAATTATCTGATTATAAAGGTAAGGTTGTTTTAGTAGACTTTTGGGGGACATGGTGTCCTCCTTGTAGAAGAATGATTCCTGTATTATCATCTTTTGTAAATAAATGTTCGAAAGAAGGTGTTGTACTTATTGGTATTCACTCTTCAGGTAACTCTCCAGGGCCTGCAGCAATAGATGATTTTGCGGGTAAAATGGGTGTAAATTATCCAATGCTACTTGGAACAAGAAAAATTGAAAATTCCTATGGAGTAAGAGGGTTTCCTTCTTTATTTTTAATAGGTAGAGATGGTATAGTTAAACATAAATTTGTTGGAGTTCATTCTCTAGACGAAATCAGAAAACATGTTAGAGTAGAAATAAATAAAAAATAACTAAATCACATATAAATCACATATAAATTTTGAAAAAAAAACAAAATCTGTTAAAATACTTGAGTCTAATAATTATTTCGGAGGAGTTATGAGGATTTTACCTATTTTATTTTTAATAACGGGACTATTTATGTTTTCTTGTGGTGGAGACAGTGTTTCAAGTCAAAAAGATAATAAATGTAAAGAGAAATCATGTACGAAGAATTCAACATGTCAAGAAGAAACAGGTGAATGTAAATGTGATACTGGATTCATAAAAGATGGTGATAAATGTATTTCTGAATCAGAAGATAAGTGTAAAGATAAAACATGTCAAGATCATGCAACTTGTGAAAAGACTACAGGTGAATGCAAATGTAACACCGGTTTTATAGCTGATGGCTATACTTGTATCGCTGAAGATGAAGACAAATGTAAAGATGTAACATGTCAAGATCATGCAACTTGTGAAAAGACTACAGGTGAATGTAAATGTGATGCTGGTTTTATGCCTGATGGAAGCAACTGTATTGTAGATCCTTGTGCCAATATTAACTGCAGTACAAATGAAGTTTGTAATGCAGGGGAATGTGAATGTAAAGATGGATATTTTTATTCAAGTGAAGTAAAATTATGTATTGAAGATAAAGACTGCAACAATATTACATGTGACCATGGTTATAGTTGTTCAGGTGGTACTTGCTATCTTGATAATGAATGTTCTGCTAATAATCCATCTGGAGCATGCCCTGTAATAACAGGTGAACCTATACTACTATGTAAAAATGGTTTATGTATTACAGAAAATGATGGAGCATTGCAAGAAGGTGAATCATGTAACCCTGCAACTAATGAATGTGTATCAGGAACAATATGTATAGATTCTTTCAATAATCATTTATTTAAATGTAGAGCATTTTGTGATATGAATGTTAATGATTCATGTGGAACAGATGGAGTTTGTGCTCCTTACTTAAATGATTATGCTCAAAATACTGGTATATGTATTAAATCAGACTCTGAATGTGCAAATGGCGAAGACAACTGCCCGGAACATTTTAAATGTGAAATGATGATTAATGCTAGAGTTTGTAAAGCTCAGGGAAACCAAACTTTAGGCAATGAATGTGATAATAATTTTGAAACAAATGAACTCGATGCCTGTGAAGAAGGATTATTTTGTGTTGGAGATGAAGGAAGCATGAACTGTCAAGAACTATGTGACCCTGACCTTCAAAATGACACTTGTAATCAAGGGCGTTGCTTAGCGTTAAAAGATATAGATGGAGCCGTTCACAATACAGATATTGGTTTATGTATGGATTTACCTTATTTCTGTAATACTACAGAAGGCATTAAAGATAATCCATCATGTAATGAAGGAACAGATCCTATTTGTGTTGGAGATGGAAGTGGTGCGGGGATGTGTTTTGTAGATATGTGCGACACAGCTGATGCAAATAGTTGTGAAGGGATAGATAAGTGTACTAGAAGTATTACTTCTAAATTAATGTGTATTCCTGCAGGTACTATTGGATATGGACAAACAGGCTGTGTAAATCCTCAAGATGATAATACCCCAGAAGCCGATATTATTCCAAGTAAATTATGCCAACAAGGTTTAAACTGCTTTGAAGGTAAATGTATGGAATTATGTGACCCAACATCAACAAACTCATGTGTAAATGATAGCAATGCAACTTGTATGGATATACACACCTTTAAAGCAGATTATCCTGCAGGTATCAATGGAGCATGTGTTAGTTTTGGTGTAAAATAAAAACTAAAATCAAAACTAGCTAATAAAATCTAATCATATTTTTATAAAAATAAACTTGTAATAGCAATATTTTCTGTATAATATAAGAATTGTATAAGTTTATTTTCAATAAAAAGGAATAAAATGGAGAAAATACTAAACAATAAAAAAATACTAAATTCAATATCAAATTTAAATGAAAATTATATCCCAAATCTAAAAAAAGATAAAATCGTATATTTTCCAGTTAAACATCATAGCCCTATTGTATCATTTCAATTATCAAAACTCATAAAAGAATATTCCCCAGAGATAATTTTAATAGAAGGACCTTCTAATATCAATAGTATTAAAGAAAAATTATTTACTAAAAATGTAAAGATGCCACTTGCTTTTTACAGTATCTCAAATGAAGAAATTGAATATGAAGACGAAGGAACAGGCAAAAAGAAAAAGGAAATTATTAGGGATGCTGTTTATTATCCATTTGCAGAATTTTCTCCTGAATACATTGCAATGAAAGAAGGACTTAAAAATAATATTAGAACAGAATTTATTGATTTGCATTATATTAACCTTAAAAAATACTATACAAATTATGAAAAAATCGTTAATGATAATTATATTGCTTACTCTAAATATATTAATTTACTTACCCAAAAACTAGGACTTAAAAATTTTAATGAGTTATGGGAAAACTATTTTGAAACTGCATATCATGATAAAACTCCAAATAAATTTATTAGTGACTTTTATTCATTTTGCTACTATTCCAGAAAAACATATGATATTGAAACTCTGATAAATGAAGGAAATATTGCTAGAGAAATTTATATGGTTTCTAAAATAATTGAACATTCAAAAAATTATAACAAAATACTCGTTGTTACTGGAGGTTTTCATACTCCATCTTTAATTAAACTTATTCAAGACCATAAAGAACTTCAATTTAAGTTAAAAGATAAAGGCACTATTGATAACTATATTATTCCATATTCTTATGATAGAATTGATGAAAGAAGTGGCTATAAATCAGGAATTATATTTCCTACATATCATAACGAACTATTAAAAAAATTATTAAATTTTAATAAAGAAAACAGTGATTTTAACTCCCCTTATGAAGAAACGATAATTAGTTTTTTGCATAAATTACATAAAGAATTAAAAAAAGGTGGAGAGAGTGGTACAATTGTAAATAAAATGGAAGCGATTAGAGTAATGAATGAACTGAAATATTTAAGAAATAAAAAATCAGTTACAACTAAAGAAATGATAGATAGTATTATTACTTCTTATGCAAAAGGTGATGACAATATTCAACATATTATGATTTCTTTAAATAAGGTTTTAACGGGGCAAAAAAGAGGTTATTATCCATATACAAAAGAAGATAGCCCTATTTTAATGAATTTTCATGATAATCTCCAAAAAAATAGGCTTGAAGAGAGCCATGAAATTAAAAGAATTGACATTTACCCTACTAAAACAGATTCACAAAAGAAAAAATCTATCTTTTTGCATAAACTTGTGTTTTTAAATATATATTTTGCTAATCTAATTGTTAAAAATTATAAACAACTAGGTAACTATAGCAACAACGAACAAGTATATTCCTCAACAGAAGGAAAAGGAAATTTTTTAAATGATAACAATACTTATTTAGCAGAATTATGGGAATATTCACTTAAAGTAAATACTTATGAATCTCTAGTAGAAGCTTCTTTATATGGAGCAACAATAGACGAAGCCATTTTAAATAAATTCGAAAAATTATGGAGAGAAACAAGATTATTTAAAACTGCAGTTTCTTTATATATTAATATGCTAAAACTTGAAATAAAATTAAATCATAATGAAAAATTTATCGAATTAAAAAATATTCTAGAAAATGATATGTTGTTATCATCTTTAACCACAGGCTTTGTATCTTTACATAATTTTATGAAAGTAGAAAACAACAAAAACAACCATAAATTTAACGAAATATATGAAAATACCTTTAATAAAATTATTAAATTATTATATTTCATTGATACGCTAGCCACAGAAGAAGAAAATCAATTTTCTAGCGATTTAAAAACCATTTATTCTATTATTGTAGATAATAATGAATTTTTAGAAGAATTTTTAGAACTTATAACATCATTAAAAATAAAGCTTTTTGATAATATACAAGTCTTAGGATCTATAGATGGAATATTATATAATTCTAAGCTATTTACAGAGGAGGATATACTAATTTATTTTATTCAGATTGTTAATGGAGTAAATAATGGAGAAAACATTGCAAAATATTTAAAAGGAATATTTTTAGTATCAAGAGAAATTTTTATACTCAACAATGAATTTATCAAAGAATTAAATAAATTTTTTACAACAATTACTGAAGATGAATTTTTAGAGATAATTCCAAATTTAAAGCAAGTTTTTACTTTTTTCTCTCCAACAGAGCAAGGCAAAATTGCAAAAAATATAGCATCTATACTTAACATAGAAGATGACTTCATAGATAATATAAATAAAAACATCTCAGCTAAAGACGAAATTATAGGTAGAAAATTAGATAAATTAGTTTTAAAGTTTATTAAAAAAAGTAAATTAATTAAAATTTAAGATTCTATTATCTCGTAAGAAGTTGTAACAGGAAGTGACTTTTTAAGCATTGCAGAAGCAGCACAGTATTTTTCAGATGACAATTCAATCGCTCTTGCAACATCCTTTTCTTTAATACCATTTCCAAATATTTGAAAATGAATATTTACTGATTTAAATACTTTGGGATGCTTATCTTCTCTTTCAGTTGTTGCTTGAGCTTTAAAATCAGTATATGGAACTCTTTTCTTTTGTAAAATAGAAATAACATCCATACTTGTACAACCCACAACTCCCATTAAAAATAATTCTATAGGCCTTGTTCCTGCACTACTACCACCGAAATCAGCTGGTCCGTCCATAGCAACCCAGTGATTAGAATCAGCCTTTCCCATTAATGACATCCCTTGTCCAAGAATAACATCCACTTTAATATTTTTTCCAGCCATAATTACCCCTTACTTAAACGCTTCTATCTCTTTTAATAAAGCTGCTTTTGGTTTTGCACCAACAATTTGTCCAACTTTTTCACCATTTTTAAATACCATTAAAGTAGGTATTGAACGGATTCCAAATTGATTTGAAATAGCAGGGTTATGATCTGTATCTAGTTTACCAAATACAATTTCACCTTGTTTTTCTTTTGATAAATCATCTACTATCGGAGCAATCATTTTACAAGGACTACACCACTCAGCCCAACAATCAACAACAATAAAAGGGTATTTATTAACTGCAGCATTAAAAGTTGCATCAGTTAATTGAACAGGATAGTCAGGATTATCTACTAATTCAGCTGCTTTTAATTCTTTCTCTTCTTTAATTTTTTTAAGTTCTTCATACTTAGTAGAACCATAAGATAATACCTGATCTATATATGATGATTCTGGTTGAACACCAACAGTTGTTGATTCTGTATCATCATTAATATTTTGCTGAGGAACTGAAGAAACAGCAAATTTTTGAGAAAGTTCCATATTTTCATTTGCTTCAACACAAATAGATCTAACTAAACCTTTTTTGGCAATTGCAAGTTTATGATTTAAAACTGCAGATTGTGGACAATAAGGGCAAGTTGGAGTTACGAAACTATATAATTTAACTTCTTTATCAAGATAATCTAAAGTCTCTAAAGTAGATTGTGATAAACCTGATGCTTCATTTGAAACAAATAATAAACTCTCAATCAATCCACCTGTTTCATAACCAGCAGGTGCTCCCCAATACTCAACTTTATAACCTTTATCCCACCCAATAGTTAAACTTGGTGAAGTTTCTAAGTTTCTTGCTTTAGCTTCATCACTACTTATATCAAATTTATTAACTTTTATTCTTGAATCTATTTCTGATAGTTCTGTTAAAACTTTTTCAGTAAATTCAACATAATCTGCATTATCAGAACCAACAAATAAGTCAACTGTTACATCATTTTTCATTTCATTTTGAAATCTCTCTTGTAAGTGTTTTCTTGATTCGTCATCGATTAATCTTTCTGGAATATTTGACATTTTATCTCCTACTAAATAAATAAACATTCAACAAAAAACAGTATAAACACTAAAATTGTAAATGCAAGTAAAAATTATATTTTTTTAGGATTTTTTTTAATAAAACTAATATTTTAGTTAAGTTTTTCTTTTAATTTTGTTGATGGTTTAAAACCTATAGACTTAGAAGCCTTAATTTTAATCTTTTCTTTATTTTTAGGATTAATTCCATCTCTTGCAGCTCTTTTCTTTAAAGAAAATGTTCCAAAACCAGGATATGCAAATTTTTCTTCTTTAACAACAACATCAGTTAAAGTTTCAAATGTTATATCTAATAATTCATTTAATGATTTTTGAGATAATTTTAAATCTTCAGGTAGATTCGCTAGTACTTCTTTGATAAAATCGTTCTTTTTCATTTTTTCCTCCAATGATAAGCTTAAAATAATGATGAATACTACAAATAAAGGAAATCATTGTCAAGTATTTTATTTGTTTTTCCTTTATTTTGGTGCTTTTAGAGTTTTTTTCATACTTTTTTCTTATTTTTTTATATACACTCATAATATTTATATTTTATAAATATAGAGATTAGTATTACTTTAAAAATTTTTAAGTGAAAACAAATTTGAGTGAGGGCAAATATACTTCGACTACGCTCAGCAAGCTTATCTGCCCTTTGGCTTTGCCAAACAAATTTGGTTGAACGACTATAGAGTAAAGACCTTAGGCTTTACGGAAAAAGGGGAGCATCGGTTACTAAGCGTAGCCGAAGTACTCCCCTTTTAAATAATTAAACTAATTTATTTGGTTAATTATTCTTCATCTTTTGTATAAGAAATTTTAGATAATTCCATTAAATACTTAAACTTATCTGTAGCTTGTCTTTCATTAACTTCAAATAATTTTTTAGCATGTTCTGGCTTTGAATCACATAATGTCTTATAACGAGTTTCAGAAAGTAAATATTCTCTGTATTTATCATCTTTAAGCTTTTTAGTATCCATAACAAGAGGATTTTTACCTTCATCAGCAAGCATAGGGTTATATCTATAAATAGGCCAATATCCAATATCCGTTGCAGTTTTTTGATGTAATGGAGTTTGTGCCATATTATAACCATGAGCAATACATGGAGAATAAGCAATAATAATTGAAGGTCCATCATAAGCTTCAGCTTCTTTAAAAGCTTTTAATACTTGAGTTTGACTCGCTCCCATATTAACATGAGCAACATAAACATAACCATAACTCATTGCAATTAACCCTAAATCTTTTTTACCTAATGGCTTACCATCTGCTGCAAATTTAGCAACGGAACCCATAGGAGTAGCTTTAGAAGCCTGACCACCAGTATTTGAGTAAACCTCTGTATCCACAACGAGAATATTTACATTCTCTCCACTTGCAATTACATGATCTAATCCACCATAACCAATATCATAAGCCCAACCATCACCACCAATAATCCACATAGATTTAGGCATCATATAATCTTTGAGTTCATCAAGTTTTAGCAATAATTCTTTTGCTTCTCCAGTAGCTTCTTGTAATGCAACAGGAAGAGCAGCTTTTACTATTTTAACTAATTGCTTAGCTTCAGCATCTGTATTTTCTTTCTTTGGTAAATAGTTTGTAAGAGCTGTTTTTAATTCAGATCTTACATCAGCTTTTAATACTCTTTCAATATTTTTGAAAAGTAAATTTCTGTTAGAATCTAAAGCTAAACGCATACCCATACCATACTCTGCATTATCTTCAAATAAAGAGTTAGCCCAAGCTGGCCCATGTCCCTCTTCATTTCTAGCATAAGGAGATGAAGGAAATGTTCCACCATAAATTGAAGAACAGCCAGTTGCATTAGCAATCATCATTCTATCACCAAACATTTGAGTTAATAGCTTGATATATGGAGTTTCACCACAACCTGCACATGCACCACTAAATTCAAATAAAGGAGTTACAAATTGACTTCCTTTAAGTGTATTTAAGTTTACACCTTCTAAATTATCTGGTAATGAATCAAAGAATTCTTGATTTTCTATTTCTCCAGCTTCAATTTCAGTTTCAAGTGGAGAGAATTCAAGTGCTTTAACACCTTTTTTACCAGGGCAAACAGTTACACAAACACCACAACCAGTGCAATCTTCAGTATAAACCTGAATTTTATATTTATTATCTGACTTTCTGATATCAAGTGTTTCAAATGTTTCAGGAGCATTTTTCATATCATCTGGGCCAATTTGTTTTGCTCTGATTGCAGCATGAGGACAAGCAGCAACACATTGATTACATTGTATACAGTTTTCAGGTAACCAATTAACTACATCTTCAGCAACTCTTCTTTTTTCCATTCTAGTAACACTTAAAGGCATAGTTCCATCAAGAGTCATCTTAGAAACAGGAATATCATCACCTTTCAATCTTACTACTGGCTCAACAACATCTTTAATCCAATTCTCAACATAGTGTTCACCTCTTAAAACTTCCATTTCTGGAGCAGAGACACTTATTGCTTTTGGTATAACTACCTCTTCGATAGCATCTAAAGAAGCATCAATAGCATTCCAATTCATTTCTACAACTTTTGCACCTTTCTTTCTAAAGGTTTTGTCAATTGCAGCTTTCATGTATTTAACAGCATCATCAATAGGAATAACATTAGCTAATTTAAAGAAAGCGGCTTGCATAACTGTATTAATTCTGCCTCTTAGTCCTAATTCTTTTGCAATTTTACTAGCATTAATATTATAAACTTTAATACCTTTTTCTAAAATAGTCTTTTGCATATCTTCTGTTAAATTATTAAATACTTCGTCTGCAGAAAAATGACTATTTAATAAAAATGTACCACCTTTTTTGATTCCATCAAGCATATCATATCTTCCTATATAAGAAGCATTATGACAAGCAACAAAATCAGGCTCTTGTATTAAATATGGTGAACGTATTTCTTCTTTACCAAATCTTAAGTGAGAAATTGTAATTCCACCTGATTTTTTAGAGTCATAAGAAAAATACCCTTGTGCAAACATATCAGTGTTATCACCAATAATTTTAATTGAGTTTTTATTAGCGGAAACAGTACCATCACTTCCAAGGCCCCAAAACATACAAGATGTCATTTCAGCAGGATCTGTGTTGATTAATTCATTAACAGGAATAGACAAATGTGTTACATCATCATTAATACCAACTGTAAAATTATGATGAACATCTTTGCTATCTAAGAAATCATAAACCGCTTTAACATGTGAAGGTGTAAACTCTTTAGATGAAAGACCATATCTTCCACCATAAATTTTAATATCTGGATTAGTGATTGACAACCTTACATCCATATATAATGGTTCACCAATTGCACCAGGTTCTTTTGTTCTATCTAATACAGCAATTTTTTTAACTGTTTTAGGCATAGCTTTTAAGAAATGGTCTATTGAAAATGGTCTATACAAATGTACATTTACTAAACCAACTTTTTCACCTTTTTCAAGCATGTAATCAACAGCGTCCTTTACTGCACCAGCAGCACTACCCATAATGATAATTACTTTTTCTGCGTCTTCTGCACCATAATATTCAAATAAATCTAATTTTCTACCAGTTTTTGCTGATAACTTTTTCATTGTTTTTTCTACAATTGCAGGAATTGCATCGTAATATTTATTTGCAGCTTCTCTTCCTTGAAAGAATACATCAGGATTTTGAGCTCCAACTTTAATATAGGGATTTTCAGGTTTTAAAGCTTTAGATCTAAATTCTCTAATGTGCTCTTCATTCATTAAAGATTTTAATACATCATGCTCAATAAGCTCTACTTTTTGAATTTCATGACTTGTTCTAAATCCATCAAAAAATGCTAAGAATGGAAGTTTAGCTTCTAAGGTAGCTAAATGAGCTACAACAGCCATATCCATAGTTTCCTGAACACTAGAAGCAGCAGTCATTGCCCAGCCGGTCATTCTACAACTCATAACATCACTATGATCATTAAAAATAGATAAAGCATGTGTTGCTATAGTTCTTGCAGAAACATGAAAAACAGATGGAAGCATTTCACCAGCTATCTTATACATATTAGGTATCATTAATAATAAACCTTGAGAAGCTGTAAATGTTGTTGTTAAGGCTCCAGCTGTTAAAGAACCATGTACTGCACCACTTGCACCACCTTCTGATTGCATTTCAACAACTTTTACTCTTTCACCAAATAAGTTTCTTTTGTCTATTGCAGCCCATGCATCAGCATTTTGTCCCATATCAGAACTAGGTGTAATAGGATATATTGCAGCAACATCACTAAATGCGTAAGCAATATAAGAAGCGGCATAGTTACCATCAATCGTAACATAGTTTTTAGCCATTATTTCCTCCTAAGAAAATTTAGCCCAAATTATTTAGGCCATAAAACGAACCCCTGAAATATAACAAATATTTATTATAAAAGCAATGAATTATCAGTATAATTTTAATTCTAATTTCTATTTTTTCATTATACTACTTAAATATCTAATAGTTAGTATTAAATTTAGTAATAAATATCATTTTTTTTATTTTTTTGAAGGATTTTTGCCATTCCAACCCAGCATCATAAGACAGAAACGCACGACCATGTATCTGTATCTCTTATTCGTCGTATGATAATAATAATCAAAGGATAAAAATCTCCTAAAAGCCCATGCTTCATCTTACCGAATTTTTATTATTGAATAAAACCAAATAATATCCGTCTAAATGTTTTTGATTAAATGGAGGTTAAATATGAAAAAGTTTTTATTTCTAATTATAGCAATTTCAGCTATATTTCTAATTAGTTGTGGAGATAGTGAAAACACTGATAAAACATGCACCCCAGCATGTAACTCATGGGAAACTTGTAGTAGTGAGCAAAAATGTGAACTAAGCCCTGGAATGTGCAATGAAAACAAGGATTGCAATGATGTTACTAGCAAGCCTAAATGTAATTTAGAAACTCATGAATGCATAGCGAATAATACTCCTGAGTGTACAATTAATAATGATTGTAAAGATTCTACGAAACCAATATGTGATAATGGAATATGTGTAGAAGATAATACACCTGAATGTACAGAAAATGATTTAAGATGTAGTTCCGATAAAAAAGAAATAGAAAAATGTGATAGTAATGGAGAATGGAAATATGACTTAAGCTGTACTGGCTTAATGTTATGTGTAAATTCAGGTAACAATAATGTTATCTGTGAAGAACCTACAACATGTATTAAAGATAGTACAAGATGCCTTGATGATGAAAATCTAGAAACATGTGATGCAAGTGGAAACTGGATTTTAACAAAATGTAAGAATGAAAAAAAGTGTATAGAAGACGACGAAATAGCGGCTTGCGAAGCACCTCTTTGTGATGAAAAGGATAATAAATGCAGCGAAGATGGAAAATCAATTATTGAATGTCCTGGTAACGGAATGGAAATTGTTACTCCATGTGAAGACAATGAAATTTGTACAGGTAGTGGAGCAGGAACAAAATGTGTTGTAAAAACTGATACCCCTAGCATTGAAGAAATTGAAGAAGCAATGATGATAACTAATGCTTGTGGCCTTGGCAATAAAATAACAAATATTAATGAAAACATTTATTTTAGTATGAATATTCTTAATATATTTTCCGAATCATTATTAGGAAAAGGTTATGGATTATTTCCAATGGATACAATCAAAGAAGATTTTCAAAATGCAATTAATTGTACAAAAAATAATACAACATGTTTAGATATTGCATCATGCATGAACATCGAAATTACAGAAGACAGTTGCACTCCTTCTGATGAATATACCGTAACCTGTGAAGGCAATAAACTTGTTGGTTGTAGCTGGAAAGGAAAAGTTATTAAAAAAACATGTCAAGAAGGTACTACATGTGATGCAGATGAAAATGAATGTATTACGGAGAGAGTTGAAGAATGTGACGACGATACATTTGTTGATAAATGTAATGCAGATGGTACCGTAACAATGTGTGAATGGGGAAAAATAAAAACTTTTTCATGTGGTGAAGGAAGAACTTGTCAAATCGTAAACGAAGATGGTGAAGACGAACTAATTTGTATGCCAAATGATAGTCTTCCTGATTGTAATGAAGACACCTTTGAAGAACATTGTGAGGGTCAATATTCAGTAAAGTGCAATAGAGGAAAAATTGTTAAAACTGATTGTGAAGCATTAGCAGGCCCTGGTTTTATATGTAAGGAAGATCCAGATATGATGGAAGCTTTTTTATTCTTGGGTTGTGTTTACAGTGAAGTTGCAACCCCATGTGATAGTTATCCTTCATGTGATGGCAATACTTTAAAATATTGTGTAAATGGAGTTGAAAAAACTTATAACTGTACAGATAACTCTTACACTTCATGTAATACTGAGTCTATTGAAGTTGAAGAAGAAAATGGACAAATGATTCAACAAGATATTGGTTTTTGTGATTTCTAATTTACTTAATAAACTCAACCTTCCCATAAGTTTTTTCTATTAAATCTTTCTTGAATTGTTCTAAATAAGAGATATTTAAACTTATTTCAAAAGTCACATTATTTTCGTAGATTTCATTTATGATAATTCCTTCATATAAATTAACTACATAATAAACTTGCTTGGTTAACTCATAAGAAAATTTAATAATAATAACATCCTTAATCTCAATTTCTATAAAACTTATATTTTCCAATAATCCTTGAGTAGCTTTTGTATAAGCCTTTACTAGTCCACCCGTTCCTAATTTCGTTCCTCCAAAATACCTGATAACAACTACCAATATGTTTGTTACTTCATAAGAATTTAAAACTGTATAAATTGGTAATCCTGCTGTTTTAGAAGGCTCTCCATCATCAGAATATTTAATAATTTGCTCTTTATTTCCTAAAATATAAGAATAACAATGGTGCCTGGCATCATAATATTGTTTTTTGAGTTTATTTAATTCAATTTTAACATCTTCTTCTGTTAAAATAGGAATTGCGACTCCAATAAATCTTGAAGCTTTAATTTTTTCTATTTCATATTTAAATACTTTATCTATTGTTTTATAACTCTGTTTTTTCATTATTTCCATTATTTAAATCACCAGTTGAACCACTTTCTAAGCTAGAATTACTAAAACTAGGGAAACTTAAAGCCCACAAAGAAATAGAGTAAACCAAAAATGATAATAAGTAATGATAAATATTGTTATTTTCTATAAAATACGCCCTATTTATAAAATAAAAAAACATTGTTTCAAAAATTAAAAAGAAAACGATATAAAAAGGTAAAATCAACCATGATTTAGCAATATCTAAAACATTTTTAAGAACCAAGATAATGAAAAAATTCATAATAATTGCAGGCAACGACTTTACAATATAGTAAATCACTAATTCAGTATATGAATCAATGGAACCAAATAAATATTTGTATAAAGCAATTCCTCTAGGAAATAAAAAAGCATTATAGATAACCGATGAAAAAAAAGATATTAATACAATATAAGTAATAACTCTAAATATGTTAATCATAAAAGACCTCCTTTAAAAATAATCCTTTTGCAGGTGCAGTTGCCCCTGCAAAACTTCTATTTTTTGATTCTAAAATATTATTAATACAATCAACACTTTTTTTATTGTTTCCAATTTCAATTAAAGTTCCAATAATATTTCTAACCATTTTCATCAAAAATCCATTGCCTGTTATTTCAAAAAATATTTTATTATTAGTTTTAGTCCATTTTATGTCATAAATAGTTCTTACTGTTGTTTTAGTACTGTTTTTAGCAGCTGCAAATGATGCAAAATCATGTTCTCCAATAAAAGCCTTTGATGCTTTTTTCATTTTATCAAAATTAAGCTCATACTTAAATAAATAATAGAAATCTTCTTCTAATGGAGAAATAACTTTTCCTTTGTAAATTTGATAAATATAAGTTTTTTTCTTTGCTGTTTTCCTCGAATTAAAGTTAAAATCAATTTCTTGGGCATCTAAAATCGCAATTCCTTGTGCTAAAAGCCTATTTATTCCCAAAACAAAAGCCGCTAAAGGTATTTTATCATTTTTAGTATGAAAATTAGCAATTTGAGCAATTGCATGAACCCCTGCATCGGTTCTTCCTGAACCAGTGATTTTAATATCTTCATTTAATAATTTTGATAAAGCCTTTTCAATTTCTTCTTGAATTGTAATAACATCTTTTTGAATCTGCCAACCAGAAAAGTATTTCCCATGGTAAGAAATTGTTAATTTAATATTTCTCATTTTCCCTATTTATCTTTTGGATTATTGGATGTAGACAAAGTATTTTTTCTGTTTTTAACTTTATTGATTCTACTTTTGCTCTTTTCTTTTTTAGCTTTTTGCTCTTCTTCTTTCATACATGCTCTACATAAAGGCATATCATTTTCTTTTTTCTTTTCTGCCAAGACTTTTGGGTGTATCCAACCATCTGCACCACAATTTTTACATTTATAAGAGACAAAACCTCTTCCTCTTGCTTTAATTGTATGAGAAAAGTGGTCATAACATTCATCACAAAATAAATACGATTCATTTAATGCATAAAAGGATTTTCCACACCACTTACAATTTAGTTTTTTGGTTTTTTGTGCTCCACCTTGATCTAGTAGTTTTCTAGCTTCAAGCTCTACTAAACAATCATCACAAATAACAGGAACGCCCTCAATTGGTTCAACAGCAACCATTTTTTCTTTTTTACACACAAAACAAGTAATTTTATATTTACGAGATTGTTTATTGTAATATGGGTCAAAACTTGTTTTATCTTTTACTAACTCTTCTTTTTTATTTTTTTTATTCACAGGACGAGTCACCGACTCGTCCTTGCCGCTAGCCTTAGTAGGATAAGTCACCTCTTTATCGGGATAAGTCACCTCTTTATCGGGATAAGTCACCTCTTTATCGGGATAAGTCAACGACTTATCCCTACTAGGCTTTTTGTATTTGTTTGCTCTTCCTGTTTTTTTCTTATCTTCTTTTTTATAAGATGATGTTTTCTTCATATTCACCAAAAACCTCTCTAAATATATTTGATATTTCACCTAGCGTAGCATAGGATTCAACTGCATTTATTATAAATGGCATTAAGTTTTTACTTCCTTCTGCTGCATTTTTTAATTCTTTTAATTTTATTCTAACATCTTCATTCTCTCTTTGGGATTTAACTTCGTTTAAAGTTTTTACTTGTACATTTCTGATTGAGTCATCTATTTTTAGTAAGTTAGGTTTCTTTTCAACACCCTCTGGAGATTGAAATTTATTAACACCAACAATAATTTCTTCGCCACTATCAACCGCTCTTTGATATTTAAAAGATGCATCGGCAATTTCTTTTTGAGGATAACCATTGTTAATAGCTTTAATCATTCCACCCATATTTTCTATTTTATTTATATAATCCCATGCTAGGCTTTCTAAATTATCAGTTAAACTCTCAATGTAATATGAACCACCTAATGGATCAATAACATCACCTGCACCACTTTCGTAGGCTATTATTTGTTGAGTTCTTAAAGCAATTTGAACACTTTCTTCTGTAGGAAGAGCTAATGCTTCATCTTTAGAATTAGTGTGAAGAGATTGTGTCCCCCCCATAACTGCAGCTAAAGCTTGTAAAGTAACTCTTACAATATTATTTTCAGATTGTTGTGCAGTTAAAGTTGAACCTGCTGTCTGAGTATGAACCCTAAAAAGCATAGAAGAATCTTTTTTAGCTTTAAATTTTTCTTTCATAATTTTAGCCCACATTCTTCTTGCAGCTCTAAATTTTGCAATTTCTTCAAAAAAGTTATTATGAGCGTTAAAGAAAAATGATAACCTTTTAGAGAATACATCTATATCAAGCCCTCTTTTTTGTGCTGACTCAATATAAGCGATACCATCTGCAAGAGTAAATGCTAATTCTTGTGCAGCCGTAGAACCAGCTTCTCGTATATGGTAACCACTTATGGAAATAGTATTCCATTTAGGAACACTAGTAGAACAATATTCAAAAATATCAGTAATTATTCTTAGTGATGATTCTACAGGATAAATATAAGTACCTCTGGCCATATACTCTTTTAATATATCATTTTGAATAGTACCTGATATTTTATCTAATGAAACACCTTGCTTCTTAGCCACAGCAATATACATTGCTAGTAATATGCTAGCAGTTGCATTAATAGTCATTGAAGTTGAAACTTTATCCAGTGGAATTCCATCAAAAAGGATTTCCATGTCTTTTAAAGAATCAATAGCAACTCCAACTTTACCAACTTCACCTATAGAATACTCACTATCACTATCATATCCCATTTGAGTTGGCAAATCAAAGGCTACACTAAGCCCTGTTGTGCCACTATTTAATAAATATTTGTATCTTTTATTGCTTTCAGCTGCGGTAGAAAACCCTGCATATTGCCTCATAGTCCAAAATCTTGACCTATACATAGTTGGTTGTATCCCACGAGTAAAAGGATAAAAACCTGGAAAACCAAGTTTTTTTAAATAATTCTCATCATTTTTATTATAATAAAATCTTTCTAAAATAATTTTAGAAGTATTCAAAAAAGTGCCTTTTCTTTCAGGAAAACGAGCTATTACTTTTTCAACTTTTTTAAGATAAGAATCCAAAAGACCTTTAAACATCATAACCTCCAACTAAGTTTTAGAGTTGCTTCAATTGAAGAAAATACAAGTTTCATCTCTCCAAGTATATTATCTAACTCCAACATATTAAATTCAACCAAATAAATAGTTGAAAACCGTTGGTTATTCTTAAAATAATATTTGAAGATTTTGTGATTAGTTCTAGAAAGTTTAGTGATTTTACTCGGTTTGTGTTTATTACCTTGTAATATCAATGTAATATCCCATATACTATTTTTTTTATCAAGATTATTTAATTTGGAATCATAATAATAAAATGCAACTAAAAAAGTTAAATAATCATTTTTTATTGAAAACGGAATGTTATTTTCTCTTAAGTTGTTATTTTCAATATCTTTTTCTAGTGCTTTTTTAATACTATCAGAAATAAAAATAGCTTCAACTGTTACTTTTCCATTAAATAAATCTTTATATTTAAAACTTTCTTTTGAGTACTTGTTTAGAATTAAATCATAATTATTGTTCTTTTTATGAAAAATCGTATTACAAGATGTAAACATTATTAAAACTAAACTCAATATAAACCAAACTTTAATCATATTACCTTTTTTTATTCTTTTTAGTTACTTTTTTAGATTTTCTGTTAACTCTTTTTTTTTTTCAGTATCTTTTTTGGCTTCAACAGTTTCTTTTACCGCATTTTTAATCTTTTCAGATTCTTTAGTATCAATTTTATTGTTAAGTGCTGGAGTATTCACTTCATCCTTTTTAATTGTTTTACTTGCAGAACCTGCATTTGAAGTAAATGTTCTTCTTGAAATAACAGTTTTAGAGTTAGACTGCTTTAAAACAGGTCTTTTGAATGAAGATTCTACTTTTTTAATAGGCTGAACGGTATTTTCATAAGAAGTCATATCTATATTACCTCTAAATTTTGCACCATCTCTAATCACAACTCTTGGAGCAATGATATCTCCAACCATTTGACCAATTTCAGTAATTTCAATACTTTCTTCTGCTTCAATATTTCCAACAAGTATTCCTGAAATAACAGCATTTTTAACAGAAACATCTGCTTTAACAACACCACTTTCTTCTAAAAATAAAGTATTAGAAAGAGTTATATTCCCCTCTATTTTTCCTTGAACACTTAAGTCTTCTTTGCCTTCAATATTACCACTAATAAATATAGAATTGCCGATTACAGTAACATCACTCATATTTCCTCTCTCTATTCCATAACCATATCAATTTGACCTTTAAAGATAGCCCCTTCTTTAATGCTTAGCTTAGGAGTTCTAATATCTCCTATCATTTGTCCAGTTGATTCTATTTCTATTTTTTCTCTTGCATCTACATTACCGGTAACGGTACCATTAACAGTAATATTGTCAACAATAATATCGGCTTCTACGCTTCCTTCATTTTCAACAAGAAGTTTATTATTTAATTCTATTCTACCTTTTACTGTACCTAGAATTGTTAAAGACTCATCTCCAACAATTTCACCATCAATTACAAGTGTTTGACCAATTATAGTATTACTCATATATTACCCCTTTAAATACCTTCTGGTAATTCAAAATCCATCTCAACATGCCCATTAAAACGAGCACCTTCTTCTATAATTATTCGTGGAGAATATAACTCTCCAGATACCTGAGCAGTAGAATTTACTGTAATTAATTCAGAAACCTGAACTTTTCCCTCTAGAGTACCATTAATTGTTAACTCAACTGTTTCAACATTTGCTTTTATTTCAGCTGATTCTTGAACAGTTAAATGGTTATTAAGAGAGATTTCACCCGTTATCTTGCCTTCAACTACTAGTGCTTCATCTCCAGTTAAACTTCCTTTAATTTCAATACCTTGCCCTATAAATCCTTCAGACTTTGAAGTCAATGCCATTTTTTTCATACTTCACCTATAAAAAAACATTCTATTTTATACTATATAAAATATCTAATTGCAAGTACTTGAAGAGAATATCAAACAAAATAATAATAAAAAGCTGATAAACTTTTAAATTTATTATTTTTATGTTATTATAATATGTATTTTTTTAGGAGTTATTTATGAAAATTTTGGGATTTTTAATATTGGCATTTTCAATATTCTTTATAGTTTCTTGTGGTGGAGACGATACAGATATAAAAATATCAACAATTGCTTTTGTTGGTGGAGCAACAGGAAATCAAGTAGCAGATTCAACTGAAGTTCCTGCAGATGGTATTTCTTATATAGAAATAGATGCTAAATTAATAAGTGCAGGTGGTGAAGTGTGGACAGATACTCCTGTTGAATTTGAAACAAATGCAGGTTCTTTTAGCAGTATCAAAGATGATGTACAAAAAATTACCGCGAAAACAGACGGTGACACAGCTAAAGTAAATTTATATGCAGGTAAAGTTAGAAATGATAACATTACAGTAAGAATCACATTTGACGATAGGGGCGCAGAGGGAAGTAAGCTTACTAAAGTAATAAAGCTTAAATTCGGTAATTTAGTTGCTGGTAAAAAGCTTTCTGCTTGTCATTTTGAATTAACTTGCCTAGCCAAAAACTTAGGTGCATATACCGATCATAATATTGCAACTGAATGCTTTATTAAATCATTAAATAGAGATTTAAGCCCTGTTGATGTTCCAGATGTAAAATTTGAAACAGAAGTCGGAAGAATGATTATAATTCCAGGAAATACTCCTGCAACTAATAAATATTTTTATATCGCAGATCCAGCAGTTAAACCAATGGATGTAGAGCCATTAGGCATAACTGGTGATTGTAATAGCTGCCCTAAAGACTCAGAAACAGAAGAAAGATGCAGATGTGGACTTAGTGGTGAAACGATGAATCCACGAGACAGCCTTGTTACAATTATTGCTTATGCAAATGGAGAAGAGTGTTTTGAAGATACAAATAGAAATGGAGACTTTGACCCAGGTGAAAAAGTAAAAGGAACTTTTTTAGGAGAACCATTTATTGATGCAAATGATAATGGAAAAAGAGATACAGGATTATTAAATGGCTCTTATGATGAGCCTTATGTAGAATCTTTTGGTGATCCAAGTGCTTATGATGGTGAAGATGGATCTTGGAATGATGACATTACCGTTTGGACTCAATTTAAAATATTACTGACTGGTTCACCTGATGAATCTGAAACGACTACAAGATTTGAAACAGAACAAGGAGAATATTTCAATTGGGTTCAAGGGGGGCCAGCAATGAGATGTAATAGTGAGCAAATAATTTATTTTTATTTAATGGATGAATACATGAATCCTATAGCAACAAATGAAAATGAATCAAAAATGAGCATCAAAATTAATGGTAAAGATATATCAGGAGATTTTGATAAAGAAAATGGAGAATTAGATTTTAACAGAAATAAATACGGTTTTGAAATGGATAAATCTGGTAGAATAATTAAATTTGATGTTAAAGATGAAGATTTAGGTTTTAAATATATTGCAAAAGTAGCAAACGCCACAGATAAGTGTAGTGACTATACAGATGAAGATGCATATAAAATAAGGGTAACCATAGACACTTACCCTGGCTTAAAAAACACGGAATACCCTTTTGATGGAGAAAACAGAACATCAATAAAAAAGATATGGGATATTACAGGTGGATTCCATCAATAAAATATAATTAATTTAATGCAACTTAATACTTCTTTTATAAAAGATTCTGATAAAATTCTTATAGCATTTTCAGGCGGTAAAGACTCTATTGTATTACTTGATTTATTATTAAAGATAGTAAACAAAAAACAAATAGCAATAGCTCATATAAACCATCAAATCAGAGAAGCTAGTTATAAAGACGCATTATTTTCTAAAAAAATTGCACAAAAGTATAAAATAAAGTATTTTGAAACTAGACTTAATTTAAAAAATCTAAATTCTAATATTGAAGCTATCGCAAGAGAAAAAAGATATAAAGCACTATATCAAATTGCAGAAAAAAACGACTATAATAAAATTGCAACAGCACACACTAAAAGTGACAATATTGAACAGTTTTTTATAAGACTATACAGAGGCACCTCATTGAGTGGACTAGCAGGAATATCTGAAAACAGAGATATTATTATCCGGCCGTTATTAGATTTTACAACTACTGATATTAAAAACTATATAGTAAAGCATAATTTAGAACATATAGAAGATGAAACTAATTTCCAAAATATATACTTAAGAAATAAAATAAGAAATGAAATTCTTCCTAGATTAAATATTGAAAACTATGATTTACATACTCATATTATAAATTTAATGGAACAAATTAAAAAAGATAACGAATATTTTGATGGGATTTTAAATAATTTTATAGATAAAAACCTTCATATTTTTAAAGATTTTATTTTTTTTGATATTAATCTCCATAATTCTTTACCTAATAATATAAAAAATAGGCTTATACATTTAATATTATATAAATTTTTCAATACCAGCACATCATACAATAAAATATCCGAAATCCTAGCCTGTACGGACGAGTCGATGACTCGTCCTACAAAGGCGATGACTCTCACAACAACTCCTATAAAACTTCAAATAACAAAAGAGATTAACTTCTATTCAGATAAAAATTATATTGCAATTTATAGAAATAATAATAACATACTATCAATAGATGAAACCAAAAAACTTTTTGAAATAATAAAAGAAAAAATAAGTTTTTTTAGAAATTGTGAACTAAATGATTTGTTTATAAATGAAAATATTAAATTAATAAATTTTACAAATGGAGATAAATTTAAGAAATACAATAATAAAGAGATAAAACTGAAGGATATATTTATAGACCATAAAATCCCAATCTTTTTAAGAAAAATATGGCCTTTATTATCCCTAAATAATGAAATTATTGCAATTCCGTTTATAGAAAAGGGATATTATTATAATCCAAATCATAACAAAAAATAGTATAAATAATAATATAGTCAAAATATAGACACCCCGTAGAGACAAGGCAACGCCAAAGTAAAGACAAGGCAATGCCTTGTCTCTACGGGCAATGCCTTGTCTCTACGGGCAATGCCTTGTCTCTACGGGCATATAAAAAATATGGAAAATGAATTGCTATTCTTTCAAGTGGATACTTTGATGTAATAGGAGGCACAATGAAATTCTTTTTTATATTTTTAACCTTGATAACTGCAACAATATATGCAAAACCAATTAATACTGTACTTGAAAGCTCATTAAAAGAAAATGATTTATCATCTGATGCAATATTAACATTAGAGAGCCCACTAGAAAGTAAAAATATATTCATATCCTACAATAAAGATTTAATAATAATTACTTTACAAAATACAATGATGGTAAAAAAACAAGCTTATCCTAAAACTACTGATAAAAGAATATTAAGAACACTCGTTCACTCTCCTAGTTTAAATAGAGTTGATTACAGAATAAGATTTAAAAATGCAAAACTTGTTAAACCAGAACTAAATGAAATACAAATAAAAAAAAACAAAGTAATAGTAAAACTCTTTAAATCTCAAAAAGATATGCTTTTATTTCATCTCCAAGAAAAAAATAATAATAAAACAAAAGCTCTTCCTGTAAAAATGGCAAAATCTATTACCACTATTGACGACAACAAAAAAACAATAAATATAAATGGCAAAAAAGCATTAACTAGCTCTAAAGAGAAATTAAAAACTAATGCAAAAATAAAATCAGCACTTTCCCCAAAAGCCAACAAAGAGCCTTTAATTGCATCTCCAGCTCCAAATTCTTTTAATAGTATAATGTTTATTATTTTATTATTTTTAGGAGCAATTGCATTCTTTCTTAAAAAAAGAAATGGAAATTTATCTCTTGCCAATAATGAAAGTGTTAAAATTTTATCAACAAAATCACTAGGAAATAAAAAACAATTAATTATGGTTGAAGCCAATGGCAATAAGTTGCTACTAGCAACATCGGAAAATGGTGTTCAAGTACTATCAGGATTAAATGACCATACTGAAGAAAATGAAGAATTAGAGTACTTACCTAAAAAAAGAAATAAAAAAGAATTTAAAACTGAATTAGATGAAGAAATCGATGAATTAGAAAGAAGTTTCTTTCAGAAAAAAACTAAAAAGAATCCATATATTCAAGAAGAAGAACCTGAAGTAGTAACACATTTTAGTAAAAAATTAAAAAATATCAAAAAGCTATAATATGAAAAAGTATTTATACATAGGATTATTTTTATTTACTAACATTGATACATTTGCACAATCACAGCTTAATATCCCAGGTGGAGTAAAAGTTAGTTTTAGTGATAATCCTGCACAAGGAGAAGGTGTTACCACAATAAAAATACTGCTTATATTAACCCTTTTAACTATTGCACCTGCAATTATACTAGCCATGACATCATTTGCAAGAGTTGTAATTGTTTTATCCTTTACTAGACAAGCACTAGGAACTCAATCTCTTCCTCCTAATCAAATTATTGTTGGTTTATCTCTATTTATAACATTTTTTATAATGGGTCCAACTTTTAATCAGATAAATACAACTGCATTGCAACCATATATTGATGGCAAGATAAACAGAACTGTATTTTTAAAAAATGCATCTGAACCTCTAAAAAAATTTATGTTTGCACAAGTTTATGAAGAAGATTTAAAATTATTTTTATCTCATTCTGGCTTAAAAGATAAGCCTCAGAATTTAAATGACTTATCTTTAAGAATTATAATCCCCGCCTTTATAACTTCAGAAATTAAACGAGGTTTTCAAATGGGGTTTATGATTTTTATACCTTTTATTGTTTTGGATATAATAGTTGCGTCAATTTTAATGTCTATGGGTATGATGATGTTACCACCTGCAATTATTTCACTACCATTAAAATTAATGCTCTTTGTTTTGGTTAATGGCTGGGATTTAATAATTGGTTCTTTATTAAAAAGTTTTGCATAAAAATTTATTCAGCATAGGTGTAAATTCTATTTTCATGAATAATTGCCATTCCAAAATCTTTAAAAAATTGATTTTTATATAAAAAATAAGCCCCCATTACGCCATCATAAGTTTTAATATCTTCTTTTTTCTCAAAAACATAATACATAATGTTAACCATATCATAAATAAGGGCTTCGTATATTAACGATTTTTTTTCAATTATTTCGTTTTTAAAAAGAACAACAAACGGATTGCTTTCATTTTCTAAGTCAATATTATAGGGAGAAGGAAAAATTGAACCGTTTATATAAGGTGAATTATCATTAAATATATTTTCATTATACCAAAAGGGAGTACCAAAAACCTGAACATATTTTTGGTGTTTGTTTAAATATTTGTGATAGACCTGCTCCATTAATCTTTGATTATTGGTTTTTAAAGGTAAATCCCATGATGCAAGTATTGGAATAATATAGTTTATTTTTCTATCTGATATTGGTAAGAAAATAGCATCATAATCAAAAATTGGTTTTAATTTAAGTTTTGAAATTTCAAGATAGTGTTTTTTTCGGTATGGATTGGAAATTGTTCTTGCATGTCTTAAGTATTTTTGAAAATCTGGTCTTTTATATGGATTATCTCTTTCAACAAGTTTTGAAATTGGCTTATCAAGGTTATTTGCTTTGGGATTGAATATTACCTCTTTGGTAATTTCAGCACCCATATAATCAACATAATATTTAAAATAATAATAATACTCCATTCCTATTTCAGTATATGGATAAAAAATTGCAAATTTTCTGAAATGTTTCTTTTCTATAGCATATTTTACTACTGAATACGCTATGTTTTCTGGAGTAATAGATTGAATGTATAAATTTTTGTGTTCAAGAGCAAGTTTACTATTTGGAGATAAAGAAAAAACTAGAATATTTTTAATTCCTGCAACTTCCACAATATCTTTAGTATCTTGACTTTGCAGACCTCCAATAATAAATTTTATATCATTTTTAATTACAAAATCATATAATTCTCCTTTTTTTTCATACATGTTACTTTGAGTATCAAAAAAAGCTAAATTAAAAGGCTCTTCTAGTTCTTGATTTACCTTAACTATAGCATTTTTAATTTTTTTACCTATAGTTTCTAACTCACCAGTTAGAGGTAAAACAACAAGAACATTCTTTGTTTGCCTAGAGCTCTCCTCCCAAATAGGATGGGGGGTAGTTTTACCAGCATCTATAAGGCTTATAGGCTTTTTAGACTCTAAAGATTTATCTTGTTTTTCAAAAGAAATGGAATCACCTTCCCTTACAGTATTAGATTCAAACCTCTGTGATTTATAAGATGATTTTTCTCCAACTAATTCTCTCGCATCTACAGCGTCTTTATCATCATCTCCAGTTATCCAATCATCATCTTTTACTGATGTTCTGCATGCCGAAAACAGAGTTATCAACAAAGTTATCAACAAAATGATTAATAATTTCAATGATTTTAAGAGCATAGTTAATCTATTTATCTATTTTATTAATTCAGTGTATTGTTTTACATATTCTTTTGCAGATTTTTTCCAATTATTATTTATTTTCATTCCTCTTTTACTTAAATTAAAAAACTCCTCAGTATTGTTTTTATATAAATCAATTGCTTTTTTTATTGCCTCTAACATTTCTAAAGAATCATGTTTATAAAATTTAAATCCAGTTGAATCCTCAGAGGGATATGAGACAATACTGTCTTCTAGTCCACCTACTCCCTTTACTATAGGAACAGTTCCATAAGCCAATGAATATAACTGATTTAAGCCACAAGGCTCATATTTTGAAGGCATTAAAAACATATCAGAACCAGCTTCCATTAAATGAGCTAATTTATCATCATATTTTAATTTTACAGAAAATGTTTCAGGGTATCTTTCCATTAAAGATGACAAAATCATTTCATAATTTTTTTCACCTGTTCCTAAAACTATCAAATTGATATCTAATTTTGCCAAATCTTCAGCAACTGATTCCAATAAATCAAAACCTTTTTGTGCAGTAAGCCTTGAAATCATTGAAATTAATGGTTTTTTACCATCTTTTAAGAAAAATTCCTTCAATAATTCTTTTTTATTAGCTAACTTTCCTTTTTTCACAGTTTTGAAACTATATTTCTTCTTAATTAAATCATCTTTTGAAGGATTCCATATATTAGTATCAATTCCATTTAGTATCCCAACTAATTTATGACTCATCTCTCTAAGTAATCCATCTAAGCCTTCTCCAAATTGAGGCGTTTGTATTTCTATGGCATATTTAGGGCTAACCGTTGTAACTAAATCAGCATAATAGATACCCGCCTTTAAGAAATTAAACTTTCCATAAAATTCAAGAGGGCCACCTAAATAATGTAAATCATAAGAAAACCCAGCTTTTTCTATTTCTACTGCTTCACAAATCCCTTGATATGCAGCTCCGATATTGTGAATTGTTAATACAATTTTAGTATTTTGAAAAACTTCTTCATCTTTATAAACTAATTTTATATATGGTGCAATAAGAGCTGTATGACTATCATTTGTATGTAAAATATCATAGTTTAAATTTAAAATTTTCATAACTTCTAGACTTGCCTTAGAAAAGAAAATATCTCTTATGTGATTATCTTTAAATGCTTTGCCTTCTGTATTAGTATATATTCCACTCCTATTGTATAATTCTTCATTATATATAAAAAATACATTAACCTTTTTATCAAGTTTAACCCTGAAAAGCTCTACACTGTAGCTTTTATCTCCGATTTTTATATCAAAAGGTTTCCAGTGATTGTATTTTCTGATTTTATGAGCTTTTTTATCAATATCCTTATACATAGGCATAAAAATATCAATTTCTTTTTTTAAGGATTTTAATGCTAAAGGAAGAGCAGATGAAACATCTCCAAGTCCACCAACTTTTGCATAAGGAAAAACTTCTGTGGTAATAAATGCAATTTTCATAACTATCTCCAAGTAAAAACAGAATTTTATAACATTTTTTTCAATTTTCTACAAGAAAGTATTGACAATTATAGTTAAATTGTGTATATATTCTTTTGTGTGGCTGGGTGGCTCAGTTGGTTAGAGCACACGGCTCATATCCGTGAGGTCGAGAGTTCAAGTCTCTCCCCAGCCACCAAAAAAAGGACTCTTTTGAGTCCTTTTTTTTTGCCTTAATTTAACATTCTTGTTTTTATATAGTAAATATGATATAAATTTTCATGATTTCTAGTTTTAAGGAGCATTATGAATAAAAAAATTAAATTATTATTTATAGCATTAATTGCAATAACCATTTTTACAACAGCTTGTAAAAATAAATCTAACCAAAACCTTTCATCTAAAAAAACTTCAAAAAACATAGTTAAATCATTAGACTTTAGCTATTTCCCTGCAGAAACAACAGTTCTTGCAATCGTTGACTTTCAAAGCATATTTAATATTAAAGCATTTCAACCTATGCTAAAAAAATTATTTAGTAAAGTAAAAGAAAGTAATAGTTTAGACTTATCTGAATTAAATTCTTTATCCGCATTCATAAATATTAAAGATTTTAAAAACAATCCTTTAAGTAATGCAGCGATAATACTAGATGGTATTAATTTATCTAAACTAAAAAAAATGCCCAAAGCCCCTAAAACAGAAAAATTTGAAGGATTAGATATTAATATTTATGATGATAATACAGGCTTTGTAGTTATAGGTAATAAAACAATAGGTGGAACACTAATTTCTGTTAAAAATGCAATATCTTTAAATAAAGGTAAATCCAAAAATCTAGCATCAACACCTAGAAACAATGATTTTAAAGAAATAATTTCAAAATTGAACAATAGTCAATTAAACTTAATTTTTGTTTCTAATGAAAAAACAGATTCTGAAATAAAAAATTTTTTTAGTAAACCACAATTTTTTATGCTTAAAGAATTTACAGATAATTTAAAATCTGCAGGCTTTGGAATTAAGGTTGATAATAAAAACATAGATTTTACACTTGTTATGAAATCGTCAAAAGATGGAGTTAAATCACTTGCAAGTTTAGCAAATACTCAATTAAACCAAATTAAACCAAATTTAGATAAACAATTAACAAATTTAAAAGCTATTGTTACCCCATCTGGTATAAATATTATAAAAAATATGGTTAATACAGTTAAAATTGAAGAAAAAAATGAATTTCTTGTAATAAGCTTTAGATTAACAATGAAAGATGCAATGAAAATCCCAGAAATTGTTATGGCTTTAGGATTAATACCTGCAAAAGGAAAATTAAAATAAGTTAAATACATAAACTTTATTTTTCTCTAATAGTTTTCTTACGAAGATAAAAAATTACTAAAAACATAAAATAAAAAATATAATTATTGCTACTATTACCAAAACTACATCCTTCATCTTCTGGATTATTATTTAAATTATTGTTACCCTCATTATTAGCTTCTGAAAATCTTTTAGAGTCATATAATTTATCATCACAATTAGGACCTACAAGCAATGAACCATTATCAGGATAATAATAATCTTTATTATCTACATTTACTTTAATGTAATAATTATTACATTCTGCAGTTATTTTATGATTGACTGTATATTCAGCAGAATACCAATTTCTTGTTACAACAGAACCTTTTCCAACATAATTATCTGATTTCCAATCAAGACTTGAAACAGTTTTTTTCATTTCAATTTCTTTATTATTCAAAACTAAATAGATTTTAGGATTACTATTTTGAGTACTACTATAATATATTGCCTTAAATTTAACAGTTGCACCATTATTTGGTTTTTTAGGCTCGTGAATAGCAGCTGGTATAGCAGTAAACTTAGCAGAAGCCCCAAAATCTTGAGTTGTGTACATTCTGTAAGAACCACCCAACAAATAACCTAAACCTACTTCATTAAAACTAGGACTGAAAACATTTTCTCTATGCCCAACAGTTCCAGGTGCAGCGCCCTTTTCATTTATAAAATTTTTAGTAACTTCATTATATTTACTTCCCGCTGCAATATTTTCTCCCATAGCACTTGAACTATAATATCTTTGTATTCTTGCCCAAATATCACCTCCATCACAGTCATTATGAGCAAAACAATTGTGTTTAATCATATCATCATCATGATATCTTGCAGCTCTCGATAAATTGAGATTCCAATATAGAGGTTTTGTTGGTTGAAAGCAGTAACCCCAATCAATACACTTTTTTACATCAGGGTCGGTGTTTGTATCTTCATTTTTTAAAAGCTGTGGAGCTAATCTATACAAATTTAAATTATAAAGTATATATCTCTCTTCGTAGTTTGCATATACATTACTATAATCTCCTTCTTGAGTGGCAGTTTCTTCTTCACCATAATACTCATCATAGAAATCTACCTTTAAAGGTGTTCCTAATTTTATATCATCAGTAAATAGAATACTTGGCATCCCTAACAACAATAAAAAAACAATTAATTTACTCATAAGCCCCTCCATAAAAAATCAACTACATCTCTTAGTCGTATCTATTATAAGGAAAATCAACAAAAAATAAAATTAATATTCAAGTTTATCTCTATAAAGACGATTTTTTATATATTAAGGGGTTAAATATGAACATATCATCATTAAAAATTGAAAAAAACAGTCACCACCACCGTAGGGACGAGGCGGTGACTCGTCCCAATAAGGCGGTGATGAGTAATCCTAATAAGGTTGGTCATAATAAAACAGCAAATCCCCATGATAAGGCAACAGCTCCTTCTATCATAAAACAGCCTCATCCTATTATGGAGCCTCATAATATAATAAATAAAAAAAATAAAAAAAACACTAAAGTAGTAAAAGAACTAGATTTTCAATTTATAATAATGAAAGAAATAAACAAAAAAATAAAAAGTGAAAAAGAAATAAATATATTCTCACCCAAAAAAACAAAAAATGAAACAACTCCCGCACCCGTCAACATTATTGCCCCCACTTCATTTTTGAGCAAAGCTCAAGGAGAGGAATTTACCAATATTATTTTTGCTAAGCAGTTCTCTCAAAATAAAAATACCAAACCTACAAATAAAGGTAAATCACAAACTTACCCCCTTAATGATAAAAATGAAAGAAACGAAAGAAATGAGAATTCTAGTCTTAAATCTTCCATTTTTAAAAATGAAATAAAATTACCTGCACATAAAAAGAAAAGCAATGAACATATCAATAATTCCTTAAAAGAAAAATTAAATTTTAAAGAAAATCTAAATTTATTATCAAATAAAAATAATTTTACTCAAAAAGCAATCAATAAATCAATAAATCAAACACAAACAAACAATTATAAAACAATGAAGTCTATTAAAACTCAATTACAAGACTCCATTACATATATGAGCCAAAATAACAGAAAACAAGTTGTTCTTAAATTAACTCCTGAACATTTGGGTAAATTAGAAATTAATATATCAATGATTAAAAAAAGTACAAAGGTGGAGATTAAAGTACAAAAACACGAAACATTAGAACTATTAAATAACAATCAAACATCTCTTAAAAATCTATTTTCAGAAATCAAAAAAGCAAGTAATGACATATCATTTTCATTTGATAAAAATACAAACTCAGAATCAGAATCTAATAATAGCAAACAAAAACGAAAAAAATATCAAGAAATTGAAGAAAAATTTAACTATTCAGAAAACGAGACGATAAGTTCTTATGTAGGACTTATTGAAGTTATTGTTTAGGAGGTTATATGGCTCTTCAAGGTGTAGAAGGAGTTGGTGCAAATAATACAGCTGGAGCATTTACTACAGCCCAAAGCCAATTAGGAAAAGATGAGTTTTTAAAATTATTAATCACTAAACTACAAAATCAAGACCCTCTCAAACCAACTGATGATGAATCTTTTATTGCCGACTTAGCTCAATTCTCATCATTGGAACAAATGGAAAATATGAATGGTGGACTTGATGACCTCTCTTTATTACAATCTAATGCAACAAATACAAGTATGGTTAATTACATAGGTAAAACCGCAGTATTAGCAGGAGATACAATAAATCTTGATTCAGGAACAGCCACAATCAATTATGAACTTCCTCAAAATGCTGAGAATGTTACTATTTCAATATATAGTGAAAATGGGCAATTAATAAAAACCATACAACAATCATCTGTTCAACAGGGAGATAATACTTTAATGTGGAATGGTCAAAATGAACAAGGCTTAGATATGCCCAATGGTAGATACAAAGTTAAAATTACTGCAACTGATGATAATGGAAACTCTATACCGGTAATTCCAAGAATGACTGGTAAAATTACGGGGATAACTTATGAAAATGGTTACCCAGAGTTAGTTATTGCAGGTGAAACTTATGGATTAGGTAATATTATTTCTATAAGTGAATAAAATCATTTGTTTTCATATTTGACAACTCATATAAAAAACTGTAAATTAAATTTGACATTTTAGTCTGATTTTATTTTACGGAGTATTAAATGAATAAGAATAGTATTATTAGTTGGGACTTATCAGCTCTTTATAGCTCTTTTGATAGTAAAGAATTTCAAAACGACTTAAACTCTATTAAGTCTATGATTTTGGGGTTTGATAAATCATTAAATGATAATATTAAAACTGGGCAAAGCCCAGAAAAAATAATAAAACTATATCTTGATTTTGCAACAAATATAAATAATTTGCTTATAAAAATCTATTCTTTTGCAGAATTAACAGTTACAACTGATACCAATAATACAGAGGCATTGAAATATGTTAATATTATTGATGACTACAGTTCAGAAAAGGTAAAACCAATAGTAAAATTTCAAAAATACCTTTCAAGTGTTAAAAATCTTGATGATATACTTAACAGCAATGACTATTTTAAAATTCACGAATTTCATATTAAGGAATTAGCATCTGATTCACAATATTTGCTTACCGACGAAGAAGAAATTTTATATGCGAAATTAAAGCAAACCGGTTCAACAGCATTTACTACTTTGCAAAACAAGGTGAGTTCTAATTTAATGATAGAAATAGAATTAAATGGAGAAAGTCAGAAACTCCCTCTTTCATCAATTAGAAATCTTGCCTATGACAAAGATACTGAAGTAAGAAAAAAAGCTTATATTGCAGAAATTGATTCATATAAAAATATAGAGGAAGTATCGGCAATGGCTCTTAACTCAATTAAGGGAGAAGTCATTACAATGAGCAAAAAAAGAGGATATAAATCACCTCTTGATATGAGTTTAAAGGAAGCTAGAGTTGATGAAAAAACATTAAATACAATGTTGAAGGCAATGGAAGAATCAATTCCTGAATTTGTTAAATATTTTAGAAAAAAGGGAGAATTACTTGGTGACAATAATGGATTAAAGTTTTATAATTTGTTTGCTCCTATTGGTAACAGCAATATGGAATTTACTTATGATGAAGCAAAGGATTTTATTTTACAGCAATTTTATGGATTTTCTAAAAGGCTTGGAGATTTTGCCAAAAAGGCATTTGATAATAATTGGATAGATCCTTTCCCTAAAGAAGGCAAGCTCGGAGGAGCATTTTGTGCTAATCTTCATACAATAAAAGAAAGCAGGATTTTATCTAATTTTGAAGGTTCTTTTAATGATATGGATACACTAGCTCATGAATTAGGACATGGATATCATGGAGAAGTTTTAACCGAAGTATCAGTTATCAATAGTGATTACCCTATGCCTCTTGCTGAAACTGCAAGTATTTTTTGCGAAACTATAGTTTTTAATGCAGCTCTTAAAGATGCTAAAAAAGATGATAAAATTGCAATTCTTGAAAGCTCTATTATGCAATCTGCTCAGGTAATTATAGATATTTACAGTAGATTTTTGTTTGAGTCAGAATTTTTCAAAAAGAGAGAAGAAGGGGCTTTATCTGTTGAAGAAATTAAAAAATTGATGCTTGATGCTCAAAAAAAGGCATATAGAGATGGACTAGATTCTGAATTTTTGCACCCTTATATGTGGGCATGTAAGCCTCATTATTATGATGTTGATTATAATTTTTATAATTATCCATATGCGTTTGGGCTTTTGTTTGCAAAAGGATTATATGCACAATACGAGCAAAATAAAGAAGATTTTTTAATAAAATATGATGAGTTATTAAAAAGAACTGGAAATAATTCAGTTTATGATGCGGTTAAATTTGTGGGAATTGATTTACATGATATTGAGTTTTGGCGTGCAAGTTTAAGAATTGTTACTTCTGAAATAGATGAGTTTTTAAAACTTGTTTAAGGTAATTTTTATTTTTAAGAATTAACTCCACTTACTCATTGTCTATTTGGAAAAAATATGTTTATTTATTGAACTTATACTTTTAAGGTGATTGGAATGCTCAAAATATGCAATTTATTGATTATTTTTATAGTTTTTATAGCTATTTCATGTTCAGATAGTAATAATAATCCTAAAACCGAAGATTTATGTAAAAATAAAGAGTGTGGGGAATCATATTCATGCAATAAAACTACAGGTGAATGTGAAAGAATAGAAAATTACTGCACAAATGACACTATGTGTGATAAAGAGACTGAAGTTTGTGATAAAATACATAAAAGATGTGTAAA
>JAMOQH010000137.1 GCA_027064085.1 bacterium | reverse complement strand
TTCAAATCAATATGTTTTAAATACTTATCATAAACAATACTTGCTTGCTTTTGGGGAATATATGCCATTTGGTAAATATTTTCCAAAATGGAAAAGGTATTTTAGGGCTGTTGGGAATTTTAAACCTGGTAAAGAAATAAAACTTTTTAATGTCAAAAATAAAGCAAAACTAGGTATTTTAATTTGCTATGAAGATATTATTGAAATGTTTAGCAATAAAGTAAATAAAAAACACCCAAATATTTTAATAAATATGAGCAATGATGCTTGGTTTGGCAAAACGGCTGCTCCTGACTTACATAGAATGATTGCTCAATATAGAACTCTTGAAAACAGGGTTCCACTTGTAAGGGTTACAAATACAGGAAGAACTATTTTTATTGATGCAGTTGGCAGACTAGGTAAGAGTTTACCTATTTATACAAGTGGTCATATTGTTGATGATGTTCCTATTATGAAAAGCAGAACTTTATATCAGGTTTTTGGTTGGAGTATGCCTTATGTGTATATTTTTTTAATTATTATGCTAATTTTTTATAAAAAAATAAAAAGAGGTGAAAAATGAGTATATTCTTATCTGCTACTTTACCATTATTTATTTATTTTGCAATTGACCATTTTTTTGAATTTCATATTGCTATAATATTAACTGTTGTTTATGGAATACTAGAATTTACATTTTTTTATATTAAAGATAAAAGAGTTGATAAGTTAATTATGATTGCAACAGTTTTGGTTGTTATAATGGGAGCTATTTCCTATACTTTTGATAATGAAGCATTTTTTAAATTAAAACCTGCCATAATGCAATTTCTAGGAGTAGCTTTTTTAATGTATTTTGTAATTACGAAAAAGTCTATTTTTGAATTAATGAAAGATAGGTTACCTAAAAATGCAAGAGAAATTCCTCCTGAAAGAGAAGGAATGATGAATGTTATGGTCAGAGATATGGCAATAATGTTATTTTTACATACATTTTTGATAGTATATTCTGCCTATTATATGTCAACCGCAGCATGGACTTTTATTTCTGGTATTTTGCCATATATTTTAATGTTTCTTTTAATGTTTGTTGAAATAGCTCTAATGAAAAAAAGATTACAAAAACAGCAATTAGAAACGATGAATGATACTATAGGTATTAAAGTTGATACTTCTCAGCCAATAAATTATAAAAAGGGTACGATAAGAGATAGAAAATGATTATATTTCTTCTTTTTTGGCTGTTACTTTTTTAGTAGTTGTTTTTTTGGTGCTTGTCTTTTTTTTAGTTACTGGTTTTTTAGAAGGAGCTTTTTTTTCTACTTTTTTTGTAGTAGTTTTTTTCTTTTTCTCTCCCGTTTTATTCTTAGTAGGACTAGGCAATGCCTTATCCTTACTAGAGGATATATCAGAAGATTTAATTACTTCTAAGTTTTTAATTTTTTCTTCAAGAGATTTAATTTTTAAGTTACTTAATTCTTTAAATTCTTGGAATTTAATGGTTAAATCGGTATTTTCAGCTTTTTCAAGATTTGTAAGTCTAGTGTTATGTTTTTCTACTGTTCTTTTCCAATGTTTTAATTTATCATCTGTTGATTTTAAATTATTTTTAAATTGTTTAAATTCATTATCAATTTTATTTTTATAGTCAGAATAATCTTCATCTAATGCTCTAATATCTTTTTCTATTTCTGAGTGTTTCTTTTTATATTTTAAGGATTGTGCTTTGATTTCTTCAAGTTCTTCTTTGAGAGTTTCAGATAATTCATTTTGTTTATCTAAAACATCTAGAATTTTTGTAGAGATATCATCTATTAGGCTTTTATTATCAGTAACTAATTCTTCTAAATGGTCAGATAATTTAGTTAGCTTTTTTTCCGTTTTTTGAACTTTTCTTTCAACATTTCTTAAGTCATCAATACTTGCAATAGCTAAAGTTTCTTGTAAACCCTTTACTGCAACTTCAACTTCTTCTGAAATTCTTGACTTTAATTCCAAACCTTTGGAAATAGCATTTATAACTTTATTGTTCTGGAATATACTCACAATATTATCATTTTGCAATACCTTTGTGATTGATTCAATAACTAATTGTTTAATAACTTCAACATTCATAATTTCTCCCCTCTTTATTTAATAATAATTTCTCCAATTCGTCTCTTTCCAACTTTTAGCACAAATTTACTACCTTTTGCAAACTCTGAACGATTATTTGTTACTTTTTTTGAATCTATTGATACGGCATTTTGTTTTATCAATCTGTTTGCTTCTCCATTTGACTTAGAAAAGCCAATTTGAGTCATAAGTTTTGGTAACCATATTTTATCTTCTTCTATTTCTACTTCAAATACTTCAAGTTCATCAGGTATATCTTTCTTTTTAAAAAGTTGTTCAAAATGAATTTCTGCATTATCAGCAGCTTCTTTTGAGTGAAATCTTTCTACCATTTCTTTTGCAAATGCAATTTTTACAAGTTTAGGATTTAATCCTTCATCGCATTGTTTTTTTAAATCATTTATCTCATTTGTAGATTTAGATGATAATAATTGGTAGTATTTCCACATTAATTCATCTGTAATTGAGAGAAGTTTGCCAAACATATCATTAGGTTCATCTGTAATACCAACATAGTTATTTAATGATTTACTCATTTTTTTACCTGTGAGTACTCCATCAATGTTTTTAGCATCGAGTCCTTCTAGTATAGGCATAGTTATTGCAATTTGTCTTTTCTTTTTAAAATCTTTTTGTAGTGTTCTACCTAATAATAAATTAAATAATTGGTCTGTTCCACCTAATTCAATATCTGCTTCTATCATAACAGAATCATAAGCCTGAACTAGTGGGTATAGAAACTCATGAATTGCAATACTTCGCCCTTCTCTAAATCTCTTTTTAAAATCATCTCTTTCTAGCATTCTAGCAACTGGATATTTAGATGCTAATTGTATCATTTCATGGCTGGTTAATTTATTCATCCACTCGCCATTAAAAACGATTTTAGTTTTAGATTTATCTAATATTTTAAATGCTTGTTCGGTATATGTTTTGGTGTTTACTTCAATTTGTTCTTGTGTAAGAGGAGGCCTTGTTTCATTTCTGCCGGTAGGGTCTCCTATAGATGCTGTAAAATCCCCTATAAGAAAGTAAATATCATGTCCTAAATCTTGTAATTGTTTCATTTTATTAAAAATAACAGTATGACCTAAATGTAAATCAGGAGAAGTAGGGTCAAAACCTGCTTTTACTCTTAATGGAGTATTGGTTTCAATAGAATTTTCAAGTTTTTTTAATAATTCATCTTCTTGATACAAATCAACAACTCCTCTTTTGATGATTTCTAATTGTTCTTTTGCAGAAAGCATATTATAACTCCTTATCGTTGTTCATAATAAATATTGTAGGATAACCTAAATACATTAATCACTAGATAATATATAAATACACTTAAAAAGTAAAGTAAGATTTTTTTAATATGTGTAAAATTCATAAAACTTGTATAAATATGAGTTAGAATATAATGAGTCGTAGCAGTGCTACGACTTTACATTCTATTTTACCGTTTCATAATTAAATTTGGCAATATTTCTCTTGTTTTTGCTAAATACTATACCAATATTATAAACTTTATCATAATCATTAAGATATTTTTTATAGTACTTTTTATAGTTAAATATAGTCTGATAATGATTATTTTTGTAAACTGATTGCTTGCAAAAAGATATTGATATTGCCAATTTAGGTTTTTTGTGATAAAAAGAAAAACTTATTTATATATTAAATGTATAAATATATTATGTGGAGAAAACAATAATGAAAGATAAATTTTTTGAAGAAATACATAAGTTTGTAAATAAACCTATTAGATATGTGGGAAATGAACATAATTCTATAGTAAAAAATAAAAATTCTGTAAAACTAAGATGGGCTTTGGCTTATCCTGATTTATACGAAGTTGGTATGAGCCATACTGGAATTAAGATATTGTATAGTATACTGAACAAAAGAGATGATATTGCTGCAGAAAGAGTGTTTGCCGTAGAAAAGGATATGTTTAAATATTTGCGTGATAATAAAAGATTATTATATACTCTCGAAACTAAAGATGATGTTAAAAATTTTGATATATTTGGAATAACTTTACAATCTGAAATGTCTGCTACAACAATATTACAAATGCTTGATTTATCAGATATTCCCTTTTATGCAAAAGATAGAACTGAAAATGACCCTATTGTTTTTGGAGGTGGTCCTGCTGTTTTTAATCCTGAACCTATAGCTCCTTTTTTTGATGCTTTTTTAATAGGTGATGGAGAAGAAGCTGTTTTAGAGATTTCGGATGTTCTGATTCAAAATAAGAGCCTCAAACGGAGTGAAAAAATACAACTATTAAAAGAAATAAAAGGCGTTTATATCCCATCTGAATTTAATTTTAAATATAATGAAAAGGGTAGAATAATAGAAAGAGAATCTTTAACTGAAGATTATAGTTTTGTAGAAAGGCAAATTATAATAGATTTAGATAAGGCTCATTTTCCTGATGATATAGTAGTTAGTAACATACCATTAATTCATGATAGAATAGGAGTGGAGATACAAAGAGGCTGTACTCGTGGATGTAGATTTTGTCAAGCAGGAATGACAACTAGGCCTGTAAGGCAAAGAAGCCCTGAAACTATCAAACAATTATTTAAATCATCAATTACTAAAACAGGAATAGAAGATTTAGGAATGTTGAGTTTATCTGTTGGAGATTATGATTGTGTTGAGCCATTAATGGTTGAAGTTTTAAAAGAGCATAGTCCTAAACATATTGCTTTGTCTTTACCATCATTAAGAACAGAAACAGTTACCGATAAAATGATAGAAGAAAGTGCAAAAGTAAGAAAATCTTCTTTTACTCTAGCTCCTGAAGCAGGTACAGATAGATTGCGTGAAGTAATTAATAAAGGAAATAAAGAAGTTGATTTACTAAAATCCTTAGAAAGGATATTTAAAGCTGGGTGGAATCATATAAAATTGTATTTTATGTTTGGTTTTCCTACTGAAACAGTAAAAGATGCAGAGGCTATAGCCATTTTATCCAATAAAGCTCTTGATATAGGAAGAAGATACCATAGAAGACCTAAAATTGATATTTCAGTGAATGTATTTATCCCTAAATCTTTTACTCCATTTCAATGGATAAAAATGATGGATAAGGATGATTATGAGCTCAAAAGAGAAGAAATTTTTCAAAGAAGGGCTAGGGGTGTTAATATTTCAATGATAAGATATCGTGAAGCAATAATGGAGGGTGTTTTATCAAGAGGAAATAGATTATTAGCTCCTGTAATAGAAAAAGTATATAAAATGGGCTCTTTTTTAGAAGGTTGGAGTGAAAACTATTTTATTGACAGATGGATAGAAGCAATGGAAAGTGAAAATCTTGACTATATTAGTTTAATGGGGGCTATGGATAAAGATGAAATTATGCCATGGGATCATTTAGATGCTGGGGTATCTAAAAGATATTTATGGAATGAATATCAAAAAGCATTAAACCAAGAGACAACAGATGAATGTTTATTTGGAAAGTGTTCCATGTGTGATGTTTGTGATTTTAAAGTTGTTAAAAATAGACAGTATAAAAAGAAAAAACTATATCCAAATTTTAATCCTGAAGAAGTAGGGGAAGTTGTTAATATTAGTCCTGAAGATTTTACTAGAAAGTATAAGTATTTTATTTCATTTGAGAAAAAACATCCTGCAACTTTGTTTTCACAGCTTGATACAATTAGAGCTTTTACAAGATTATTTAGAAGATTAGAACTACCATTAACATTTTCACAGGGTTTTAATCAAAGGCCTTTAATTAAGTTTTATTTTGCTCTTCCATTAGGTGTAGAAAGCCATGATGAGTGGATGGAAATTTTTACATATAAAGCTCTTGATTTAGATAACATCTTGACATTATTAAATGAAAATATTACAGAGGGAATTAAATTCAATTTAATAGAAGAGCTTAAAAATACTAAAGTTTTAAGTTATGACCCCAAAACAATAGAATATAAATTTGAATTTTTAGAAAGTCAGTTGGATAATTTTAATAAATTTATAGAAAATAAAGACGGTTTTATAATAGAAAGATTAACCAAGAAGAAAAAAATTAAAAAATATGATTTAAGTGCATATATTGACGAAATTTCATATAATGAAATGGAAAATAGCTTAAAAGTAGTGTTAAAATACATAGATGGAGTGACTCTAAGATATAGTGAAGTACTAAAAAGTATTTTTAACTTAGAAATCACATCTAAAATGGTAACCAAGATAACCAAAGTAAGGACAAGTCGGTGACTTGTCCTCTTTGTTTATCGGTGACTTGTCCTCTTTGTTTATCGGTGACTTGTCCTCTTTGATTATCGATGATTTTGATAGGAGTAAAAAAATGAAAGCTGCAATAATAGGAAAAGATATAGCTTATACTAAGTCTCCCTTATTATATAAAACTTATTTTCAAGATAATAATATAAATGGAGATTATGAAATTTTAGATTTTCAAACAGAGGAAGAGCTAAAAGTATTTATAAGTTCAGAAAAGGTGAATGATTATGATTTTTTTAATATTACACAGCCATATAAAGGAGTTTTTTTAGATTATGTTAATAATTATGATATTGTTGTTAATGAAACTGCCTCAATAAACCTTGTGATTAATAATAAGGGTGAATTATTGGGTTATAATACCGATGCTGAAGGATTTTATAATTATTACTTTGATAAACTAGTTGGTTGTTCTGTGAGCGAAATTTTATTGGTTGGAACAGGTGCAATGGCAAGGACAGCAAAAGTATATATTCAACAAGCTACTCCTGCAAATTTATCTATAATGTCACCTAGAAACAATAAAATTCCTGATTTTTTTAATGGTTTGAAGGTGTTTCATCCCGAAACTACAGATGGGCCGTCAATGTGTTACAAATTTGATTTAATGATATTTGCAGCAAGCCATAAAGCTGAAAAGATGATTGCTGATATGCCTATTCATGTTGAAAAAATTATTAACTTGAATTATCAATCAACTGAATTAAAAGATTTTGCAATGTTAAACAGGCTCGTCTATACAGGTGGTGAATTTATGCTAATTGAGCAATTTAAAGAAAACTTAAGGCAATTAAATATTTATAATAAAGAATATGATTTTAATAAATTATTAACAAAACTATAAAGGAAATAATGAAAACTAAATTTTTAATATTTATACAGATTTTAGCTATAATTTTATCTATTTTGCTTATTGCTGCTCACTTTTATAGAGCAGGGAATCAAATCTTAACCTATATATTGATATCAACTCCCTTAATTTTATTATTTAGAAATAGAATTTCAGTACGAATTATTCAAATCTTGTTGTTTTTTGCAACTATAGAATGGTGGAGGGTCATTTATAATGTTGCTCATATAAGAAAGATGTATAATTTGCCATGGATTAGATTTAGTATAATAATGAGCAGTGTTGCTTTGTTTACATTTGCTACAATTTTTATTTTTTATAGTAAAACATTAAAAAAGATATACTTTAGGTAAATAGTTATTTTTTTAGTGTAAAAAAATAAAATTGAGTTTCTAAAAACCTTGAAATAAATTTATAATTACTGTATTGTAATTTGATTTTTATTATTGGAGTATTGTTTTGATTAAAGATAAATGCAAGATTTTAGTTACAGGAACTGCTGGTTTTATAGGTTTTCATCTTGCTCAAAGATTAATAGATAGAGGAAATGAAGTAATTGGAATTGACAGCATTAATGATTATTATGATATAAATGTAAAATATGGTCGTTTAAAAGAGCATGGAATTGAAAAAGATGATATTGTTTATGGGCAAATAATTAAAAGTAAGAAATATTCAAATTATAGTTTTATGAAATTAAAACTTGAAGATAGAGAAAAAATTAATGAATTATTT
>JAMOQH010000136.1 GCA_027064085.1 bacterium | reverse complement strand
CTCTTCTTTTTTGTATCCATTTATTTCAAATTCTGAAATAACAGTATATCTCCGTTTATTAATAAATTTTAAAAAAGTTTTTTCCCATTTAAATGATTCAATCTCTTCATTAACTTGTATCGTTAATTTATTCTTTTTAAAAAAACATCTTGGCGAGTTAAAAAGATAAAAGAAATTATCTTTTTCTCCTATTTTAAACTTTTGAAAAACCTTTTGGGTATCCTGAGGAAAATACTTATTACCATCAGGTATTGCTATCTTAATCATTTTCTTCCTCCGAAACTTCAATCATACCTTCTGCAAATCTTCTAAGCCAATTTAAAAAAGCCAAAACTTCTTCTGTGGCATATCTGTAATTGTGAGAATCTAACGATATAATCCATTCTAATAAATCTTTATCTTTGTCTTTTGATATTCTTATTGTGTTGTTGCTGTTAAGATATTCTGAAATCTGTTGATAAATAAAAGCATAGGCATTTCCTTCTTTTTTCTTAGAAAATACAAATGCCATACTTTGACCTAAGCCATTAGACAATATCATTTGCGGCAATTTTTTAACATAAGACCGGTAATCTTTTTTTAATTTTATCATGAATTCTACTACTTTTTTTTCAGTTACAGAAATATTGTTATACTCTTTTTTAGAAAAATCTTTAATGTTTTCCAGCAAATTATTGATTTTATCTATCGTAATCTTTCCATCTTTAATATCCTTTTGAAAAAATTTTTCTAAAGCTTTTTTTAAGACAATAAAAAGATTTTTGTCTTTCTTAGGTTCAATTATAGCAGCTACACACTTATAAGCAAACTCAGCTCTTCCTTTCTCAAGTTTTGTTATTATGGTTTCCTTTTCTCTAGCCATTTTTAGTCTCCTTATAAAGTTTTAACCTGACAAAACCTTTACCAATTGTCTGATTTCCACCAATCTGAATAACATTAGGAAGTCCTAAAGCAAAAAATTCAGAAATCAATTTTGCTTCTTTTTCAGAAGAGTCAGCCTTGAAAATCCCTTTTTCATCTTCGTTTTTAACTCTTGGTGCTGTAAACATAACCAGAGAATACATAATGGTATCCTGAGGAAGATACTCCTCTGTCCATAATGCCCCAGATTGAACAGTACCGGTTTTGTCGTCAATCTTAGTACGGGTAATAACTTCTGTAGATGTTTTAACAAACTGAACAAAATCATCATTGTCTAATATAACTAAATCTTTTTGTAGTTTTTCTTTCCAGAATTTATAAGAATCGTCTTTTGGAAACACATTTTCTGCCAGCCATTTTGCAATATTTTTAGTTGAATCTTCCTCTTTTACCTCAAAGGTAAATTCCTCAAGCACAACTTTAGAACTAACCGAAATATTCGTCTCTTTTGGAATAGTATTTTTAAATCCATTAAAATTGTTAAAATTAAAACTGTTTATTCCAACAAGTTCCAAATCTTTTTTAAATCTTTCCAGAACCATAGGAGAGGTAATCCAAGCAAATACACCTTTTAAAGATTTTACAGGAAATAAAAGGATTCTCGCATCTGTTATTGTCATCGCTCCCGCATGAGCTTCTTCACCTTCAGGACCAAAGACAAGAGAAATATTTCTACTATCATTAACAGTAGTTTTTATATCTCCTTTTAAATTTACTTCTTTTGTTGAATTTTCAAACGCTTCTCTCAAACATCCCTTTATGCCAGAGCTTTCAATCTTTGGAAATTCAGTATATCTTTCTCGCTGTATCGGTAAATCAACAATACCTGTTTCTGCACCGCTTCCTGCATGAACTGGTGTCTCTGCAATTAAAAACATCAATTTTTTTTCTTTATACATATCAATCCTCCAAAAAAAGTTTTTCTAATTTAAATGTCATGTTTTCAAAGATCTTGTTTGAATAAGGTGTGTTTTTCCAATATCTATCATGTTCATTGTGATCAAAGAATGCTTTATAAATGTATATTATTCCATTTTTTTCTCTGTAGTAAATTCTAAACGGATTGTTTCCATCATCAAAAACAAAATGTCCATTTTTATCTTCTGTTTTATTTTTTCTTATTTGTTTATTTGTAAACTTCCTAAATACATTTTGTAATTCCAGAGAATTTTCTATCATTTTTTTTGCGTCTTCCGTGATATAATATACAAAACATTTCTCTTTATATTTTTCAAATATTATTTTACCAATAGGATTAAGTTCTGCAAAATGTTCTTCTTCCCATATTAAAAAACTGTATTTTGAATAAAATTCTTCATTTTTAAGTTTATGATACTCCGACTCATTATCTATACCTTCATCTAGTTTAACAAACCATTCAAAATACTTATCTATTTCCTTCCAATCAATTATTTCCTTTGAAAATGGAATTTTAGGAATTTCTATTAAAGAATCTGTATCTTCAAATATATAATAGAGTGGACAATTATTTAATTGAGCAAGTATTGTTAAAAAAGGTATAGTAGCTTTAAAACCACCTGTAATGTTAATTATTACATTATTCCAATAGCCATCTGCAACTTCATAAATTTTACTAATTAAATCTGACATTCCTTTTTTAAACTCTTCTTTATCCCAAATCTGTAAACCTTTAATCATTTCAGTATGTATTTTACCAAGTTGTAACTCATTTAAAACTTCTTTAATAACTTTACTTGCCAATTTGCTTACTATTGTATCTGATGAAAAAAGATAAATATAAAAATCATCATCAATTACTTGTTTCAATTTAAAAAGGCTTTTAATTTCAGCAGAAGCATTTATTTTTTCATCTTGATCTATTTCATTTAACCACTTTGTTATACCTTTTTTTAATCTTTCAATTCTTCCTTTTTCGTTTTCCCATTCATCAGATCTTAATTCATTAATTTCTTCATAATAACTTTCCAAATTAGATTCTTCTACATTCTTAAAAAAATTTTCAAAAAGAGAAGTCCCAACCATTGTTATTATCTGTCTCATTTAAATACCTCCTACAAGTACTAACCCAAAGCCCTCTTTGGACAAAAACTTATAATTTTCAGCAGTATTTTGAAATTCGTCAGAAATCTTTTTAAAGTGAAATATCTCTTTTATTCTTTCTTTGGTTATACTATTTAACACTTTAAAGTAATATACACTTCCTTCTGGGACCGCCTTATACATTTTCTTAGGTCTATTCTCAGCCACATTCCAGCCTCCTACAAGTTTATACTTTTTAATAGAAACTGCGATTAATTTAAGGTTTATTCCTTTATATTCCCCTTCAAAGGTAGATTCATTTATCCAAGAAGGCAGCCATCCTTTTTCAAATATTGCAGGGGTGACAAAATAAAGTTTGAACATATTATCTTTTAATTCAAAATCAATATCTTTAAGGCTTTCGAAGACATTACTGTTATCAATTTTTTCGAACTCTACAGTTTTGCCTTCTCCTCCAAATTGAAAAATACCTCTATTAGGGAAATTTTTAACCCCATTAATTTCTATCAGAAAACAGATGTTCTTTTTTAGTCTAAGCATCGGCACTCTATAAATATGAGCTTCTTCTGAAGTTTTTGTATGCTTGTTCCGTTTTATTCCTATTTTTAATTCTTCCTTAAATATTTGTTCAATACAGGAAAATTCTTCTTTTTTGCCTTCTAGATATTCTTTTAAAGAAATGTCATCTATGAATCCTAAATGGTCTTTTGTTTTTAGTTGTTTTTTAAAAATCAAACATTTATCCAATGGATAATCAGACAGAAAAATTTCAGGAACATTACAAAATGAAGTTTTAACAAGTTTATATTTTTTTCTCTTTTTTTCTTTTAGTTTCACTTTAACTAAATCCGCAGGTGCAGGAAACAAAAGAGAACCTACAGAATCTTCATTATAAATAAAAGGTCCATTTAATGTAAGGGAACCTTTTTTAATTACTGTTCCAACTTCATCTTGATTGCTTAAAGTTCCAGCCAAAAAATCGCTTAGTTTCCCATGCTCAAAAATTAAAAAAGTTCTTAAAGCTCCATAGATAGTAGAAGGTAAAGGAGGAAAAACCCATTCAGCCCATGTCTCAAAACCCATATTAAAAGGTCTTGCATTTCTAAAAAACAAAGTATCTAAAGGTGTTATTTTCAGTAACATTTTGTTAGACCCCTTTTAGTTTTTTGGACTCAGAAATCAAAAAATTTATAATTAATAGCAAATTTACAAAATCAGTAAATTTACAATGTTCAAAAATTTCTTTTAGTACCGCTCGAAATTTTTTAGCAAATTCAGACTTTTCTTTAGATCTCAAAGGTCCGTTATATGCTCTTATCAAGAGTCTATATAACTCATAAGTAAACCAATCAGGATGGATGGTATCTTCTTTTGTTTTTAATCTTGAAAATTCATTTTGGAGGTTATAAATAAAGATATCTGAGAAATATCCAAGATCTTTTTTGTTTTTTTCATTCATAAAATTATAAATTTCTTTTAATCTCTGAACAGTATCAAAGGTACCATCCTCTGTTTTATAATGCCACTTTAATACTGAAATCCTTTCTTCTCCCGCACGTTTCATTAATATAATGCAAAAAGCATTTTTACCGTTTATATCTTTTGCTCTATCAAGGGCATAACTGGCTTTTTGCAAAACAATTTGCAAAGGAGCTTTATAGTGAGCAATTACAATTCCTATAGAAGCCGTAGCATTGTTACCCATTGTAAGTAGAAATCTCCCATCCTTTTTTACAAATCCTTCCTTATTTTCCCAGCTAGCAGTTATCATATCGTGTTTATTAAAAACAATATTTCCAGAAAAAGCAGCTCTTAACTTTTGCATTACATCAAACAAGTCTTCAATGTTCACAAAAGCAAGCACATCATCTCCACCTGCATAAACTAACTTTCCGTAATGTTCTTTTTCTACAATTTGCTGAACAAATTCTATAGCGAAATTTCTAAGAGCTGTTGAAATGGATGCATGAATAGCAGGTGTAATTATTTTATTATTTTTTATGCTTTTTAAATTGGACTTAAAATCTTCTGGCAAATTATTCCATACAATTGAATTGTAAGAGTATTCAATATGAGGTAATAATTCACCAGAAAGCCATTTGCCCATATTATCGCCATCAAGTTTTATTACAGCATAATAAGATGATGGTTCTCCAACTTTTTCTTTCAATTGTTTGAGTTTCTTTTTAATCTCTTCAATTGTCTTTAGCGATGGTACTATATCAAATGATTTCTCAATTTCTTCTTTTCTTAGATTCTCTTCATAAAACCAATGTCCTTCTAATGTTTTTTTAATACCTAAAGTCTGTAATTTCGGAAGAGGATTTACTTCTTGATTTCCTATTTGTCGTGTAAATTCATTTTCAAACTTTTCAAATTCACTTTTAGCAACTGTGAATGCCTTTTCCTTAAATTTTGAACATGCAACCTCTGCAGTTGAAGGGAATGTTATATTGTTAAATATATCACCTATTTCTTTTGTAAGATATTTTTCAAATACCCTTTTAACAAAACACAACCCACAAAGCCCTTCTCCATCTGCTAAAAACTTCTGTGATATTGGTATTTCTGTTAAATCAACATTAGGAATGTTATGTCTATATCTTCTCGGATTATCCTTATCTCTAAAGAACAATACATTTCTTTCTCCACATACAAAACATTTTATTCCTGCTTCAGGATTTTGTGAAAATTTTCTAAGATTTTTTCTTGTACCCAATGCCTTTTCAAGAGCTGTATATATAAGGGGATAAAGAAAACCAATATTCGGAGGGAACTCACCATTAACCTTTGCAAAATCAATTAACTCTCTAAATTCATCAACAGAAATGTCATCTAAAAAATATTTCAAATCATCAACTATTATATCTTTATTCTTTTTTCTCCATGGAATAGCTACCCAAAAAATTTGGGGAAATTCATCTAAATGTGAATCAAATTTAATTTTTTGCTCAGCAGTTAAGTAAATGTTCAATTCTTGTAAAAGCGTATTTTTTATTTTTTCAATTTCATTTTTTATGTTCTTTTTTATTTTATTGGCTAGAGATTCAATTTCTGCTTTCTTTGTTTGTGGAATTATTGCAACGAATCTATTTGGGATAGTAGCTATTAATAACATCTTTTCATTAAATCCAACAGGTTCAATATTTAGTTTAGTTTTTAAATACCAATCCATTAAAGGTTGTTTATACAAATCTGGAAATATTATTGAAGTAGGACCGAAATTTTCAATTATTTCTATCATTCCAATAAAAGTAAGATAAGAAAGCAAAAAACTGCCCATATAAAAATCCTGTGTCTTTCGTGCCTGAATAATAAAACTTTGAACAGGACCTAATGATAAAAGAAATAAAGAGTTGTTTTGATAAATCTCACGATTTTCCTTATCCCAGAATGCATTGATAGCAGAAGATATTTTTAAATGTTCCCATATTGAATGATCAGGAATTCTTGTGTCTGCTGGTAAAATGGATAAAAATTTCACCCATTCATTATTCATTAATTCATTAAAAATTTTGTCCTGTAAATTACGCCATAAATAAAGAAATTTCCTTTTATTGTTATAAGTTGAAATATCACTTCCTATATTTTCAAAAATTTTGCATATTTCTTCAAAAATGTTGTTTTTATCATACCCACTTAGTTCTAGTCTCCCATTGCTCAACGGATGCCTTATTTCATTAAAATTTTGAATTATTCCTTTGGGCAACAAACTTCTCTCCATACATGATGCTATTATGTCTGATCCCACCGCATCTTCTATTCCACTAACTCCAAGCTTCCTAGCATATTTTTTTGCTCTTTCAATATGTGTTGGAATGTGAAAACATTTATCTATAGGATCGTGAAGAAAGGATTTTAGTTTATTTTCAAAGTTTATCATATTCAATCTCCATAGTTTGTGTTTGTTTTTTTAGTTCATCAAAAAATTCATCTATTTTTTTCATATCTACCTTTTTAACATCCCCTTTGTTAGCATAATGCCATTCCCTATTTGCTCGAATCTCTTTACCTACATCTCCAATATTATAATTTAATTTTATAAGCATTGGGAAAAATAAAGAATTTACTTCTATTACCTTTATTATTAGAGGTGACGCTAACCTCTCAGATAGTCTCCTTTTAGCATTGTTATAAGGTATCATTCTAATAGAGAATCTATTATGCATAATTGGCATACCAAAGGCACTCATATTCCATAAATCTGCCTTATGCCTTTTCCTAAAAAACTTAAATTTTTCTCCAACCCAATTTAAAGCGTCTAAAGAGTCTGCCCAATCTTCTTTAGAAGGGAAAATCAAAATTCTACTATTGGAAAGGTTAGGATATTGTGAAGTATTTTGAGTTCTTATGGAGAGCTTTATAAATTTTAAATTCTCTTTTATCCACTCTCCAAGCTCCTCTATTTTAGTAGTTTTTGGAGTCAAAAAACTTAATTCTACATTTTTTAAATCTCCTTCTATACCTTCAATTGCAATATTACCTCCACCTCTTCTAGATCTTGTACCAAAACCTCCTAAATAAATTGCAAGCCAAAATGAAGATAAAATCTTATCAAAAAATTGTTCATTAAGGATACTTAATTTAAGGTTAAATCTATATTTGCTTTTTATATACTTTCTTATTATAGGTTTTCCTCTACTCCTTAAAAGAAAAGTAGAATAAAATAGATATTTACACCCTAACTTTTCATTAAGTTCATCACTTATATTAAAACCAATCCAATCTTCATTCGGAACATGTCTATCAAAAGCTAATCGCAGATTACTTCTACCTTCCCCTACACCTGTTCCCCCAAAAATTTCAGCTTCTTCTTTTTTTAGTTTTTTAATATCATTTTCAGCTCTAGCTGCTCTCCACCAAAAACGCATCATTCCTTTAAATTCAGATGGACGCAGCTCTGGTGTATTTCTATCTGCTCCAGCCATAAACATTGGTGTTATTACTCTAACATTGAATTCTATACTTTTCATGGCTTCTATCCTCTCTGATCCATTAAATAAAATCCAAAATTCTCAAAAAATACTATTTTTTTACCCCCTTTTCCTCATCCTCTATCTCAATATTCCCCTGTTTTAATGCCTCTATGATTTTATCTTCATATTCTGTTATTTTTAATTTGCCTGAGCTTGCTGAAATTGTGATTTTTACATTTAGTTCATCA
>JAMOQH010000135.1 GCA_027064085.1 bacterium | reverse complement strand
CCATGTCTTGCTTTTCCCAAATTGCATTTTTATCATATTCAAGAGGTTTACCAACACAATATCCTTCATAACAACTAGGCTTACTTGGATCTCTTGGAGTAGCATTAGTTCCACCACACATAGTATTATCTTCTTCACCAATTGCATTTATACACATTTGAGCTTTGTTAACATTAGGAGCAGGACTTCCTTCCCATGGCTCAAAGCATCCACAAAATGCATGTGATGCACCTTGACATAAATATCTTTGAATAAATCTTGCTTTGTCTTTTTGAGTAAGAGTTTTTGTTGTTCCATCTGGAAGAGTAATTGTTTGACTACCTAATTTACAACGCTTACTTCCACTTGCATCATCCTCAAGAATACTCTCATCAGGATGAGCAGGGTCTGGAAGAGGTATAGGAAAACCTACTGCATAATCTTCAAAATCACCTGCACCACAATAAGACCTATAGATTTCAAATTGGTCATTAATCATATCTACAATATTTTCACTACTCTTACAAACAGGATCTATCCATTCTCTTGTGGGCATACAACCATCTACATTTCCAGTATTAGAATCATAGTGTTCTTCCCAGCCAGCACCAGAACATCCAATAACTGCTGCATTCCACGGAAATGTTTGTCTAATTCCTGCAATCATTGGATTACCTGCACCATTATTTGCTCCTTGAAGCATACAGAAAGCAATTTCTTGAGCATTATTTAAATCAAAAAGAGCAAGATTATTATCATCATCAGTAAAAGCATCTTTGACTAAGTGACCACTCATATCTTTACAAACAGTATATACTTTTCTTGAATCTAATTGATTAGAAAGTTTTTGAGCTAAATCCCATTTAGGAGTACCATCTAAAACATTATTTCCTGTTGTAGCTAGTTTATATTTAAATAAATGCCCACTCCATTGCTTGTTGTCCCTTGGTTGAAAATTAGTTAAATAAAGAACATCATTTTCTGGACCGGCAAAACTAGGTATTAAAGTTGGAGTAGTAGAAGTAATATTTTTAGCTCCAATATCAGCTATAATTTGTTGAAATATTTCAAGGATTTTACTAGGATCATTTTCTGCAAAATATCCTTGCTCTGTTCCACCATGTTCTGCAATAGTATTCATAGTATTTGTATTTACACCACTACCTAAACCAACTGCATATAAATCAATGTTTTCGTTTCCACTAGCTATAGCCTCACCATCTTTAGTGACAAAACCTTGTAATGGACTTTGTTGCATTTTAGTAGATTCTTTAATAATACTTTTCCAATCTCCATGACTACAGTTATTTCTACTTTCTCCTCCATCAGTAAATAAAACTATATAATTTTTTTGACATTTATCAATAATTGGTGATTCACCTATGCTAGAGTCAAAATTATTAATAATACTTCCATCTGAAGAAGCATGACCTTGAAAATATCTTCTTGCAAAATATGCAGCTTTACCTAAAGGAGTCCAGTTATTTGTTGGGATAGTTTTCATTTGTTCTTCTATATAAGTTTTATGTAATTTAGTATCACCATTATTTTTATAAATATCCATGTCATCTCTATTTCTAATAGGAACTAAAAGCATTTTTTTACTTTTACACCAATAACGCGGAAACTCGGTTAAACCATACCTTATATTTTGAGTAATGCTGTCATCTTGAAACAAAAGCCTCAAAGCCCTTTTAGTTTGGCACATTTTAGAGGTTTTATTAGTATTATCTAAATCACCTTCACCTGTACAAGATGCCCCCATAGAACCAGAATCATCAATGATAAATAAAACATTAGGTTTTACAGATGCACCTGCTCCAGGAGGTAATGGCTTGTAGGCAAATATCGTAAATCCGAATAAAAACAAAGACAAAAATAAAGATTTCATAGTAACTCCTTAAAAAATCAACTTAACAACAGTTATAAAGCAATAAATTTTCCTAATATTAGCAATAAAAATATTATTTATTTAATTTGAGTATATTAAAAAAGATAAAAACAAATAAATATTGTGTAATTAATTACATAGTGTAAAAGAATCATGCCTATAAAATGCTTAAAAGAGTAATGCTAAACCAAATCTTAGATAACTTCCACCTAATTTAAAGCCATCTTTCCCAAAATCATCTATTTTAGAAGAATTATATTCAATAAAGATATAACTACCATTAATTCCATACTGATTATCAAGATTAATTGCAGCATCAGAATCTAAAACATCTAAAAGAAACCTTATTCCTAGGCCATAATGCCAGCCTTTTTTACCACCATGGGAATTTCCATTATCATAATCAACAGTAGAACCCAATCCATTAGTTATCCACCAAAAATTATAATTTAATCCAATTTTTGCATAAAAAACAAAGGGAATATTCAATAAATTTTGTAGTTGATCTAAATTATAAACAAGAGCAATTTCTATGGGTATCATTGTTAATTTGGTTTCATCTTGGCTTTCTTCTGTAGGAGTATTTTCATATCTTCCATACCCTGAAACCATAAAATATTCAACTCCAGAAAGAATAAAAAAACTACCTAAATAATCTTGACTAAAAACTTCAAAAGAATAACTTGTACCAAACCTAAGACCATCTTTATCAAAAATATCTTTATATGGCTTAGTTGTTAAACTACTTTCTTGGTCTATGCTAGGGGTAAAAAATCCAAAATGTGTTTCAATTAAGCTATTATGCTCACTCTCAGCAAATAAAAAAGGAGTTGTGAATAAAAATAATATAATAATAAATTTATACATAGTAAATCCTCCTTACTTTAGTTTTTACAAATAGGAGCAACATAAGCATAAAAAGTAATAAGAATTTAAATAATATACTTGCATATAAAAAGAAGTTTGCATAAAGAACCAATGGCTCTAATAAAATTCTTGTAAGAAAACTTAGCACTTTAGACTTTGCAATAATATTTGCAATAGGCGGAGAATATTTGTAGTATGTGTCAATAAAAACTTGAGGTAAATAAGCATCCCTAAAATTTCTTAGTATTTTTACCATACCATCATCATAAGAACCATAAGCAGCGGTTGCAATAAAACAATAACCACCATCTTCCTTGCCACCTGATTTTCTATAATATTTATAAAAATCATCTACAGGAACAGGAATTGCTGTTAATTCTTCACTGTTTTCACTTTCATTACCTGCCAAATCATAAAGCTTTATATATACAGAATACTCATGCTCATTTATTAAGTCTACGAGCTTATACTCGGTAGATAAACTGGTGGCCTCTTTTTGAGTATAACTATCTGATTCACTATCTTTATAGTAAATTACAACTTTATCAATTTCACTTTCATCTACATTTGCATATTCCCAAGAAATATTAATACTTTTATCTCCTGCAATCAATCTTAAATTACTGGCTTTACTTGGAGCAACAGTATCATAATGAAAAGTAAAACTAGTTGTTTTACTTTGGTCTTGAGATAAAGAAGTATCATAAGACATAACTAAATCAATTTTAAATTCTCCTGAATTTTCTATTGGAACTGTTGTAAAAATTTCACTTAAGACAAAAGAAAGTGTAGTAGAGGTTTCTTCTGAATAATCTATTCTATTTCCATTATATTTCAATTCAAATGTTGGATTTAAAACATCTGTACCTACATTAAGTGAATAATTTACTGAAATTTTTAAATCCTTGTCAAACGATTCCTTGCCTATAGGAGCATTTTCAAAATCAAGAGGTTTTTCAGCAGTGGTATCAATTAAAAATTCACTGTCATCAAGCTTTACATTATTGATACTAATAAATTCACCTCTATATTCAGCAAATAAAGAAATCTGAAACAATATAACTAAAAAGAATATCGTTGTTTTCATTTATCCTCCTCCTTTTGAAAAGAATCAGCTAATTTATTCATAAACTGTTCTGTTAATTCTATTTTAAACATTTTTGCGATTTTCTTAATATGGTCATAATAAATAATATTTCTTGAATTTAAATATCCTGCAATAAAGACTACCCTTTTTACCACTTCTGATTTAATATTTTCATCACTAAAGTCTTCATTTAACAAATAACTCATATACTTTATCATTGCCTCGTTATTATTACTTAAAAATAATATTAAATAAGGAATAACTTTGTCTAATTCAATAATATAGTCTTTTATTATTTTTTCTAAGTCTTTTTTGGGAATATTTTCTATATCTTCTTCAGTATAAAAAATAGGATTTAATGACCTTATGTAATTTTCAACATTTTTGCTCTTATTTATAAAAGTAAAAGCATTGATAAAAAGGGATAAGTCTAAGTGTATTCTTCTAAAAATAGAAATAGGAATATCAATTTGTAAAAAATCCCCCTTTTCAATTTCAAATAAGGCATCTCTAAGCCTTAACCACTCAAAATCTTTAAAATAATAAGACAACCATGCTTTATTTACTAATTTATATAAAACAGGGCCAGAAAACACAAAGTCAAAACTTTTAATTGGAATAAAATCATCACCTACAAATATAAAATTTATTTTTTTATTCATTAGAATGTGCTTAATAAAAGAAGCATCTGAAATATTTCCAAAAAATAAATCTATATTAAAAGGATTATCACCATATTCTGTATGAAATAAAAAATGTAATAATAAATTTTTTGGGAAATCTATAGTTGAATTAAAATCTATTCCAACAACAGCTTCAAAAGCTCTAACTTGAACTAAAGAAAGCCTTACCCATATTTGATACTCATTTACTTCTTCGTTAAAAAAATATGCTATACTTCCTGTTTTATTTAATCGTTTTTTTAGTAAAGAATCTTTTTTATCTATGTCATTATATGATAGCTTTAATATTTCTTTACCATCTATAGAATCAGTAAATTCTTTTATTAATTTAGAATTATTATAAAAATCCTCAACCGTTAATATTGAACTATCTTCTTTTTTAAGTAAGTACTTATAAATATTTATAGTATCTTCTTCTTTTAACTTGTAAGTTTCTAGTAAAAAAAACATTAAAGTAATTCTTTCTTTGCTATGTTTTTGGGATAAAAATTTAATAAAAAATGATAATTCTTCTTCTTTTAATTTAGTTGACAAGATATACAAAAAATTATCTAATTCTTTTTCATCAAAATTTTCAGTAAATACAAAAAATTCTTTTGTTATATCTGCAGTATTAAATAAAAATACTGTTTCAAAAATATCATATAATAATGATTTTTCAAAGATAGATGATGAAAAAACTATATATAAAGCAATCTTTTTTAATTCTAAGTCTTCATTTTCAAAATAAGATTTTAGATATGCAAGTAAAGTATCATCATATTCTTTAAAGAAAAACATTGAGTTAGTAAATTCAAAATTTAAATTATGCTTATAATATTGATTTTCAATATCATTTAATCTATCAATAATACTCATTAATCCTCACAAAAAATTAGAGAACGAGTTTAACATAATTAGCTTATTTTTTCAAATATGTAAGATTTTATTGAATACTGTGATTTTTTCATTTATAATAAACTGTTTTTGAGCTTATATAAAAATATATGCAAGGAGTTTATGAAATATTTTTTTATTTTTTTTATTACTATATTTTCTCTCCATTTAAAGGCAGAATTTAACAATGTAAACCTATATACTGAATTTAATAAATTTTACTATAATAAAGAATACAAAAAAGCACTTAAAGTAGCCGAAAACTACTTAAAAATAGTTGATGACAATCCAAATTTAGGTGATTTAGCTGCTCTTTATCTCAGAACTTATGAAAAACATCCTTTTGTAGATATTAAACCTATAGAATTCTTGGTAAAAATTGCAAATACCAAAAAAGATTATATAACAAAAGAACGAATAGTACTTGCTATTGCTAATTTTTTCTTAAAAAAAGAAAAATATTATTCTGCAATCAGATTTTACAGATGGATAGAAAGAAATCATAATGTCAAATCACTAGTTTATGATGATGCCCTATGGAACTCTTTTCTGATTTATAAAAAAATAAAAGCATATAATCAAGCTATCAAATATCTCAATAAAATAATTTCAACCCACGAATATTCAATTTATGTAGGAACTTACAATCAATCCCATCTATATGATGCCTATATTGAGAAAGCAAATTTGTTAATCAAACAAAATAAAAAAAACAAAGCAATAGAAACATTAAAAAACTTTATAAATAACTTTCATGAAAATAACAAAATAGATGATGCTTATTACAAATTATGTCAAATCGACAATAAGAAATACTGTTGTGAATTAATAAAAAAAAGAAAATTCTCTTCATATTTTAATAGTGCAAAAAAGGTATGTGATGAACTCAATAATTAAATTTAAAAATGTTTCATTTAAAGATAATAACACATTAATACTAGATGATATTTCATTTGAAATAAAACAGGGGGAAAATATTTCTTTAATTGGAGATAGTAATACAGGAAAAACATTAATATTTAAACTTATTTCCGGCCTAATTAAACCAACAAAAGGTAAAATATATGTTTTAAATGAAAACATCACAGAAGTAAAAGAAAATAAGCTTTTTAAAATACAAAAAGAAATAGGCTTATTATTTCAAAACAATGCCCTCTTCGATGATATGACCTGCTTAAAAAACATAACATTTCCTCTTTTAAGAAGAGATTTTAATAAATCAGAATCAGAAAATAAAGCCAAAATACTACTAAAAGAATTAAAACTTGATAATGTTGAAAACTTATACCCCGATGAATTATCAGGAGGTATGAAAAAACGGGTTGCAATAGCAAGAATGCTAATATTTAACCCTCGATTGCTCCTTCTTGACGACCCAACAGCGGGACTAGACCCAATTACTTCTGCAAAAATATACAATATAATTAAAAATGCACAAAATTCAGAAAACACTTCAATAATAATTTCACAAGATTTGGATAATATCTTTAATTTAACAAATAGAATTATTATAATAAATAAAAGTAAAATAGGCTTTGATGGAACTCAAAAAGAATTTCATAAAATTAAAAATAAAGAAATTATAAATTTTCTGAGAATTTAATATATTTTTCAATTAAATTATTTTGTAAAAATAGAAACTTATTTAGGAGTTTTGAATAACAATATTATTGAGCAACAACATCAGAAGCACTTCTTGGCTCAAGTTTACTGTTTTCTCTTTGATATCTTAGAATCCCTGTAATTGAAGAAAAGCTATCTCCAACACTTGCAGTTATAGTATACATCATCTTACCTATATATAAGTCACCAGTTACTTCTAATTTACTATATTGGTCAGGGTCAACGGTTAATACTGATACATTTTCAACTTTTACCAAAACACCTTCATAGGCACTAGCCAAACCAGCACCTGTTTTAATATCACCTGGATTTACAACAATAGGATTAGGCATAGTTCCTTCTGCTGTTAATTTTTTAGCTTCCGTAACATTAGCAAGCTCTATTTGACCATAAAATTCTTTACTTGTTCCTGTTACAGTTACAAAATCACCTATTGCTAAACTACTGTTTCCACTTTTATAGACATAAATACCACTAAACTTCTCTTTTAAACTGCTATTTTGGTCTTCTTTTGACAACTGAACAAATAAATTATCACTATGAGCACTATCTATTCCTGTTACATATCCTTTAATTGTAACGGTTGAGCCAAGTGGCAATGTTTTTTGTTTTACATCTTGAATACTTGCAGGACACCCCATATCACCTGGGTTTGCAATATTTGGACACGCATCACATACATCACCTTTTCCATCATCATCACTATCAACCTGGTCTGAATTTGAAACAGTTGGGCAATTATCATCACTTCCTATACCATCATCATCTTTATCATAAGGGGATTTAGGAGAGCATGATACCTCACCTTCTATTGTAGGACATTTATCACAAGCATCACCAATTCCATCATTGTCAACATCAGCTTGGTGTCCATTATCCATAGGCCTAATTGGATTAAAAATATCAATACAATTATCGTTATTATCTTCTACTCCGTCACCATCTCTATCACTTCCTGCTAAATCGCCATTATATTCTTGTGGTCTCATAGGCTTACAACTTGGCTCACCTGCTGGTACTCCACAGAAAAATAAATCATAAGAAGAAGAATTTGCACTCTTTAAAGCTGAAAAACTCTTGCCTATTTCATGTTTAGTACATAGGGTTTTAACCACTCCACAAACATTACCAATATTATCACAGTCACTAGTTGAAGAAAATTGACTCATAATATCACTATCACCATATACAGGTTTACCACCTTTAATAACAAGTAAAACATCGTTCATTTTAGCGTCTATTACTGCTCTATAAGGATTTGGAGCATCATTTAAAGCATAAACAGCGATATCAGCAACTCTACCCTCTTTCAAAATACCAATAGTATCAGAAATTAATAATGCTTCTGCATTATTTCTTGTAGCTAATTCCCATATTTGTTTATCTGTTAAATAATTGTTGTAATGATTTTTATTTAAATAATCAACACACTGTAATTCTCTTAGCATGTTAATAGAACCTGATGGAGTCCAATCAGTACCTAAGCCTACTAATACACCTTGGTTATAATACATAGGTATTTGAGCCGTATTTCCATATAATGAAATATTGGACCTTGGAGACCAAATTACAGCAGCATGTTCATCTGCCATAACTTTTCCATCAGTTGCGTTTGTTCCAACCATATGAACAAAAGCTGAGTTTGCTTCTGTTAAATCATGCCCTCCGTTATTTGTGGAGCTTACACATAAAAACTCATTTCTTGCGGCCTTATTTATTCCTTCTGCAACATGAGGTAAATAACAATGATTACTTAAAACGCTTTCTGTATCTCTAAAACTATAACCACAACCACTAGTAATCATTGTTCCACTACTATCACCTAATGGGAAAGTATTATATTTAACACCATTTAGCTTAATACCATCATTTTTACCTCTATCAACATTTCTTAAGAAACCATTGGCTCCTCCACTTCCTGCCATAACGGTTGCACCAGCCATTAAGTTTCTTAATTCCCCCCAAGCTTGTTGGTCTTCACTTGCTCCACCACTTGCTGGAATTTTTGTATGTCCATTTAAGCCTTTTCTCCATTGATGTCTATGTTCATATCTTTCAGTACCCCAATTTGAAGGGTCATTTTGTGTATATGAAATATGGTCATGGGCATTAATCAAAGAAGGAGATACAACATTAGTTCCACAATTTATAATAGTTGCACCATTAGATTTACTAGAACAATCGGCCCCTACACAAATTATTTTACCATTGTTGTCATAAACTAATTCTCCTGAAGCTAAATCTTTATCTTCCATTAAAATAGTTCCAACTACTAATGTATTATTATTTGTTCCTTTAGTAACAACACAAGCCGTTTGAGCTTCTTCGCAAGTTCCATTATTATCAATAAAACCATTATCACATGAGCATTTTACTTCATGATTTACAATAGAACATTTAGTTTTATTGGTTTCTGTACAAGAATCAGCTTCACATTTAGCTTCAAGTGTACAAGTACCATTATTATCATAATATTCACTATCACATTCACAAATGTAATCATTTGCACTTGTTCCAGTTTCTTTACAAACAGTTTTGTTAGTTTCCGTACACGGATTTGGATTACAAGGTGTTACTTCTTCTAGTTTACAACCTGCTCCATCTGCCATATATCCATCTTCACAAACACAATTATAATCACTATCTGTAACTACACATTTAGTTTTATGTGCAATAGGACTATCTTTACAAGGATTAGCTTTACAATAATCTACATTAGAGTCATCACCACCACAAGATACAAACAAACTAAAAGAAAGTGATAAAATTAGCCATAAAACAAGTTTTTTCATATAAACCCCTCAAAAGTTAAAAATCTTTAATACATTGTTTATTGACACAATGTTTTGTATTATAATTTATTTGTATGTTTTTTGCAAATTAGATTTTTTAATTATATCCTTAAGAAAACTTTATGTAAATATGTAAATTATTTATTTAACATTAACTTTTTTATTTAATAACATCATTAAGCCATGAAATTATCTGATTAGTAGGTAAAGCACCTGAAATTCTTCCTAATTCTTTACCATGCTTAAAAACTATCATAGTTGGTATTCCCCTAATACCATAACGCCCTGCAATATTAGGATTTGCCTCTGTATCTAGTTTGCCAAATTTCGCTTTCATTACAAAAGATTTACTTGCTTCTTTAAAATTAGGAGCCATCATTCTACATGGAGCACACCATTCTGCCCAAAAATCAACAACTATAGGCAAATCACTCTTTACTGTAAATTTATCATAATTTTTTGCATTTAAAATTACAGGACTATTATCAAGCAAGTCATGTTGACATTTTCCACAATTAGCTTTAGCTAAATTACTAGTATTTGCAACCATATTCAACGCACCACAAGCTGGACAAGCCACTTTTATTTTTTCCATTTTCCCTCCGTTACAATAAAACAAGTTTTAAACCTGTATTCATGGATATAAAATAATATTCCTACAATTATTAATATATACACGATCTTTTATTTTTCAATATTTAAAATTATTTTTGAGATTACAAGCTCAAAAATCCACGGAAAACACATTTATGTGGTTGAAGTGGCCATATTATTTATCAATAAATTCTTTATGAAATAAATTAACTAGTTCTTTAACCTTATCTTTATCAACAATAAAACTAGCGGTTAAATCTCTTAAGTTAAAACCATAAGTCTTTATTTTATATTTATCAAGTATATTATTTGCCTCAATAAGAAGCATTGGGTCTTCGTAAAGTTTATTACCAATTAACGAAACCTTTCCTCTATCTGAAAAATATTCAACTTCACACCTATCAAGCCATCCTAAAAAGTAATTTTCATCTTGTATATCAGTTTTATCGAAAATAAAAGTAATTTCATCATTGTTTTGCCAAACTTCTTTATAAAAAATATCTGCTTCCATAAGCCATATCAAAAGCCTCTCTAAATTAGTTTTTTTCATGGTTAAGATAATTAAATTATCTTCTGAAGTTACTGCTACTATTGTTTTCATTATTGCCTCGTCTGTTATAAAAGTACCTTCTCCTGATTTAAAGGCATTTTTTGAATAAAGTTTAATTTTATAATGTTTTGCAAACCTAACTGCATCAGCTGCTAAAACTTTTGCTCCATTTTCACTCATTGCAAGCATTTGATTATAAGAAATTTCATCTAATTTTTGGGGTAATTTTACCACTTTGGGATTTGCTGAAAATACTCCATCAACATCAGAATATATTTCACAGTAAAGTGCATTTAAAGCAGCAGTTAAGGCAAGTGCTGTAGTATCACTACCCCCACGCCCTAAAGTAGTTATTTCTTTTAAGTAAGAAACACCTTGAAAACCCGCAACAATTACAACTTTACTTTCGTTTATTGCATCTTCTATCCTGTAGGGCCTTACTTCAAGTATTTTTGCCTTATTATGAACAGTATTTGTAATTATACCACTTTGTGACCCCGTTAAAGAAATTGCATCTTGACCTAAATTCTTTAAAGCAATACTCAATAATGAAATAGTTTGCCTTTCACCTGTTGTAAGCAACATATCAAGTTCTCTTCTATCAGGAGTATCAGTAATTCTTGATGCCATATCCAAAAGCTCATTTGTTGTATTTCCCATTGCTGACACTACTACCACTACTTCATGCCCCTTCTTTTTTGTTTTATAAATATTTTCTGCAATTTTTCTTATTTTATCTATGCTAGAAACAGAAGTTCCACCATACTTTTGAACTATTATCCCCATATTTTCCTATTTAGATAGATTAATCGTATACAACTGAACACCTTTTGAGGGCGGTATTTCTCCTAATAAAAGTAATCTATCATTAACTTCATCATAAATCATTCTTGATTTATTTTTACCAAAGTTAGGATATTCAATATTACCGTTAAAAACTCTGTTACCCATTTCATCAGGAGGAAGAAAAGTACCCTGATTGGTAATTTCAGAAATCATTTTCCACTCTTTTGTTAAAGGATTGAAACTCCATAAATCACTATAGTATTTATTATCCAATTCATTGTATTCATTAATTATATTACTTCCACCATATAAAAATATTAAATTTCTTTTAGAATCATAAGCACAACTGATATTGGCTCGCTCATTAAATTCAGAAGGCATATCAAAAGAAGTAAAATCTTCAGTTTCTGTTGAAATTTCATAGTATTTGGAAATATGATTATGTATTTTATTACTATTATAACTTATAATACCTCCAAAACTGTAAACAACATTATTGTGTTCTACAAGACAGTTGTCAGAAACATTTGGTAAATCATCAGCAACTTCTCTCCAGCTCATATCAGTTATTGAAAATTCATATAATTGGCTCTTATCACTCTCTCTTTCGTTTTCATTGCTATAAACAAAAAACTTTTTACTGTTTTTAGAAAATACAGTTGATACATTTTCTAAAAATACCGGAATATCTGTAAAAACAAATGAGCTCTTAAATACATTATGATAATTAAAATAAATTACAGATGATGAATTCAAAGATAGTAGTACAAAATTTTTATTTTCTTTATCATAGAATATAAATTCACAATTTTTACTAAACTCATTGCAAAATGGCTCAACGGTTATTCCACCTTCATCAAATAATGCTACTTCTTCCTGTGTGCCCGAATCAAGATTCAACGTTCCAAGAACAAGTTGTCTTTCTGGAATCAAATCTTCCTGTAAGGATAAATAATTAACCATAGTATTATTTTCGGAATCATAAGCCAAAGTATCTATTCCGTAAATAGCCTTTATAGAATCATTATCTGTTAAATTTAATTTATTCCATTTAAATCCAAAATAAGGAACACATTCCTCTTGACTTAAGTCATTAATAGTACAGCTTTCCCATGTTTCACACTTCAAATCACACAAAGTATCTCTCATTAAACATTTATTTGTATCAATATCACAATATTTACCATCACCGCAATCTGCATCCCAATAGCATGCACCAGGTTTTAACTGACAAATTCCTTCAACACAATTTTCCCATTCATAGCATCCATCTTTACAGTTACTTAACTTTACTTCACAGGTATGATTTCCAGTATTACAAATGTTATCATCAGAACAATCATCGTTTCTGTTACAAAACTCCGCCTCTGTATTTAGTTCACATTTAGCTGTATCCAAATTACAATATTCCCAGTACTCACACGAAGCTTTACAGCTTTTATCAGCAAGACTTGCTCCATCAGCAGAACAAGAATAAAACGATATACTGAATATCAGTAATACCAAAATATTTATTTTCATATATATTTGTTTCATAAAGCCTCTTTAATTAAGCTTCTAAAAATAAATAACATTTAAAAACTCCAAAACGACACCAACTACATATTATAAGCTGAATATAAAAAAAAAACAAGACCAAACTAATTTAATCTTGATTTTAAGCTTTAACTCATACTATAATCATTTTTTTTGAGATAAAATTGAAAAATTTACATAATAACAATAAAAGAATAAAAAAACCTTGGGGGCATTATGATGTTATAAAAGAAACAGACAGATACAAAGAAAAAATCATAACCATATATCAGAATAAAAGAATATCTTTACAAAAACATGAAAAAAGAGATGAATTTTGGAAAATAGAACAAGGGATTGCTGAAGTTATATTAAATAGTAAAAAACTTAAACTATCTAAAAATGATGAATTATTTATTCAAAAAGAAAGTATTCATAGAGTTAAAAACATAGGTAAAAATGATTTAATTATAAAAGAAATACAAACAGGTGAATATTTTGGTGAAGATGATATTATCAGATTAGAAGATGATTATGGTAGAATATGAATATAATTTATAATCCAATTATATTTGTCGGTAATATTTTTATACGATATACAATTATAGTTGGAGGAATTTTTTTATTATTTTTTAATATTATAAAAAACTTCTTTAAAGCAAGTTACAAAGAAATAATATATGAATTATATTCTGTTGGTGTTCAATCTTTACCTATTATTTTTATGACAGGGGTTTTCGTTGGAACAATAATGGTAATTCAAACAGGATTTTACGTAAGAGCATATAATATAACAGAAGTGCTAGGCTGGGGAGCTGGTTTTACAGGATTCAGAGAAATTGCTCCTTTAATGGTAGGACTAATGTTTTCGGGAAGAATCGGAGCAAACAATACAGCCGAACTTGCCTCTATGAAGGTAACAGAACAGCTTGATGCCATGAAAATCCTTACAATTGATCCCATTACATATTTAATTATTCCAAGATTTATTGCAATTGTTGTAATGATTACACTTTTAACGGTTATTGCAGATTTTATGACTATACTTTCAGGAGTTTTTACAGCAAAATTACTCCTTGGAATGGATTATCATATTTTTCTGGATTCATTTTTTTCATATATTAAAATATCTGATTTTACAACAGGTTTAATGAAGTCATTTGTATTTGGCATTATGATATCATTAGTAAGCTCTTACTATGGACTAAATGCAAAAAGAAGCAGTAAAGATATAGGTTTTTTAGTTAATAAATCAGTGGTTTTTACAGCAACTGCAATATTTTTAATTGACTATATTCTAACATCAATTTTTGATTTATAAGGCTTAGATGTTTATTTTTAAATTATTAAAAGATTTTGCACTATATTTAGGAGGATTATTAGTTTATTCTCAAAAACATAGCGATGGAATAATAAGACTTTTGTTAAAAACGATAATAACTGCTTTTACATCAAAAATACGCCTTAAAGAAACAATAAAGCAAGCGTATATTATAGGTTACAAAACTATTCCTTTTATTTCAATTATTATGGGAATACTAGGCATGATTTTAGTAACAGAATTTGGAAGTCAAGGTGTTAAAATAACAGGAACTGCAACCGAAGTAGGCGGACCTTACTTACAATTAATAGTAAGACAATTTGGCCCTTTTATAACAGGAATGATGCTTGCAAATCGAGTTTCAACTTCAATTTCAGCAGAAGTTTCTGCGATGAAAATAACTGACCAAATAGATGCCTTAAAAATGAATGGAGCAAATATTACACAGTATTTAATTGTTCCGAGGTTTATTGCTGGATTTTTCATGATATTTATTTTAATGATTTATGCTGTTTTAGTAGCTGAAATATCTGGTGCTTTAACAGCAAAATTTGTTTTTAATGTTCCTTACGAAGTTTTTATAAATTTTCAGTTTGTTGAAAAGTCAGATATTGTTCAGGGGGTTTTAAAAGCATTTGCAATAGGAGCATTTATTCCTATTATTGGAGTTTATTCTGGATTAATGAGCAATGAAGGTAGTAAATCGGTTGGAGATTCAACAACTAGAGCCGTTGTTATGGGGCTCAGTGCCGTAGGAGTAATTGATTTAGTTGTTGGCGGTGCAATATTTATATTTACTTAATAATTTTATCCGCCCAACTTCTGAACAACTTAATTCTTTTACCATAAAGTTCCTTTAATTCTTTATAGCTATATCTTTTATAAACGGTGTTCTGTTTTTGAATCCTTTTATAAATTTCTTCAAAATCTGTATCAATCAAAATAAATTTAAACTTTTTCTTAATATCTTTTATTTTAATCTCTTTATAAAGCAAAGTTGAGCCACCAACAGACAGAACGGTGTTTTTTGTGATATTGTTTACTAAGTTATAAAATTGTTTATATTCAGTAACTCTAAATTCATTTTGGAGATAATTATAAAGCTCAAAAACAGTGTTTTTGTTATAAATTTCAAGAAGTTTCTTGTCTAAATCTATAAATTCTAAAGATAATTTTTCTGATAATTTTTCTGCATAAGTAGTTTTTCCAGATGCTTTAACCCCATATATTAGATAACTTTTATTATTAATTTTCTCCATTTTTATTCTTTTTTCTTAAAAGTAAATTTATGAATTGGATATTCTACTACTCACCAATCAGTTCATCTGCAATTTTACTTGATTTTTCCCTTATAACATCATGAAGAGAGTTACCATGACTGTCCATTGTAACAACAACAGGAAAATCTTCTACTCTGATAATCCAGAATGCTTCAGGAACACCTAATTCTTCTAATAGAAACACATCAAGAACTTCTTTAACGGCACTTGCTTGAGCAGCAGCTGCCCCACCAACAGCATGAAGATAAACAGCTCCATTTTTCTTTAATGCTTCAAGTGTTTTTTCACGCATTCCACCTTTACCTATAACTCCTCTTAGCTTATACTCCTCAATAACATGAGCTTCATAAGGTTCTTCTCTGATTGAAGTTGTTGGCCCAGCAGCAACAAATTTCCAAGAGCCGTCTTCATTTTTACCCACAACTGGTCCACAATGATATAAAACAGAATTTTCAAAGTAAGGTCTTATAAAATCAGGGTGATGATTCATAATATATTTATGAGCGCCATCTCTTCCTGTACTCATTACACCACTTAATAAAACTTGATCACCAACTTTTAATTTTCTAATTTCTTCCTCAGTAACAGGTAAATTTATTTTATATTCAGCCATATTTCCTCCTAATTTTTATATTCAATACCATCAGCTTTAATAATAACTTCAGCTTTTCTGTAAGCCCAACACATATAAGCAATTGAAACAAAAAATGAAGCAGGTAATCTATGTGCTGTACCTAACTTTACTCCCATAACAGTGGTATTCCCTCCAAATCCCATTGGTCCAATACCTAAAGTATTAATTTGGTCAAATAATTTCTTTTCTAATTCAGCTAATTCTTTATTTTCATTTTCATCAAATAAATTTCGGAATAATTGCTCTTTAGCAGTAATAAATGAACTTCCTCTATCTCCACCTATTCCAACTCCAAGAACTCCAGGAGCACAACCCATTCCTTGAGCATTTCTAACAGCATCAATAATTACTTTTCTAACACCTTCCAAATCTCTTCCTGCATGTAATTTAGTATCAGGAAGTTTATATTGAGTAGATACATTTTCACTTCCACCACCTTTAAGCATTAATTTACCATGTATATAATCATTATCCCATTGGTGAAAATGAATTTGAGGATTCTTCTTACCAATATTGTTTCCACTATTTTTATCTGTAATAGGATCAACAGCATTAGGCCTTAAATAACTAAGGGCCGTTGCTTCTTTTGTTGCCTCTAAAACAGCTTTTTCTATATCTGCCTCTCTCATCCCTACAGGATAATATATATAATGTATATGAGTGCCAGTATCTTGGCAAATAGGAACGGAATTCTCTTCTGCAATTTTTACATTTTCAATAAGTTGTTTAAAAACATTTTCGGCTACACTTCCATTTTCTTCTCTTTCCATTGCCAATTCAAGACCCTTTCTTGTTTGGGCAGGTAAAGATGTTGCGGCTAAACGAATTTGTTCTAAAAAGAACCCCTTAAGTTGTTCAAAATCGTAATTCATACTTTCTCCATCAAAAGTTCATAGGAAATCTACCACTTAATAATAATTATTTCAAATTTTTTCAATAAAATAAATAAAAACTATAAGTTTTCTTTAATTTTTATTATATAGAAATTAGTTATTCTTGTTTTAATGAACAAGAAGCTTATAGTGTATGTTAAATAAATATATTTTATTTTATCTTATGAGGAACTCAATTTGCAGTTGTATAAAAATATAGTAATATTTAAAAACTAACTCTGTATGTGATTTTACCGATATGAAATTAATTAAAAGAATTTCTCTCTATTTTTTCTAACTTATCTAAAACTCTATCAAAAATTTCCATAACTTCTTCTGTTTGTTCAATAGTGCCAACACTCATCCTAATATAACCATCCATTTGACTAGTTCTGTCACGCACATAAACTCCTTCATCTTGAAGTAATTGCACTAATGTTTTTGCCATAGTATGCTGAATTAAAACATAATTCGCTGGTGTTGTTCTAAATTCAATACCTCTTGAAAGAAAATATCTTTTAAGTATATATTTAGCCTCTGTTACAGATTTAACATAAGAATTTAAATGGTCTATATCATCTAAAGCAGCTTCTGCAGCTATTTGCCCTAACCTATTAACAGACTTAGGATTGAAAATTTTCATACAGTTCTCAACTATCATATCAGATGCCACCATATAACCAATTCTTTGAGCCGCTAAACCAAATGATTTTGAAAATGTTCTTGTTACAACAATATTATCATATTCTTTTATTAAGTGAGACATTGAAATTCCTGCAAATTCATAATATGCCTCATCAACAATAACAATAGCATGAGGTGCCCTAGTTAAAATAGTTCTGATTTGATGTTCATTATACATAACTCCAGTTGGATTATTAGGATTGACTATATAAATAATTTTAGTATTATCTGTAATCGCTTTTAATACCCCCTCTAAATTAGTTTTAAAAACATCAGGTGAAGCAATTTTAACTATTTCTGCATTTCTTTGACCAGAGTGAACATAAAAGTGAGTATAAGTTGGAATAGGAACTATTACTCTATCTCCTTCATTAACAAATACTTTATTTACAAGCTCAAGTGCATCATCAGAACCATTAGTAACAATAATATTTTTTTCAGGTAAATCGACATAAGAACTTAATTTAGTTTTTAAACTTTTACTTAAAATCTCTGGATACCAATTTAAATGATTCATACCAGAAAGATATTTATTCATAGCTGCAAGGACCTTAGGGGAAGGAAGAATAGTTGCTTCATTCCAATCTAATTTATAAGGTTTTTGTTCAATTCTTTCATTAATTGTATCCATACTTGATGTTGGTGAATATGGTGATAAATTTTTAATAGCCTCTATGGGCTCTAATATTCTCTCTTTTTTTAAATTCTTGTTTCTTTTAAAAATCATTTTATCTAGCTTCATCATGTCTAACTCCTAAAACAATACAATCAATTACACAACAAAGTATTTTCCAATATTTTACATAAAAAAAAGACAAGCCATTTCAATAGATTAAACAAGAATAAGAGTAATCCATGAAAAAAATGTCGCTATTCTATATGTTTTGAATCGTTAGATTTGTATTATTTTTATTGTTTTCTTTTTAGACTATGACTCAATTCTTCTATTTTATCTTTGGTAACAAGTTTTAATTTTTTTAAATTTTTAATTTTAAAGTGGTCTTCTGTGGATAGAATAGGCTTCCTTCTAATTTCTTCAATTTTAAGCTCAAGGCTAAAATGTTCGTCTTTCAAGTTCCCTATTCTACTCATAATTTCGTTCTGTGGAATTAAACCCATAGGTCCTCCTATAATAAATACCATATTCTATTATTATTTGCTTTTTTTGATTTGTCAAGTAGTTATTGATTTTTTTGTGATATTTTTCCTTTTTTCTATTTTCATAAGGTTTTATAAAACATTCCTTATCTTTTGAATAAGTATTTTTTATAACTTACAATTTAGGTTAAAACAATACTATTCTACTCTTTCTACAATAATTTTAATCCCTCTGAAACCTATAATTTTAACTTTACTATTAATATAAAGTTTATTTATAGATAGAGCAGGAAACTCATCTCCTAAAATATTTACTTTAAGTGGATAAACAGATATTACTGTTGCATTTTGATATTTTAATTCATTTTTTTTATTATTAAACTTTTTAAATCTTCTATTAAAAAATAGAATTAATAACTTATACATTAGTATAACAATAAACACCATTGTGAAAATCATAACAATATCCACCCTAAAGCCTGTATCAATATAATAATTACTATTTAATGGATTTATTAAATAAATTGAGCTTAGTATAAATATAGAAAATGACAATACCGTAATAATGTATTTAGACTTCACATATTCTTTAAAGATAAGCATGAAATGAGTAAAAAATATAGCAAAAACAGCCTTTAAACTTATTGTTATTTCAAATGACAAGAAAATAAATACAGAAATAAATATAATGGATAAAATAGAAAACAGTATATTTTTAGTAAAATAAACAGATACAAATATTAATATTATAGTTAAATTAAATATTAAAAATATAAAATTTGGAGTATATAAATAAGAAGTTAAACTCATTCTATTTTGTAAATTAATATTTTTATAAGAAACTACAGAATATTCAATATCAGATAAATCCTCAATTTGAATAAATGTTATATTTAATTTACTAAAGAGTTCTGGCCTAAACATATCTCCATTCAAAAATATTTTTTTAACAGTACTATTATTTATATTTTTACTCTTATTTATGGCTTTAAAAACTTCATCAAATCTTTTCTTATGTAAAGAATATGTTTTTTCAGATAAAGGAGTGAAAACACCTAAGTTTAAGGGTTCTGTATAAAAAACTATATCAGAAAGTAAAACTATAAAAAAAGCTCCTGCATAACTAATACTGTCCTTATTTATTATGGTATAAATTTTAATTCCCTTAGCCTTCATACTTATTAAGCTATCAACAATTGTAAACAAGGTATCTAGCTTTCCTCCACTAGAATTAAGCATAATAAAAAGATCTTTATTTTCTTTTTCTAAAATATTAGTAAATTTAGGTATATCATATTTTTTTAAATATCCATCTATATTTATAACTGATGAAGAATAAATATTAACAGGAATGAAAATAATAAAAAAAGCTATTATATAAGCATATTTAATTTTTTCATAATTTTTTTTATATCTTCCCATACCTCTCTCTTTTTTTTATTAATTTCAGATTGGCTTCCCCTCAATAAATAAGATGGATGATAAGTTGGTATCACATCGTAAATATCTTCTCTAGAAAGAATTAACTTCATTTCACGCCCTCGGTTTTTAGTTATACCGTTATATCTTGGAAGTAATCTTGATAAAGCAACACTACCTAATGGAACAATTATTTTAGGATTAATTATTTTGATTTGCTCATGTAAATAATTTATGCAAGCTGAAACCTCCAGATCATTAGGATTTCTATTTCCAGGTGGCCTACATTTAACAATATTTGCCATATAAACATCTTCTCTTTTAAGCTTTAAAACATTTTCAATAATTTTAACCAATAACTCTCCTGCTTTTCCAACAAATGGCCTTCCTGTTAAATCTTCATTTTCTCCTGGTCCTTCTCCAATAAACATAATTTCAGAATTTAAACTTCCTTCTCCCAATACAGTATTATTTCTAATTTTATAAAGAGAACACTTTTTACAACGCATAACTTGAGCATTGATTTTATCCATTTTACTTTCTTTAGAAAGATTATTGTCATTAGATTTAAAAGTATTTTTATCTTGAGTTTCTTTATCTGAACTTAAAAATTTAAATTTACTATTATCATTTTCATTAAATATAAAATTAATATCATCATTTTGATAGTATTTTAGATTATTTTTTATCTCCAAAATTATTTGTTTATACACTTCAACTAATTCCATGTATCACTCCAAAATATTATCAACAGAACTATTCCAAAAACCAAAATCGCTCCCAACAAAAATCTTATCATCTATTACATTTATAGCAGTTATATTTAAAGAAGGTAAATCTTTTAAGAAAAAATACTCTTTTTTTTCAAAATTATATATAAATAAACCATTTTTTAATGTTCCTGCTAATAAATATTTATTTTTATAATTCAATAAAGTATTTAAATTTACAAATAATCGTTTTTTATTTTTGAGAATATAAGTAATTTCATTATTATAGTATTCATATATTCCACCACCATAAGTTGAAATATAAACCCTGTCATTAGCATTTGTAATTCCAGTTATCCACCGTGATTTTAAATTTTTATTATTTAAGCTTTTTATAACTTTCAATCCCTTTAAAATAGATATTCCACCCAAGGTACCTGCATATAAATAATTATTAACCTTTTTTAAATAATTAACTCTATTATTTATCAATCCATGTAATCCATTTATAGAATAAAACAAATCTCCTCTTTTTTGAGAAACACCACCTTCACTAGCAATAAAAATATTATTTTTATATAATTCTATTTTTGAAATATTACTACCTAAAATTCCATTTTTTTTATTATAATATTTTATTTTTTTTATATCTTTAGAATTACCTAAACTTTTATCTTCATAAACATATAAACCATTTGTTGTTGCTACATATAATAAATCATCATAAAGCAGTAAATCATTTACTCCATTTAATTCTTTTATAAAAGCTTTGATATTATTATTTTTATCTAAAAGATCAATACCTTTATTGAAATATGATATAAGAATATTAGTTTTATATTTTTTAATATTTGTAATATAGTTTTCAGAAATAGAGCTTTCCAAATTTTTTATATTAAATTTTTCTATCTTATTTTTCCAAATATATGCTCCATTAGGAGTTAATATATATATATTTCCGTTAATATAAGCAATATCATTAATCAATGAATTTAAAGAATATACTTTTTTAAGATTATCATCATAAATCACTCCAGCCATTGAAACATAATAAATTTTTTCGTTTCTTAAAATCAAATTGCTAATTGAAGAAACTTTTTTAAAACTAGCTAAACTGTTATTTTTCAACTTAAAGATCTCTCTATCTAGAAGAATGAATAGCTCTTTCTCTAAAATAATTAGTTTATTTGCTCCTAAAATTCCTATAGCCTTTTGTGAAAAATCATCTTTTATTATTAAATTTTTATCTGTTAAAATATGTAGTTTATTTTTATATGATACTAAATCAATTACTCTGTTTTTTAATTTAAGGTACTCTATAAAGCTTTCCTTTTCTTTTTTTATAATTAAATTATTCTTAATGCAAAATAAATTATCTTTATTAAATACACACTTCTTAACTTCTTCATCAAATATGAAGTGATTTATATAATTATTATTGAGTAATAAAAAACCATCTCTATAACCTATAACTAATTTATCATCCTTAGCAGTAATACTTTTAAACTCGGTAGCATTATAATATTTATTAATAAAATCATTTTGTATTATTCCACCTCTTGTTACAGTAAATTTTTTATTATAAAAAATAATATCATCTAAATTAGTAAAATGAAAATCAACATCTCGTTTTTTAGTAAATAAAGTTGTTTTTACTGTATAATTTACCGCTTTAGCTAATGATGTTTTTTTTATAATATCTTCAACTTTTTCATTTTGACTTTTTTGCATAAATACTAAAATTAGTATAACAAAAAAAGAAATAAGAAGGAAAATTAATTTTTTCATTTAGATGATGTTTTAGTTTCTAATCTTGATTTTATTTCTTTATCAGTAGTTTTAGAAATAGCAATTTTATAATATTTAAGTGCTTCAGCTTTTTTATGTTGAGAAGCTAAGAAATCTCCATATTTTTCATTAACAAGTACATTATCAGGATAAATGGATAAAAAAGACTTTAGATTTTCTTCAATTTCTTTATTTTTAGATAAAATCCTTAATAAATCGATTTTATAGAATAATGCTCCACTATTATTTTTAATGTTAGCACTTAATATATCAAGAATTTTAATTGCCTCATAATAATCTCCTCTTGTAATTAATTCATTAACTTTTCCCATTCCTATTTTATTTTTAATAGAAGAATCAGCATCTTTTAAAGAACTTACAACAGATTTATTAACAAGTAACAATTTTAATAACTCTCTTACTTTATTATTTCCCTCTTCTTCAAGTATAATTTGAGAAAGAAGTTTTACTGATGTTGAATATTTTTTAAGTAAAGCATTACAAATTGCCATTTTATATAAACCTTCTCTTCTTTTCAATGGGTCTTTTAAGTATTTTCTATATTCAATAATAGCATCATTATATTTTTTATTTAAATAAAAATCATCAGACTTAACACCTTTCATAAAAATATAATTTAAGTTTTTATCTGTTGATGTTTCTACTTTTTTAGCATTTTTATCTAATTTAGGAATATTTAAAGCATCTTTAGGAGTAACTTTCTTAGTAGAAGGAGTCACCGTTGTAACAGAAGGAGTCACCGTTGTAGTAGGATGAGTCACTGTTGTAGCAGAAGGAGTCACCGTTGTAGTAGGATGAGTCACCGACTCATCCTTACTACTATTGTTTATAAGAGATTCATATTGTTTTTGTTGTTCTGGAGTAAATTTAGCTCTGTATTTTTCTATTTTCTTTTGAGCTTTTTTAACCCATTTATCTTCAGAAGAGCGAGTTTCTTTTATTGTATAAAGATAAAAATAGTAAGTTGCTCCAACAGTATCATTTTTTTGCTCATGCGTTCTAGCTAAACCATAATAACTATCGGGGTCATCTTTCACTTGCTTTAAGTATTCTTTGTAGTATTCTATAGCTTTATCATAATTTTTAACTTTTCTGTATAAAAAGGCTGTTCTATATAAAGAATCTCTAAAATTTCTATCTATTTTTAGTAGTTGCTCAAAAGAATTTAATGCTTCTTTATATTTTTTCATTTTAAATAAAGTGTAAGATTTACCATACAATGCACTTTTATCTTTAGCATCTTCAACTAAAACAGAAGAATAGCTTTTATAAGCATTTTCATAGTCTTTAACTTTAAGATATTCATTGCCAGTAACAACTGCAGGATGAACAGCAAATACATTAAAAGAAAGTATATAAACTGATATTAAAATAATATTTTTCAAAATAATTCCTCCAAAAGAATCAAAAACACTAACATTCACACTATAACAAAAGAATTATTTTAATTCAAGAAAGGATTGTTACCATAAAATAAAAAATCATATTATTTATTTTTTTATTAAATTTATTTGAAAACTTTAGTAGAATAAGCTAATCTATATATCATTATTAGGAGGCTAAAATGGAACAGCTAAAAAACATCATAAATAAATCACAGATAATATTCTTAATTTTATTAAGTTTATTTGTATATTCATGTGATTCAGTTGAAGAAGACACTTATGTTACAACAGTATTAAATGGTTTGTACAGATATAAATCACTATATGCAACCAAAACTTGTGACGAAGCTGATGATTTTTATGGTGATGATATTAGTGATGAAAAAATTCAGCCTTATTTTATATTTGAAGGAAGAAAAGGTTTAGATGAGGGCATTAATGACTTATTATTATATTATTGTGAAGATAGAAGATTTAGCACTTGTGACAAAGAACATGAATACCTTTTTGCAAAAGGAGCTAATGAAAACTGGACATTTGAAGCCCCTATAACTGCAAAATATGATTATATTAGAAAAACTTGTATTTTTACAAGAAATGTAGTGAAAGAAAGTAGTTTTAGAGATGAAAAATTAGAAATAAAAACAAAATTTTATTCTTACGAGGACTCAGAACTTTCAAGCGGTGATTGTAAATTAAAAAATATCAATTATTCAGAGTTAAGATGTAACAAAAAGAAAAAATATAGCATGATAAGAGAACTAATCAGTGAAAGAGACCAAAAATATTTTGAAGAACAAGCTAAAAAGGAGGATAATCAGAATTAATTATGGCTTTTCACTTAGATGATGACAATTACAAAATAATTAAACCTATTGGAAAGGGAGGTATGTCAACAGTATATCTTGCAAAAGATAAAAATCTTGATAGACTTGTTGCCATTAAATTATTGCATCCTGCAATGTCTAGTGATGAAAAAAACAGAGAAAGATTAAAACGAGAGGCACTAGCAATTGCAAGAATAAACCATGAAAACATTGTTAATGTCTATAATTTTGTAAATAAAAATGAAAACAACTATATTGTTATGGAATATATAGATGGAGATACTCTATCCGACTTTATAGATAAAAATCCAATAAACAATCCTGAATTAATACTTGCAATATTTTTAAAAATACTAAAGGGAATAAATTACACACACCAAAAAAACATTATCCACAGAGACATAAAACCTGAAAACATCATGATATCTAGAGATGGTAAAATAAAAATTATGGATTTTGGAATAGCCTCAATTATTGGTGAAGTTCACAATCTTACAACAACAGGCTCGATTATGGGTTCTCCAATGTTCATGTCTCCTGAACACTTAACAGATGAAAAAATAGATAAACAGAGTGATATATTTTCACTGGGAATAATTTTATATTGGATGCTAACAAAAACCTATCCTTTTGATGGTAAAAACACAGCACAGCTACTAAATAACATATTAAAATGTCAATTTGAAAATCCTCAAAAACTGAATCCTTTGATTTCAAATGAAATAAGAACAATAATAAAAAAAATCCTTCAAAAATCAAAACTAACAAGGTATAAAGAAAGTGATACTATCATAGAGGAAATAGAAACTTATTTTAAAAATTTAAATTTTGACTATAAAACAGAATTAGAAATATATTTCAAAACTCCAAATGCATACCACAAAAGATTTATAAATAATATCCCTGAAAAATATATACAATATGCAGAAAAACTATATAAAAAAAAGTTATTTTCAAAATCCATACCTTATGCATATCTCGCTCTAGAATACGAACCAGAAAATACCAAAGCAAAAGAAATAATAAAAAAAATAGAAAGAGGAAATATAGTAAAAAAATATATACCTATAGCTATAGCGATAATAATATTAACTGTAATATACTCAGTAATACAATACCCTAGTAAGGATGAGTCGGTGACTCATCCTACTACAGAGGTGACTCATCCTACTATAGAGGAGACACATCCTACTACAGAGGTGACACATCCTACCAAAAAACAAGCTTCTCCGGATAAGGCTAACAGCAAGGATAAGCCAATGGCTTATCCTGTCAAAAAAGCACCTTATCCTAAGAATATAATATTACCAAATGAAAACATTGAAAAAATAATAATAAATCAAATAAATAAATATAATGATATCCACCATAGTAAGGATAGGCTGACAGCTTATCCTAGTAAAAAAGGAGATAATAAAAAAATAAAGAAAAAAAAGAAAATAACAAGTATTCCTATTGAAATCCCAATTAGAATTAGCCCTAAAGCCGCAACTATCTATATTAACGACAAATTATATGGCTATGGAAGTTTAAATAAAATAAAGCTAAAAACTAATCAAAAATATAAACTAAAAATAAGCTCTATTGGTTGCTATAAACATACCCAAACTTTATTTTATAAAAATAAAAAAGTAAAACCTTTAACAATTAGGCTTAAATGGAAATCTGCGAAATTAAAAGTAATAAACACTAAAGCTGGAGATATCTTTATAAATAATAACTATAAAGGAAGTTATAAAGAATATAATTATGAAATTAAACCTAATCCTTTATCTAATGGTAATGAAAGGCTCAATTTAAAGATAATAAAAAATGGAAAAATCATTTTTATAAAAGACATTACTTTAAAAGCAGGCCAGACAGTTATCAAAAAAACCTAAGTAATTAAAAATTTAGATAAATGATAAGCTATAAGAGAAAATATCCATGCAGTTGTTGTTGTAAATACAAATAAGTATCCTAAATATTTAATCCCTCCCGCTTCTCTTGTAAAAACAGCAGCTGCAGCAAAACATGGGATATACAACATTATAAAAATTAAAAATGCTATTGCAGAAGGTATAGAAATATTCTTTTTAAGAGCTTTAATTAGTCCTTGATTTTCTTCATCAGGAACATCTCCGTTACTACTATCTTTATCAACATATAAAACTTTCAAAGTAGAAACAACAACTTCCTTGGCAGATAATCCTGTTAAAATAGCAACACTCATCTTCCAATTAAAACCAATAGGTTCAAAAAAAGGCTCTATTGTTTTGCCTATGCTACCTAAATAACTTTGCTCAATTTCAACAGATTTATTATCAATTTTAGGATAATTACTTGCATACCAAACCAAAGCAGAAGCCAATAAAATAAAAGTACCTGCTTTTTTTAAATAACTAATTGCCTGTCCATATACAGAATGCCATACCAACCTAAATGATGGTAATCTATATTTAGGCATTTCCATAACAAAAGGTTCGTCTTCACCCTTAAAAGCTGTTTTTCTCAATATTTTGGCAGCAACAAGAGAAAACATAGCTCCTGAAAGATAAATTAAAAACAGTATATTTCCTGCATCATAGCCTTTAAAAAAAGTACCTATAAATAATACATAAATTGGTAATCTTGCCGAACATGAAATAAACCCCAACACAAATAAAGTAATTAATTTATCTTTTCTATTTTTTAATGTTCTTGTTGCCATGTAAGCAGGAACAGTACAACCAAATCCAGTAACAAGTGGAATAAAACTTTTACCATGTAAGCCAAATTTATGAAAAAAACCATCTAGTAAAAAAGCCGCCCTTGCCATATAGCCTGTTGTTTCCAATAGTGTTATTCCTAAAAATAAGATAATTATATTAGGTAAAAACATTACAACAGCCCCCACTCCAGCAAGAGCTCCATCTCCCAGCATACTACCAATTTCACCATTACCTAGTGAGTTTTTGACCATTTCAATAAGAAGATTAAATGCAGAATCAATATAATCCATTGGTATTTGCCCTAGTTTGAATGTAAGCTGAAATAATCCCCAAATCAAAAACAAAAATACAGGCAAACCAAATAAAGGATGAATTAAAATAGAATCTAGCTTATCTGTTAGATTACTTTTTTTAGATTTAGTTAGTTTTACGGTTTCTGAATATGCTCCCTTTGAAAATGCAACTCTATTTTCTTCAAAAATTTCATCAATATCATAGTTATTATAGTGTATGTAAATATGTTCATAGGCAGATTTAACAACTTCATGTAATTCTATCCAAATTGGCTCTTCATGAAACATATGTATTGTTTTTTTGTCTTTTTTTAGTAAATTAATAGCCAAAACATGATAATCAAGCTTAGATTTAAACTTTCTTTTTGATAAAATATCAACAATATTTATAATTTCTTCCTCTATAACATCACTAAATCTTATCTTAGCAAGCTTTAAATCAGAGTTATATGTCTCAATAATAGCATCTATTAATTCTTGTATTCCTATTTCCTTTGAAGCACTTGTTTTTAATACCTTTCTTCCTAATATTTTAGATAATTGTTTTGAGTTTATATCTATCCCTTCTTTATTCGCTTCATCTATCATATTTAAGACAATTATTATCCTTTTATTAAGCATTAAAAGTTCAGATGTTAGATATAAATTTCTTTCTAAATTTGTGGAATCTAATACATTTACAATTAAATCATATTCTTCATTTTCTAAAAAGTCTTTTGTTACTTTCTCCTCTTGTGTAAAATCGCTTAAAGAATAGGCTCCGGGTAAATCCGTTATTTGAATTTTGTATTCTTTGTATTCAAAATTAATATTAGTACTATCAACTGTTACACCACTAAAATTGCCCACTTTCAAATTGGATTTACTGATTGCGTTAATTAGCATTGATTTCCCAACATTAGGTTGCCCAACAAATGCTATTTTTATTTCTTGCATAACTTCACCTCTACTTTTCTAGCTTCACCTTTTCTTAAAGCAACCAATGTTCCACTTTCCATTTCGAGTTCAAAAACATTACGCATCATGGTAACATGTTTAATAGTAAATTTACTTTCTTTTGTTACTCCAAGAGAAACCAATCTTCTTCTAAATTCTCTACCAGCTAAAAAATTAATAATTTTTGCATTATCTCCAATTTTTAAATCATATACAGTCATATACCCTCCAAAGAAAATGAAAACCATTTTCAAGATTAAGTATATTAATTTTTTAAAGAATGTCAAGTGCTTTTATAAAATTGATAAAAAACAAAAATGACAAAAATGTCGTGAATCAAGTCAGTTTTTAAGACACAAATGTCATCATTACTCCTCATTTATATTCATTATTTTTTTTAACAAAAAAATAATGAAACCACTAAACACGGAAATAAAAAAAATAAACAAGTATTATCAACATATTACAACAAGATAAAATTAAATAAATAATAATAGGAAAAACATTTGCTTAACTACCTTGTGTTATTATTTTTTATTTACAGGAGTTTAACATGAAAAAAATAATCGTTTTAGTACTAACTACATTGTTTATCATTACAAGCTGTACTGACTCAACTTCTGATAAAGTAGATCCAGAAAAATCAAAAATGAAAACAGAGCTTGCAAATCATGCTTTTACAAAAGCCTTAAAGATAGTAAAAGAAAAAACAGAAACAACTGAATGCAGTGGAGATGACTGTAATTCAGGTATTGAAAACCCTGAGGATATGGATAGTTTTGACTTTACAAACGCCTATAATCTTTATAATGAAGCAATTGAAGCAGACCCAGGTAATTTAGATGCTCAATTAGGTGCAGCAATTTCAAGAATTTTAGCTTTATTAAAAGACCCTGAATTTATTAAACTAAGAAATGCGTGGTGGAATGTAAATAATAATTTTGATCTTGATAGTGCATCATTAACAGAAGCAAGATTAAAATTCTCTAATTTTATAAATAATGCATTTATTCCAGCAATAGACTATTCATTAGATAGAATGGCCATTCTTGATAAACCTGAAAACAAAAACTATGTATATCTAATAACACCTGAATTTTATGATGAAACAGAAGGAGATACTTTTGAGCTTGATATGACTGAAATAAAAGCTTTTCATGCAATTCTACTGTCAGTAAAAGCAGGAACTAATTTAACACAAGCATATAAAATAGACCTTAACGATTACTCACTAGAAGGAATTAAAAATGCTTTAACCAAAGGTTCTAACTTCCTTACACTTCTTAATGCAGGAAAAATGGTGTCAGCACACAATAAAGCAAATGAAGCAGTTAACAAAGCTCTTGATGCTATAGAATTTTTATTAGCAGAAACAGATGACCAAGATAATGATTTAATAAAAAATACAGCTAAAACAGTTGATAATATATATAAATTTAAGGATAATTTACTAAAGATTAAAGACGCTTTAAACAATCCTTATGAATTAAAAAACAATGGAATTGCCTTAAGTCTTACAATATCAAATTTCTTTAATAATGCTCCTACTGACCTAAAAGCACTCCTTCCTGATTACACTGTTTCAATTGAAAATAATGAATTAAAAGTAAAACTTGTTGCAGAAAATAGAGTAAGTTTAATCTTTCCTGATACAACATTTGGTGGATTATTAGCAGGAAATCCTTCTCAAGAAGATATCAAATTATTTACAGAGATTTACGAATGTTCAGCAAATGTTTCATGTTATGACGGAGACCCATATTATCACTGTACAAAAGATTTTACATGCAAATATGGAAAAGCATGTTCAACAGATACCGAATGTGAAACTTACGAACATTGCGGAACAGACAACTATTGTGCAAATGGTACTAGATGTAGTGAAGATTCAAATTGTAGCTCAGGAGAACATTGTTCAACAGAAAATATTTGTGAATACGGTAAAAGATGTTCAAATGATACCGATTGTGACAGTAACGAAACTTGCAATACAGATAGTTATTGTGAATGGGCAGGTGATAAATAAGTCTTCAATTAGAAATTTAGTAAAATGCTCAACATTCTGTTCTTGATATACTCTTTCTTTCCTATAAATGAATCTACAAATAATTTTATTAATCCATATATAAAAATTGACACTCCACTAGAATCACAAGAGATAAATAATATTTCTTATAAATTAAACATTAACAAAAATTTAGATAGAAATAATATCAAAATATACAACTATGAAAACCAGTTTTTAGGAAATTACAAATATAAATTTATTTTATTTTCTTTTGATTATAAAAGAAAATATAACTATTTTAACTACAATACAAACGAGTTTAACTTAAAACAAAATACAAAAAAAGATGATTTAGAACTAAAATCAGGAATATTAAAATATAATATTTCATTAAAAGGAATATTAAATATTAATTTTCATTCAAAGGACAAACTTAAATACGGAGTTTATTTAAATTATACTTTTGATGTTAAAAATATAAAATATAAAATCTATTTTTCAAAATATGAAAAGCAAGACTCTTCTTTGAGTAACTTAATTACCCAAAATAAAGATTTTATATTTCCATATAATTATAATAAAAAATTCCAACTACTTGGATTTAACCTAAATCTATATAATAAACTTAAATTAAATTTCACAAATACAATTACAAACATTAAAACATTAAATTTACCCAAAAAAGACTTTACAATTGAAGAAACAAGCAAAATAAATGAATTTCTACTAAAAACACAAGTTAATTTTAAAAATTATTCAATATACTTTAATTATTTAGAGAAATTTATTTCTGCAGATATAAAAAACGAACTCGATAATGTAAAATTCTCAAAATTTATAGTTAAAGATTATAATAATTATAGTTATAATTTAGGCTTTATATTTAAAAGATTCACTACATTAAGCATAGATATTTTTTATCAAAAAATAAGTTCTTATTTTTATGGTAATATTGAATCATGGCCATTTACAGATGATGAAAGTTCTTGGGTAGGAGGAAGATTTAATTTTTCATCTAAACCTGAATATAAAAGATATATCTCAAGAATAAAAAATAAACTAAGTTTTTTTAATAACAAATTAAATTTTATTCCTGAAATTTTTTATGATTTAACAATAATACACCCTAACTCTAAAACTTATGAAGCAGGTTTTTTGGGTATGGCGAAACAGAATCAAATTATGTATAACAATGATATATCAATTCATTTAATACATCTGTCAGCAAAGATATCTTTTAAAATCAATAACTTAAAATTAAATTTATTATTATCTCAAGTTATTCCAATATCTATTACTTATACTCAAAATACTCAGGAAGAAGGAAAAATTAATATAAAAAATTTAGAAGGTTTTCACTTAAAATGCTCAATAAATTATAAGTTCTAAATAAAAATTGAATTTTTTTACTAAATAAGCTATCTTAAATTATATAATTTTTAGGATTTAGATATGAAAAGAATGTTAATTGTAATCATATTTTTTATTTCACTCCCCTTTTTAATAAAAGCGACCCCTCCTGTTAATTGGTTAAATAGTTCTTTTGCCTATAAAACCAAGATACAAACAATTAAAAAAGACAAAGTTCCAATTCTTTTATATGTTTATGCAACTTGGTGTCCTTATTGTAAAAAAATGGATAAAAAATTGGCTAGTCCTAAAGTTCAAGAGTATTTAAAAGGATTTACCAAAATAGCAATAAATATTGGCAGTAAATCAAAATCAAATATTGTAAAAAAAATAATGCAACAATATAAAATTACTGGATTTCCAACTTTAGTGTTAATATACCCAAATGGTAAATACAAAAAATTCTATATAAAAGTAGAATATTCCGATTCAAAGTTTTTAAAAGCATTAAAAAGAAAAATAGGAAAAAAAGCATATAGAATGAGTAAAAAAGGAAATAAAATCTCTAAACTAAATAAAAAAGAGATTGCTGAATTATATAACAACAACGGTACTAAACCTAAAATTATAGAAATTTCAGATGAAGAAGGCGAACATACACAAATGAGAGCCTACAAAGTAATTACAGAAGACCCTCAGGCTAAATTTTATAATAATACTGGTGATATTTATTTTAATAAAGGTCAGTATAGAAAAGCTAAAAACGAATATTTTGAATCTTTAAAATATAACAAAAAAAATCAGAGGTCTTACTATAATTTAGCGAGAATTTATTATGTTTTATCGAGAAAACAAAAAGATGGTTTTAGAAAGCTAAAATTCTTAAAAAAAGCTAAGTTTTATTCTGATGTAGCAATAGGGTATTCTGGCATATATTTACAAGATACTAAAGCTATTAAAAAGCAAATAGAAAAGGCAATAAAAAAAGAAAATAAGAAATATAAAGTTATAAAGTAAAATTATTCAGCAAGGGTATGAATATCTAAATCAGATTAATTTTTCAAACTCCTTTAAAGTATCAGCAAATAATGACATTGCATCATCAACGGGCTTTGGAGTTGTTAAATCAACACCTGCTTTTTTAAGAATATTAATAGGATAATCACTACTACCTGCTTTTAAAAATCCAAGGTATTCATTAAGTTCCTGTTTTCCACCTTCAAGAACTTTTTTAGCCAATGCAGAACTTGTTGCAAAACCAATTGCATATTTATAAACATAAAAATTATAATAAAAATGAGGTATTCTTGCCCATTCTATTTCAATTTCCTTATCTACAACTACTTCATCTCCAAAGTACTTTTTATTTAAGTCATAATACCATGAATTTAATTTATCAACAGTTAAAGGAATCCCTTCTTCTGCTTTTTGATGAACTAACTGCTCATATTCAGCAAACATAACCTGCCTAAACATAGTTGTTCTAAAACTTTCTAAATATTTATTTAATAAACCAAATTTTTCATTTCTAGACTCTGCTTTTTGGAGTAAATACTTAGTTAACAAAGTTTCATTAAATATACTTGCCACCTCTGCTACAAAAATCTTATATCCACTGTATAAAGGTTCTTGATGCTTTCTAGAATAAAAACTGTGCATTGAATGTCCTAACTCATGAGCTAATGTAAAAACATCATTTAAAGTTCCATTAAAATTCATTAAAACAAAAGGTTCAGTATCATGACAACCAGTTGAATATGCACCACTTCTTTTCCCCTCATTTTCATATTTATCAACCCAACCTCTTTCTATACCTGCCTTTAAATCAGAAATATATTGCTCCCCAAGAGGCTTTAAGGCCTCAAAAACCATTTCTAGAGCTTCATCATAGGTATATTTCTTGTTAAAACCTTCTGCCATAGGCTTATACATATCATATAAATGTATCTCATCTAATTTCATTACCTTTTTTCTTAAATCAAAATATTTATGTAAAATTGGTAAATTTTTATTTACTGCTTCAATTAAAGAATTATAAACACTTAACGGAGCCATATCACTAAATAAACTTGCTTCTATCACTGAATTAAACTTTCTAGCTCTCGATGCAAAAATTTCACCTTTAATATTAGCACTAAATATTGCAGCAATAGTATTTTCAAGATTCTTATATGATTGATGCATTTTTACAAAAGCATCTTTTCTTAATTCCCTGTCATCATCAATTAAATACATACCAAAACTTCCATGAGATAAAGGCCTTTTTTCTCCATCTTTTGTTATAGCATCTTCAAACTTTAAATCAGCCGAATTTAAGTATGAAAACGCATTTGCTGGCCCTTCAAGGGCTTCATTGCTCATTGCAAGTAAATTTTCCTCGGCATCACTTAGGGTATGAGGCTTATATCTAGTAATATTATCTAAATATTGTTTATAAAAAGACATTTCGGGGTCATTTTTAAGCTCATTTAAAAAATTTTCACTTTTTGAAAGTAATTCAGGTCTGTAAAATGATGTTATTTCTCCCATTTTATTGGCTAAACTCTCTATTTTAGCATTAAAATCAGCATAAGTCGCATTTTTAGTATCAGTATCATGGTTCATATGAGCATAAATTGCTAGTTTTGACACAATTCTTGATATTCTTATGTCTTCTTCTATAAATTTTTTAATATTCTCCGAATTATTTAAACTTCCTTTGAAATCAGCTAATTTAGATATTTGACTTTTTATATTTTCATATTCAGCTAAAAAATCATCATCTGATTTATAAATTAATGATACATTCCACATATCTGTTTTTTTTACTTCACTTCGTTTAATCATATTTAACTCCTAAAAACTAAGTTGACTTAATATAATTACTTTTTGTAATCTTTCAAGATGAAATCATAAATAAATTTGATATTTTTAATGAAAAATAGTAAAATCAGTTTATTCAGATGGACTTACTATGATTAATATAGATGAAAGAAAA